>JBBREZ010000311.1:0-8334 GCA_038225095.1 Caldilineales bacterium
GCCACAAAGCTTCGGGCAAGTCTATCGTGAGTTTAGCCGTTGCCATGGATTTTCTCCAATCAACCAGGAATCAATTACGTACTGCATGAAAAGGATTATACAATAGGCAACAGGCTGAGAGCATATCCAACATGGTCATACAAAAACTAGCGTTTATCAATGATCATATGCTTAAAAAACCCGCCGCCCAACGTTTACGTTAACAAGTGCGACTAGTCAAGCGAAAGCTTTCGAGAAGAAGATTTTGAAGCGAATAAACTAGCGCTTGACGTGTCAGAACGGCTGGCTAGCGCCCAAGTGATTCATCAACAATTGAATACGCGGTTGCTTGTCACACTGCGCAATGTTTAAGCGAAAGCTGTGCAGTGTGACATCCGCTTCAAAGTTTAGGCAACGCTCAACAGATACAACATAAAACAGCCTAGCCTTAACGCTCAGCTGACGGGATCTATTGTAAACAGGAAAGAATCAACCAAGCATGGCCGACGAACAGCCGGGTGAGGAGCCGCAAAAACAACAAAGTTGGGCGCTCCGCCAATGGCAGCGCTGGCGCACCTTCACCTGGCGCGATGTCATCATTGGTCAGGTGGGGGAAGGCGCCAGCAATGTCGTCATCGGCAAGAACAATGTTCAGATCAATGTAGGTGGGCGCAATTTAAGCGTCCCGATCTACGCGATTACCCTGGCGTTGCTGATCATTGTCGGTTTTCTGGTCTATCCGCTCGTGAAGCCCATCTGGTGGCCGAGCCAGATGACCGGTGGTTTTAATATTGCGATCGCGGATTTTGGCGTACTTACGGCTGACGGCAAGGTGCTCTCTTCCACTTTTGGCGCAGATTTGAGCAAAACTGTTTTTGACCAACTCCAAACAGAGTATACTAATGCCAAGCAGATTGGCGCCTTCAAAGAAAATTTGACCATCTGGCAAGATAGCCAGGGGAGTACTGTCAAGAATGTCACCTTTGGTGTGATCAAAGGCAGCACAGAACAGGCGCGAACCCAGGCGGCCGCCGCATTGGCGCAACGCATTAACGCCGACATGGTGATCTACGGCTATCTAACGGAAAACGAAGATCCAAAGGGGCTGGTGGTGCAATTTTATGTCAAAGCGCCGACGATCACAAATGAACCCGATGCCATTGTAGGCCGTCACCGGTTGGGGGTTGCGATTGCGGTTGGTATGTCTTTGTCGGAAATTGAGCAAAACGCCGTCCTGGCGAAAACGATGGTGAGCCCATCGCTGGCGGTGCGCACCAAAGCCATGTTCTGGCTGACGCTGGCCCTAACCCATAGTTGGGTCAACGATAACGCAACGGCGCTGGCGCTTTTGTTGCAAGCGGAGCAAGCATTGCCAACCTGGAAGGAAAACGAGGGCAAGGAAGTGCTCTATTTCTTTATCGGCCAACAAGCCTTGGTGGAGCGCCGCTATGACTTGGCGATTGACCGCCTGCAAAGGGCACTGGCCCTTAATCACACCTATGTCAACGCGCTGATCACGCTGGGCAGCGTTTATGCCGACCGCGCCCAGCTTTATTATCTGCGCGGGCGAACGTTGCCAGCGGCATTGGCGCAATGTGTGGACCACGGCTCCTTCGACCAGGCCGCGACTACAGCAGAGGCGGCGTTAGCCGACTTAACCTTAGCCGCGCAATACGATGAACAGGCCTTGAAACTGGCGCCAACGTCGCCCTGGCCGGCGCTGGCCAATCAAGCGCGGATGGCATTGGGCATTGTCCATCAAACGCAGGGTCAAGCCTATATCTTTGCCAATCAGATGGATGCGGCCAATCAGATGCTTGCTCAATCACGCGCGGAATTGGGGCAGGTGCTGGGGCCATTTACCGAAGCCCAGCGCTTTGATTACCTGGCGTGGGCCAGTTTTAGCCTGGCATTGGCAAATCGATTGCAAGCGCATATTAACCTGGTCGAAGAGAACGTGGCGTTGAATAATAAGGATAAGCAACAGGGGCAGGACAAGCATGCGCAGGCCATTACATCGCTCACCCAGGCGTTGGGTTATTATCAACAGTGTCTCGACCAACGCCCACGGATTGAAGCCAAACCGTTTATCGTCACCCATCTCCTTGACTGCGGCTGTACGCCTTATCAAAAAGAGGCACGCGATACTTTGGATACGTTAGGAAAAAAACCATGAACTGCTCGTTACATAAGCTGTATACCGTTGACCGGCGCGTCTCGCTGGGTCTGTTGGCCGTTACGCTCATCAGTGCTTTTACCTTAAGTATTTCCTTGTTCGCATCGATCGCCCACAGCCAGCCAGTCAAAACTATCCCTTTTGGCGCGCCGGTGCAGGGTGCCGTCGTTGACTTTAAGGGCGAGTGGTGGACATTTTACGGTTGTCGCGGGGATGTGATCACAGCGACCATGCAAAGCGCAACGTTCAGCCCCTACCTCGAACTGGCGGCGAATCTAGACCAGCCTAGTTTGGCAGAACAGTCGTCAATTGGCAACCAGGCCCAGATTGGTAGTTTTACGTTGCCAACCGATGGCGCTTATCACATCATCGCCGGCCCAGAACGGCGCAGTGATCAGGGTGCCTATACCTTGACGTTAACGCTCAATGATCACCCACCCACCGATGTAGATGGCATGGTCAATACCGGTGAAACGATCACCGGCAAGCTTGACAACCGCTTTGGCAACGCCTGGAGTTTTCATGGTTGTCAGGGCCAGATGATCAATATTGCGATGACCAGCGCTAAATTTACGCCAAGCCTTGCCCTGATGAATGCAACCGGTGTCAATAAATTGGCGGAAGGTAAAGCGCACAGCGGGACAATTAGTTCATTGATCGAAAATTTTACCCTGACCAACACAGCCTACTATATGCTCATGGCGAGTGGCAGCAAAACGAGTGATCGCGGTGCCTATTCGCTCACGTTAACCTTGACCAATCCGGCCACCCAAACTGAGACGACAACCGATACGACACCGCTCACCAATCAGGCGACGGCCACAAGTATACCCACGCTTGCCGGGTTATCCCAGGCTGCGGCGCTATGCACCGCAAAGACTAAATTGAATTTGCGCAGTGGCCCCAGTACGCTTTATGCGCCCGTGAGCACATTGGCCGCCACCGCTCAATTACACCCGCTGGCACGCACAGCAGCGAACGACTGGCTTCAGGTGCAAATTTTGCCTGGCGGGCCAGTTGGGTGGGTGGCCGCGGCGTATGTAACATGCAACAGCGATAGCAGCACCCTGCCGTTGGGTGTGATCCCGTCTACGCCGACAGCCGTGCCTCCAACGGCCATTCCGCCTACGGTCATTGCGCAGATTCCTTCGCCTACGCCGCCGGCTTTTCTGGCCTTGCAAGGCGGTGAGCCAGGTGGCAACTTTAAGGGCAGAATGTATACTGAACAAGGTATGGCCACCGATCAAGGTGACAATACCTACCTTTTTCGCAATCGCATGTATTTCCGCCTGGATGTTACACGCACCGAGAAGAACAGAAAGATCGACTATGTTGATTTCTCGATCAAGAAAACCGATGCCAATGGCGACGAGACAACGGTCCACATGCAAAAAGAAGGGAGTGCAGCCTACTGTTCATTTGGCGGCGGCGAGCCGAACTGTAATGTATTGGCGCTTAAACCAAACGCCCAATGGCCGAGCACCCATCAGCCGATTGAGAACGGTGAATACCGAATCGATGCTGACGTTCACCTAAAAGGTCAAAACAATTCAGTGAATTGGAGTGTCAATTTTGTGATCGATATACCAGGTCAGGGGGGCGGCGGTAATCAAGGTAATGGGAACAATCAAAATGGCAACCAATCACAGACCGCCCTGGTTTTGAACATTGTCCAACCCGCTGCCAACACTAATTTCAATGCTTCTGATACTTTGATCTTTCAGGCGGAAGCCTACAACCCGGACGTGGGTAGCAACGACGGCGATGGCATCGACCATGTAGATATGGACATCTTTGGCTCGGATGGTCAACAAGTCTACCATCACAAAGAAAGCAGTGCCCATTACTGCGCCTTTAGTGGCGGCGAGCCAGACTGCAATCCATTCGACTTTACGGTTGGTGAGACTCGCTGGTCTCAAGGTGGACCACGCGTGCAAAGTGGGCCACACACGTTACGCGCCACAGTGTACGCTAAAGACGGACGTAGTGTAACTAGAGAGATTCAAATTCAGATTCAGTAGCTATTTTAGTGTACTATAAGGAGTATGAGCGAAACACCCAATCACAACCCTGACGACAGCAAGAACCAAAATTGGTTAAAGCGCTCCCTGTGTCGATCTGAGCCTGGTGACACGATTGCCGCCCAAATCGGCGAAGACGCGCGTAACATTGTCGTTGGCAAAAACGTCATCCAAATTGGGACGCTGCAAATTCCGCTATTTTTGGCGCTGCTGATCGCGGGCGGCCTGGTGGTGATTGCGATCAGCGTGGGCGCGCTTGCCTTTGGCCGCTACTTTGCCAAACCCTTGCGCATGACTGGCCAGTTCAATATTGCCGTGGCCGATTTTGGCGAACTCGCCGCCAATGACCAGGTGCAGGCGACCGATAATGGTCATTTGCTCAGTGCCTGGGTCTATGCAACGTTGAAAGGCGAATATGCCAAAAACCCTGACTTAGGCAAGCTGGGTGAGGTGCAGATCTGGCAGGATAGCCCCGATATCCCCGGTAAGAATGTCAAGTTTGGGGTAATCAAAGGGAATACACCCAAGGATCGGGAACAGGCCGCTGCGGCGCTGGCCACTAAGGTTGGGGCGCACATGGTGATCTATGGCAATGTTAACAGGACAGCCCCGGCTGGCTTGGCGCTTGAGTTTTATATTACGCCGGATCTGAAGCCGGAGACTAGCACGATCATTGGGCACTATTTGCTGGGCCGGCCGATTCCAGTGCCGCTGTCCGACCAGACCAGTGGTCTCTTGAGCAACATTGCGATCGGCGATAATCTTAAGACGCGGACCAGTGCGCTTTTTTATTTAACCGCCGGTCTCACCTTCGATTTGTTGGGCCGCCCGCACGATGCGCTGGCTATCTTTAAGCAAGCCGAAACCAGCTTGACCAGTTGGCAAGATGCGGATGGCAAAGAAGTTCTCTATTTTTTCATCGGACGTGAGGCGCTCTTTTTGGATAATGATAAGGCCGCCGAGCAGGCCGTGCGCAAAGCGTTGGCGATTGAACCGGATTATGCCCGAGCTCAGATTGTGTTGGGGGGCGTCTTTTACCGCCGCGCGCAACGGCTACCCCCGGCAAAGCGGCTTTTACAACCAAGCGCACTGGAAATTGCCTTGACGAATTATCAACAAAGCGTGGCCCTGGCCGAACAAACCCAAGACCCGCTCATGCAAAGTATCGCCCGTCTGGCGCTGGCCCTGGCCTTACGGACCGCCGGCCAGACCTACTATGTGAACAAAGATTTTGTCAATGCCAATGCGAGTTTTGATAAAGCCACAACAACGATCCAAGGCTTGATCCAACCACTGGTAGACGCGCAGCAATACCGGTTGCTCGCTCAAGCGTATCTGGCGCTGGGTGCTGCCCATTTTCAACAGGCCGATGTTGACCGTGAATTGCATGACAAGGCCGGGCAAAAACAGCACTTTGATCAGGCAAGCGCCGCATTTGCCAGTTGTATAGCGCAGGGTGATAAAGCGCCTTTGGACCAGATTTTACACGAAGATGTCATCGCCAAAAACTGTCAACCCCGGCAGGCGGATGTCGAAAAAGCGTTGAAGCAGTTAGAAGGAGGCGGAACGTGAAGCGAATACCGTGGCTCAACTTAGGCAGTATGCTATTTTTGGGATTCGTGTTGACCGCTTGTGGAGCAACAAATGCCCCACAGCCGGACACCGTGGCCACTGCCGTCGCAGCGACGCTCACGGCGATCGTGCCAACGCAGGCTACGACCATTGCCCCTGTGCCAGCGACCAGCACAACGGCGGCACAGATAACCGACACGCCTACTCCGATGCCGCCCACGGCAACTTCGGTCCCACCCACTGCCACGCAAGTCCCACCCACCGCAACGCCAATTGTGATTGATGATTTACCAGTCGATGGCGAAAATGGCAATCTAAGCCTGCGCGGCGACCGCAATACCAAGGAAGGGCGTTATGTCTTGCTGCCACGGATTCCCCACGCTCAGGTGACTAACCCCATGGTTTTTCGCGGGCGGATTGCCATGCAGGTTGAAGTATTTGATCCGCAGCATGGCAATCGGGATGGGGATGGCATTCACACGGTCACCTTCTCAATCATCGATAATGAAACCGGTGATGTTGTGTACCAAAACCAGGAAGCGAGTGCGCCGTACTGCCTGTTTGGCGGCAGCGACCCGCTCTGCTCGCTGCTGATCTTTGCCCAAAGCAACTTCCGCTGGCCGAATGGCAATCCAGTTTACAACGGCAATTACACAGCCCAGATCGGGATCCACCCGCAGTATGGCGATGACGCCACTTGGAATTTCAACTTCTCAATTGCTGACGCAAAGCAACGGCCCGCAACAACGACAGACCTTTTTGCCGAGCTTGCCCAAACGGGCGCTGGCAACACCGATAACAACGTAACCGACGCCTTAGTCTTCCAGGTGAAAGCCTATAATCCTGATGTCGGCAGTAAGGACGGTGATGGGATTGACCACGTGGACATGGACATCTTTGGCCCAAATGGTAAACGAGTCTATCACCATGTGGAAAGCACCGTCCATTATTGCGCTTTCGGCGGCGGTGAACCAGATTGTAACGTATTTAACTTTGGCGATAATTACTACCGCTGGCCGGACAACGGGCCGCAGATCCATAACGGACAACACCGCCTTGTCGCTACTGTCCATGCTAAAGATGGACGCAGCCAAACCATAGAGACGACTGTTGATATTGAGGGTGTGCCTTAATTGTAGCGCGATTCGCAGGCTACAAACCTGTTGGTGCGGGTGAATGCAGCGCACTGGTCAGGAAACGGTTTCTGAGTGGGAAAATAGTGTAACCAGTGCAATGCACTCACGGGCATGGGTAATTACGCCATTGCGCTTAAAAATTCCACAGACTTGCGCGCAGCTGCGTCCGGGTCAACCGGATCGGGCGGCAGTTCGACAAGCACATAATCGTTGTAGCCAATCTCTTGCAAGGCAGCGAATGATGCGGCGAAATTGACAGCGCCTGCGCCCAGATAGCGTTCAGGCGGATTAGTCGGATTCCAATCTTTTACATGGGTTAATACAGCGCGCCCGCGCGCGGCACGCACCTCTGCGACGGGATCCAGCCCGCTGCTTGTGGAATTGCCTATATCTAGATAAATACCCAAAGCCGCCGAGCCGCCACAGGCATCGATCATCTGCAATAGCTTGGCCGTATCCAAAAGAAATGGCTTGCCGACGCCTTCGAGAGCCAACTTTATCCCCTTCTCTTCGGCGCGGGCAATGCCTTGGCGCAGCCCATCACGGAAGAGTTCCCACTTGTTGGCGGGTGATTCATCCTGATCGCAGCCAGGGATCAACACGGCATGGGCGCCCAGGTCATGCGCCATGTCAAGCGCGTCGAGCATCAAACTGACCCCAAGCTCGCGAATACGTTGATTCGGGCTGGTCAAGTTGAAAATCCAGTGGGCGTTCATGCAGAGTGAGGTTATGGCGACATTGGCCGCTTCAGCCTGCTGGCGAAGGGCGCGACGCGCTTCGTGGTCTAAGCGTTGCGTCCACAATTGGTTGCCGTCAATGTTGAGTTCCAGCCCGGTTGCCCCCACGCGCGCCGTTGCCGCCACTTTTTCGGCAGGCGACCAAGTGGCGGGAAAGATACCGGAATTGAGTCCGATTTTCATGGAAAAACCTTTCCAATGGGTAATGAACATCAAGAATAGTCGCCACCCATTAACCATTAACCGCTTATCGTTAACCATTAACTATTCTTTAGCCCTTGACGCCCGAAATCACGATGCCTTGAATAAATTTGGCCTGGGCGACGTAAAAGACCAATAGGATCGGGATCAACGCGACCACGGTCATCGCCATCGTTTCAGGAATATGATCGGATTGTTGCGTTTGAAAGAGCCGCAACGCGACGGCAACCGTCAGTTTGCTGGGTTCGTTGAGATAGATCAACGGGTCAAAATAGTTATTCCAGTTCCAGGCAAAGGCTTGAATTGCGATCACGCCAATTGCGGGCTTAGCCAGCGGGATCAAAATACGCCAATAAATGGTGAACCAGCCGGCGCCATCAATGCGGGCGGCGTCGTCTAGTTCGGTGCTGATGCTCATAAAAAACTGGCGCAGCAGAAAAACATTGTAGCCATTGGTCAGCCATTCCGGTATGATCAACGGCCAAAAGGTGTTGACCAACCCCAGTTTTGCC
>JBBREZ010000312.1:0-8332 GCA_038225095.1 Caldilineales bacterium
CGGGGAAAATCCCAGCGCCCACCGACATCAAGTATCGTATCCCGCATAATGTGCGGGTTCTGCGTAAATGGCGAGACACCGCCCAGACAAACGAACCTAGTTCGTCTGTAGCTCAGTAGATAATCTACTGAGAAGCCACGGCGTTTTAACCCCTGTGGAGTGTCACGTGCCTCAGGTACGGGAAGGCAATTTCTATCCCCGAGCCTTGGAAAAAGGCACCCAGGGGGTACCCGGCAGTGAGCGGGCGTTGACGTTGGCGCTGGCTGAGATGTATGTGCAAGGCGTCTCGACCCGCAAAGTGGCGGCGATCACCGAGAAACTCTGTGGGTGTGAAGTTTCCTCCACCCAAGTCAGCCAAGCGGCGAGCCAACTGGACAACGTTTTGGCTCAGTGGCGGAGTCGACCGCTGGGTGCTTGCCCCTATCTGTTTCTGGATGCGCGGTACGAAAAAGTGCGCATCGATGGGCAGGTGCGCGCCCTGGGGGCACCCGCCGCCGTGCTTATCGCTCGTGGCGTGAATGCCGCCGGCAAGCGGCACATCCTGGGTGTTTCGGTCGCGCTGAGTGAACAGGACGTGCATTGGCGTACGTTTCTGCAAGGCCTGGTCGCCCGTGGCTTGGGTGGGATTCATCTGATTATCAGTGATGCCCATGCCGGCCTTAAACAAGCGCGGCAGGCGGTCTTTGGCGGTGTCCCGTGGCAGCCGGGTGCCCGCTGGGCGCAGTTTCATCGGCCACAAAATGCCCAAGCCTACGTTCCCCGCCAGGATATGAAGGCCGAAGTGGCCGCCGCCATCCGTGCCATTTTCAATGCGCCGAATCGCATTGAAGCCGATGCGTTGCTTGCCAAGACGGTCCAACACTATGCCAAGCGTTATCCTAAGTTGGCCGATTGGCTCGAAGCTAACCTGCCCGAAGGCTTGACCGTCTTTGATTTCCCCGAAACCCACCGCCGACTCATGCGCACCACCAATGGGCTCGAACGGTTGAACCAGGAAATCAAGCGGCGTACTCGCGTGGTTGGGATCTTTCCGAATGAGAACGCTTGCTTGCGTCTCGTGACAGCGCTGGCGATGGAATGCTCAGACGAATGGGAAACGGGCAAAGTCTACATCTCGTTGACCCCTTCCCTTTAAAGAAAGCTTTTTAACATGCAACATCCACCATACTGCGCTTTTTACAGAAACAAATTTGCTTAATCCCCCAAAATGAAACCTATAGCATTTTGTTCTGGACAAGTACTTATCTTATATTCACTGTTTATTACTCGCCTTTCGCACTGAAAACCCGAGAGCATTGAAACGAAATCGTGCAGATGCATATCTTATACTCCAGGCTTGAAGGAGAAAGGCCCCTTTCTTCTATCGTCACCTTGAAACAGAATCACCGCCTTCTGTGTTCATAGTGCCATTAAAAATCTCTACTTTCTACGTTTATTTTTCATGAGGAAAAGTCCGTGACACCCAATGCTTCAGTTTTGGGATATGAGGGCTTAAAGCTGTGCGTTTGGCTACTGCCAAGCGAGGCTTTAGCCTGCCCCCTATTGCCGTTCCCTTCACTGTGATTCTGTGGTCGTTCGGGAGCCCTCTGGGCGCGTTTTGACACTATATTTTTCCTCCCAATGTGGTATACTATATCTGTGCTAAAGGCACTCTAGTTTGCTAGAGCAACCGTTGGGCACAGTACATTAAAAACTCAAGATACACGGTTCTAAGCGGCAAACGTCGTTTAGGTAAAATCTTGAACGTGCGAACGAAAGTTCGTTAAACTAGCCAGTCTTCGGACTGGTGAGGGCCAATGTCAATTGGCCTAATGTCTCGGATGCTATCTAGCACTATCAGATAGTAGCGCCAGGGACAAGCCCAACGCCTTTAGGCTTGGGTAATTGACAGATAACTTCCCAGCCCCATCCTCGATCCTGATCCGATTGTCCAACCTTATGTAGGCGCCCAGCCAGGGTGCGCACCTCATCCAACTGAGGAATGAAAACAGGAATCGCAACCGATCGGGAATGCCCTTCGTGGAAGTGTGGATTGACGGCGACAAGGGTTGGGTTCATCTTAATTTTACAGCCTTACCGCTATATATTTTATCCCATCATCTTGAATTCATCGATAAATTCTTGCTTCGGCGTCACCCCCAAACCAGGGCGCGTCGGCGCGACAATCATCCCATCTACGGCTTCGATCTTTTCCTGCACCAGGTCAAACAACATTGGGTTGGCGCCCACGGAAAATTCGATGATGGTGGCGGTGGAGCTGGCGAAGGCCAAACTGACCCCGGCCATGAAAGAGAAGGCCGATCCCCAGCAATGGGGAGCTAACTCTAGCTGCTGGGAATCGGCCAAGGCCGCAATACGACGTCCTTCGGTGATGCCACCGCAGATCGCCAGATCGGGCTGCAAGATGTCTACAGCGCGCGCCTCGATCAGGTCGCGGAAGTCAAAACGAGTGAACTCGCTTTCCCCTGCGGCGATCGGAATGCTGGTTGCAGCGCGCACTTCAGCGGTGCCATGCCGGTTGTCGGCGTTGATTGGCTCTTCGAACCAGCGCAGATCAACGTCTTCTAACGCTCGGCAAAAGCGTTTGGCTTCGGGCACGCTGTAGGTGCCGTGGGCATCTGCCATGATAGCAATTTGGGGTCCCAGCGCGGCGCGTACGGTGCGCACACGTTCAACGCTGGTGATTAGATCACCGTCCATCACGCCAACGCGCATTTTGACGGCCTTGAAACCACGGGCGACGTAGCTCTGCACCTGCTCGCCGATCTTGTCCAGGTCGGCCCAACCACCACTGGCATACGCTGGCATTTGCTCACGCAGCGTGTCGCCCAGCAATTGGACAACCGAGGTGCCGAGGTGTTTGCCCAGTAAATCCCACAGCGCCATATCGACGCCGCTCATGGCCGAAATACTGAGTCCGCGCCGGCCTAGGATCGGGAATGCCCGGCCACGCGCCAGGGCGTAATGGTCGCGCGTGCCGTTGTACATGCATTCCCACAGGCGCGAGATCTGGCGTGCATCCTGGCCGACCAAGATTGGCTTCAACTCGTGCTGCACACAAGTGACCAGCGCGGCGCAAACTCCGGCGCTGCCGACCGCGGCCTTGGCTTCCCCAAAGCCTTGTCTGCCATCCTCGATCGTAATCGTCACCAGCGCGCAATCAAAGCTGGATAGGCGTCCGAAGTCGGAGACATGTTGTTTTTCGTATGGAATTGGACAATGCAGCCAGACGGCATCTACGTCGCGAATAATCATAAGGGTTAGGCAGTAGGAGGTAGGGGAGTAGGGATTAGGTGGGATACAGGCGCAACCAGCCTAATCCCTACTCCTGATTAAATTAATGGCAACAACGTCTTCGCACAGCGCTCGACCAGTGAATCATAGAAGCTTTCGCTGAGCAGGCTGCTGCCGTGGTCTTGGATGAACTTGAGTTGTTCTGGGCTGATGTTCGTCGGATTGGTCTCGATCGCATCGGGGAAAGGATTGGCCGGTGTGCGGTCGATCGGGGCGACGAATTCGACGGTCAGCGCGCCGTCATAGCCTACTTCTCGCAGCGTGCTGATGACCTTGGGCCAATCGATGGCGCCCATGCCACAGGCCAGACGATTATTGTCAGCGACATGGAAATCCACCAGCCGCTTGCCGGCACGCCGAATGGCGTCGTACATGTTGGCTTCTTCGATGTTCAGGTGGAAGGCATCCAGACAGACGCCGCAGTCGGGGCCAACGGCTTCGGCCAGCGCCAATGCTTGATCGCCGCGGCTGATGAAGTAAGTTTCAAAGCGGTTTAGTGGCTCAATCGCGATTTTGACACCCGCTTGTTGGCTGTGCGCATAAATCTCTTTCATGCCTTCGACCGCCCATTGCCACTCATTTTCCGGCGTTGAATCGGGTGAAACCTTGCCCACGGTGCCCGGCACCACGGTGATCTCGTGGCCGTCTAGTTCTTTGACCATCGTAATACAGTCTTTGACATATTTGACCGATTTGACGCGCGTCGCTTCGTCGCTGGAGGGCAAATTGAGGCCAGGGAACATCAGCGTCACCGCGCCCCAGCAACTTAATCCGTTTTCTTTGAGCAACTGGCGCACGGCTTTGATGTCGTATTTCTCTGGTTCGCCGCTGATTTCGATGCTTTTGTAGTCATATTTCGCCAGGCGGCGGATCGTCACTTCGATGGGTTCGGCACGCATCCAGTTGTGCATGGAAAGATGCATAGTCTTACTCCTTTGGTAGAATTCTGGAATTTGGCACAATCAACGAAACAGAATAAATCAGCGGCTAACCTCGTCTAAGAATGGACCACTACTTCTTCATCATAGCGTGTGGCCGCTGGTGTAATATGGCTCCAGACAATAAAGGCTAGCGTGGAAAAAAGTAGCAAGAAAAAGCCATATTTGTAGCCAATGAACAGCCAGGGCTGGAACATGCCAACGACACCGACGATGATGCCGGTGATAATCACCCGTTCCACGGTGTCGAAGGTGCGCTGCGCCACCTTGTCATTCAGTCGGCTAGCCACGGCGCGGATAAAGGTGATGAACAGACCCAGAATGATCAGAAAACCGACAATGAAAATAATAGCCTGACTACCCATGCTTATCCTTATGCTTTGCGAATTGCGGTAAAGCGCCGCGCCTGTTGTTCGATGGCCGGTTCGGTTGCCAGCCGTTCAATGCTCGATGCCCCAAAGAAACCAACCACGCCTTCGGTGTGGTCAAGAATGTATTGCGCATCTGCTGGCTCGGCAATTGGCCCGCCATGACAGAGCACCAAAATATCAGGGTTGACTTTGACTGCGGCGTCACGCATCGCTTGCACGCGTTTGGCCGATTCTGCCAGGGTCAAGGCCGTGTGCGCACCGATCTCGCCTTTGGTCGTCAAACCCATGTGCGGAACCAACACATCGGCGCCGGCTTGCGCCATCGCTGTGGCTTCGTCGGGGTTAAAGACATAGGGACAGGTGAGCAAGCCCAACGCGTGTGCTTGGCGAATCATGTCAACTTCCAGGCCGTAGCCCATCCCTGTTTCTTCGAGATTCGTCCGAAAGACGCCCTCGAACAGGCCAACCGTAGGAAAATTCTGAATCCCGTCGAAGCCCATCTCCTTAATCTGACGCAAAAAGACGGGCATCAGCCGAAACGGATCGGTGCCGCAGACGCCGGCCAGCACCATTATATTTTTGACCACCGGCAGTACTTCACCCGCCATCTCAACGACAATCGCATTGGCGTCGCCATAGGGCAACATGCCCGCTAGACTGCCGCGCCCAGCCATGCGATAGCGCCCAGAGTTGTAGATGATGATCAAATCTACGCCGCCGCGTTCACTGAATTTGGCCGTGATCCCCGTTCCTGCGCCGGCGCCAATAATCGGCTTGCCTTCTTTGACATTTTGGTTTAGACGGCGTAGGGCTTCTTCTCTTGAGATAAATGGCATATCATCCTCATTTTTTCAACGCAGAGGCGCAAAGAACGCCAGAATTATGCTTTACTTCTTTGCGTCTCTGCGTTAAATCTCTTCGTTCCTATGTAAAAATTCTAATAACTTGTTCACAACCGCCTCGGCAAACGCTGGATCGTTGATATTATTGTCCAGTTCATAGACCGGAATATCCGCGCGCACATTTTTCTTGATCGCATCGAACAGCGCCTTGTTCGCCTCCGGTTGCCAGAATTCACCGCCGGGCGAATCCAGCACCGAGATGCCTTGCAAGGGCAAAAAGAATGCCACAGGCGCCGTCGCTTGATTGGCTTTTTCGGCTAAAATGTGACCGAGTTTTGTGTTTTCTGCCACCGTCGTGCGCATCAGGGTCACGTTGGGGTTCCACTCGTAGAATAATCGCCCCTCAAACTGCGACGGCACAGTGGACCGCGCCCAGAAGTTTACCATGTCCAGGCAGCCTGGCGCAATCACCTGTGGAATGCCATGTTTGGCGGCGGCGTCCAGCCGGTTCGGCCCTGCGCCCAACATCCCACCGACCAACTCATCGGCCCACTCGGTCGTGGTCACATCCAACACACCAGTGATATAACCGGCGTCGATCAAGCTTTCCATCATGCGCCCGCCCGTGCCGGTCGCATGAAAAACCAGCACTTCGTAGCCTTGCTTTTCCAGCAATTCACGACAACGATCCACCAGTTTGGTCGTGTTACCAAACATCGAGGCCGCAATCAGCGGTTTTGCTCCAATGGATGGTGGCGTTGTTTCTACCATACCCACGATTGCGCCTACCGCATTGGCAAAGACGCGGGCGCTGAAGTGGTTGATGCCCGCCACATCCACCACCGATGGCATCATTACAATGTCGGTGGTGCCGACATACGCGCTCACATCGCCTGAGGCCAGCGTGCTGACCATCAACTTAGGCACACCAAGTGGCAGCGCGCGCATGGCGGCCGTGCCAACCACGGTCCCCGCCGAGCCGCCCATGCCCAAGATGCCCTCGATTTTGCCCTGGTCAAAAAGCTTCTTGACGATCACGGCTGCGCCTTGCCCCATGATCTCAATCGCTTTCCCGCGATCCGCTTGGGCGCGCAATTCGGTTAGCGTTGAACCACCCGCTTCGGCCAGCGTCTGCGCGGCGATGTCGGGCGCAAAGATCGGCTCATCGATCACACCTGTATTGATTGTCAGCGTGTGATGGCCGCGCCGTTCAATTTCCTGTTTGACAAAGGCGAACTCGTGGCCTTTGGTGTCCAGCGCGCCGATCAGGGCGATAGTTTTGGGCATAAAAACCTCAATAACAGGTAATAATGAATAAGTAATCGGTAAGTTGTAATGCGACATGCTCGTCAACGAGCTATTCACAATTACAACTTACTTGTTACCGATTACTTATTCAGCAGCTCCTTCAAAAACATCAGCCCATCCTGCGCCAACGCATCTTGGCTCGCCGCAAATGGCCGCCAGATTGCCGCGGCGCGGGCGATGGTCTTGACTTTATCCGTGAACGATTCGATGACCACGGGGCCATCGTAGTAGATGTCACGTAGCGCTTGGGCGACATCCGACCAGGGTACATGGCCGGAACCGGGCGCGCCGCGGTCATTTTCGCAGGCATGGAAATGGCGCAAACGTGGCCCGGCTGCGCGGATCGCATCACCAATGGAGCGCTCTTCAATGTTCATGTGAAAGGTGTCCAGCATCAACTGGCAGGCCGGATGATTCACGCGGTCGATCACTTCAATGCCTTGGGCGGCCAAATTGATAAAACTCGTCTCAAAGCGATTGAGCGGCTCAAGACAGAGTACGACACCGTGATCCGCAGCGTAGTTCGCCAACTGAGCAAGCTGCTGCACGAGCAAATCAGTATCTTGGGCGCGCTCTGTGGGTGTCGCTTGCCAGGTGCGGCCTACGGCGGAATACATCGGCCCCATCAAAGTGCTGGCACCCATCGTTTTTGTGGCTGCGATGCACTGGCGCACATAGGCTAACCCGTTGGCTTGAATATTTTTGTCAGGATGCACTAAATCGCGATCTGGGCCCATCGCCGCGGCGACGCTTACGCCTAGGCTATGGTCACGCGCCAACTCGCCGGCGCGCTGGTAATCGAAGCCACTTGGATTTTCAATAGGAAATTCGATCCAGTCAAAACCCATCTGTTTGACCAGCGGCACAAGTTTTTCGACATCGTCGGTTGTCAGCGGGGAGACCCACACCCAGGTATTGACGCCGAATTTCATAGAATGCATCCCATGTCTCTTAAATTTCTCAACAACTCAGCGATGATTAAACATTTGATTGACAAAATCATCCATTTTTACATAAGAATACCCCCCCGCAGTTGTTCTGCCGTCAGCAACGGGTAGGCTATTACTCGTTTTAATCATATGTTCTACACCGAAAGGTGATTTAAGGTGTTGAAGACGGCGGATATGTAAAAGATTAACGCTTTTACCATCTCCTGCACGTGCTGCATCATATAATCCACCTTCATCTGGCTGCAATGTTTTAAGTAACTTATCTAATATAAAACGCTTTGCATCAGATAGATTTAATTTGTTATCCCAGCCAACAATTTCAGCCGTATAATGAACTACTGATAAGTCGTTGGTAATAGACATGAAAAGTCTCATTGGATCGTCTACAGTAGGCGTATCGTCGCGTAATCTGGCTATTGGGCTTCCAGAAAATGGCTGAAGGAAGAGGATCTGTTCTGGCAATATAGACTGGATTTCTAATATCTCATATAAAGTTGTTTCATGAACACCATTCATAAACAGGGCTTCAGATTTCATATTATATTTTCCCATTAAAAATAAATTTATATAGTAAATAACTTTTGTTCACGGCCGGCTGCAAAAGCGAGGCAAGCCTTGATATCTTCACT
>JBBREZ010000313.1:0-8314 GCA_038225095.1 Caldilineales bacterium
GTGCCCACAGTGGCTATATCAACGGCAAATGCATCGATATCTGTAAAACCTGTCCCTCGTGATCGTACTTCAATGGTATGATTGCCAGCCGGTACACTCCATGTCACACCCACTTGGCGCTGTGTTTCGACTGCATAACCACTGTATGTGCCTTGAAAATAGCCATCAATATAAACTTGCTCTGAACCGCGATTGCTAGCCATCGAGTAAAAACGCGTGATGGTCGAACCGTTGAATGAATAGGTGGCTTTATCGCCGTTGACATTCGACCAGTGCAAGGTGCTGTTGATGGCGTTGGTCGAGGTGTTGGAGAACGTCCAACTCCCCGTATAGGCAACCGGCGGAATGGCGTTGTCATCGTACGTCACGGCGGACAACGGGGAAGCCAGGCCAGTGGCGCTTGTGCGGTCGGCGGACGACAGCAAACCGAGCGCCAGGATGATTGTCAACAGCCCAACGGCGCTCCGACTTAACCAAGGTAACTTTCGGTGTCGCATGTTACTTTGTGCTCCTTTGTATAAAATTTGTTTGACAAGGGTGTATGAAATTTGTTTGACAAGGGACAATGACTTACGCTAGACTCGCTTTCAGCATCTAGCATAGCACAGCGTTTTTTCTGCACTTGCGCTTTTGCGCAACTCATTTAAGGCGTTTTAAATAATGCTCAATTATACCTTCGCCGAGTTACTGACGGTTTTCTTTCACTTGCACCAAGACCTGGAAAACCGCAAAACCCAGGCCGACCTGGCGCGTGCATTACAGGTCAGCCGCCGCACGGTGACGGGTTGGTTTGCCGGCGACTATACGCCGCGCACGCCGGAGGTTGTGGAGCAATTGGCGCACGTCCTATGTTTGACGGCCTTTCAAGCGGATCTGCTTTTTTATGCCGTCAACCCGGCTTGGGTCAAATACGGCACACCGCGCGCGCTGCTGGAAACCGCGGAAGTCGTCCGTTATCGCGAGGCGCCAGCGGCGCAGCAACCGGATCTGCGCCAAGCCGTGCCGTCGCTTGCCCACATTGAACGCGATTGGCAGATTAGTTTTGCAGATACGTTTGCAACGAATTACCAACGGTGGGGCGTTGGCACCAAGCATAATGGCATGGGCCACCTCGAGCGTAGGATGGAGGAGCAACGCTATGTGCTTACCTTGCAAAATCAATATCACGAAGATGTCTTTATGGGCGGCGATTCAAATTGTTTTGCGCCCGCCATTTACTACCTGACGGTTAAGACGCGCCTGGTGCAAGGGGCTACCGAAGCGGATGGCTACGGTTTACTGTTTGAAGAGATCAACGATGAATGCTATGCCCTTTTGCGTGTTCGCGAAAAACTGCGCAGAGCGTCGGTTGTCCAAACCTTTAATGGCGGTGACAAGTCTACGGTCTACCTGCGGCAAGTGGCTACGCCCGCGCTCCATCCGCAAACCTGGAATAAACTGGCGATCCTGGCGATTCATACCGATCACTGGTTCTACATCAATGATACCTTGATTGGCCATCACGCCATCGCGCGTTTACCCACCAGCCGGCTTGATGTGGGCATTATTGCCGCCAGCCAACATCAAGTCATCTGTCATTTTCAGGATTTTCGGGTTTATATTCCGCCCGCGGCCTGATTGTAGTTAACCCAGCATAGTCACTGAGTACAGCTTTTAGATAACTTTCGCAAACCAGATTATAAATTCCCGCTTGACAAACCATAATTTTACTATATACTAACCATAGTTAGTACTAACCAAAATGGTAAACGATGAGCATCAAACATGTCCTGCTGGCGCTGCTGGCAGAAGAACCGATTCACGGTTACGAATTGAAAAAACGCTACGATGAGACGCTGGGCAGTTTGTGGCCGGTGCAACAGGCGCAGATCTATAATAACCTGCGTTTGTTGGAGAAAGATGGCCTGGTCGAACTGGATGCGCGCGTCGAACAAGAAAATTTGCCCGACCGCAAGCATTTCCGCCTGACCACGGCTGGACGCCACGAACTCGAGCACTGGACCCACACCCCCGTCCAAAGTAGCCGCCAGTTAAAAGACGATTTCTATCTAAAGCTGACCACCTTAACCAGCGTGCTTGATCAACCCCAGGTGCTAACTGACCTTTTGTGGCAACAACGCGCCGTCTATTTACAACATTTACGCGAGCTTGAACGCGCGTTGAGTGAAGCTGAAATTAATCATGATGCCGTCACTGCCAGTCTGCTCGATGGCGCTATCCTCCACACCGAAGCCGATCTAACTTGGTTGGACCGCTGCGAGCTGCGCTTATTAGCAGGGGGTGGCCGATGAAACCGGCCATCAAGCGCGCGCTGATAACCCTGTCGCCGAGCCATTGGCGGCGCTTCTGGCGCATCGCGCCGGCCTATCTAGCCAGCGTCGTCCGGCGCGAATGGCAGTTAACGTTGCTCGTCTTGGGTGGGTTGGCGCCAGGGGTTGCAGCGCTAACCGCCTGGCTGAATCTGGCCCTGCTGGTGCAAACCCAACCTTATCCCCACATGCTGCGTGGTTGGCTTTTGCCGGCGCCACTCTTAGACATGCTCGGCCCACAAGGCGTGTTGGTGGGCGCGGGCGTCGTGACGTTATTAATCGGCTGCATCGGCTTGACCAATGCGCATCTAGCTAGCATTGAGCGCCGGCTGGGCGAGTTGGGGTTGTTGCTCCATTTGGGGCTCAGCCGCACGGAGACGTTAGGCTTGTTGCTGCTTGAAGTGCTGGCGACCGGTTTGCTCGGCACTGGCGTAGGTGTTTTACTGGGGCTGGGCTTGAGCCGGCTCACCTGGCCGGCGGCCCACGTTTATTTTCGGTTGAACGTTGATCCAGCCGTACAGAGGATTGCTATCCTAACTGGCGCAGGGGTGGGGATGTTGGCAGCGCTGCTCTTTATGGGTTTTCTCGCTTTAACCGCGGCATTGGAATTGCCTAAACTAACGTTACCCAGCCGTCAATCGCGTGAATTGCCGAACATCTGGCTGAAATGGCGCACGTCGCTGTGGACAACTTCGTTATTAGGTACTTTTTATGCCGGGGTGTTGGTGCTGACCGCCGGCTTGCCGATCTTGCCGTTGAAAACAACGTTGATCTTGACCGCGCTCGCTATCGGCCTGAGCGGTCTGTTGACTGGCGGTGGTTGGCTGTTAACCCAACTCTACTGGCGGCTACCCAAATCGGCGGAGATGCCGTTGTGGACACTGGCCGTCCAAGGCTTGATGCGTCATCCCAATCATACCGCCGGGATGACCCTGGCGCTGACGACCGGCTCGTATGCGGTTGGGATGGCGGCGTTAGCCTGGTTGGACAGTGCGGCGGCGCTCGGTTTTTCGGCCTGGGTGGCGGGCATGGTGCTGTTGGCGGGGGCAAGTTTGGTCTTAACTGGCGCATCGCTGGCTGCGTTGGAGCGACGGCGCGAGTTTGGCATGTTGATGGCGCTGGGTGCGCGTTCCAGCCGTGTCTGGCGCTTAATCTTGCTGGAATATGCGATTGTCGCCGTGGGCGGTGGCGCATTAGGCGCGTTGATGGCGTTGGGCAACTGGGTCGTGTCCGCCGGGCGCGGCAATGGGTGGTTGGCGGTTGGCATCGTCTTGGCTGATTTATTGGGCGCAATCACATCGGCGTGGGCAGGCGCAGCACCCGTACTCTGGCTGGTGACCCGCCGTTCGCCAGGTGAAGTTTTACGCAATGATCGGGGGTAAATCATGGATTCGCTGAAACGTGGTTGGCAATTAGGTGGCTATGTCGGCAGTCGGCTGGCCGTGGTCTATGCGTTGCTGGCGGCGCTGCTTTTCTATCTGCAGTTGGGCGCGGAGGGTGGCCTAGCTGCGGTCTGGCAGCCGAACAAGTTGGTCGTGGCGCAATTGCTCGGTAAGGGCTTCATCGCCGTGATTTTGACTCCATTGCTAGCGTTGGTCCCGATTGGGATTGCCTGGCTGGCGGGCAGCATTGCCGGCTGGCTCACGGGTCTGCTGGCCTGGCTCTTTACCAATCGGACGGTGGCGCGCTGGTGGGGCATGTTTTGTTTTAGCATTCCGCCGCTCGTCTTTCACACCGCCGCCGCGCTACGGCCCAATGTAGTATTGGGCGAACATTGGCTTAATTCTTATTGGTTCTGGGTCGGCCTGCCATCATTGATCTGTGTGCTGGTTGGCGGTTGGGTGGGGACACAACTGGCGGGGCACGCGCGGATCGCCGGGGTGAACCGTTGATCGGCTTACGCAAACCATCAGACCCTAAGATTCAACAGTTTTTGGAGCACCAGAGCCGCTTGCCATTTAGCTATGCGAATGTGGGAAGGACGCGACCTGTCTCCCAACTGCGCGACTTGCCAGGCTATGTAGTTGATCACAATCGCGTTCAGTTGGGCACTGGCTCGACCGTCTTTGAGCAGGCGAAAGCCGCGATCCGGCGCTGGCAAATGTTTAATCTGGGTTGGGTGCAATTGTGCTGGCCGCATGCGCCCATCGGCGTAGGCACTACGGTGGGCGTACTGGCCAACCCTTTTGGCTTTTGGTCGCTCAATGCCTGTCGCATCGTCTATTTGATCGACGAGACAGTGGCAGAGGCCGACGCTGCGGTCGAACGTTACGGCTTTGCTTATGGCACCCTGCCGGATCATGTGGAACGGGGCGAGGAGCGGTTTATGGTCGAGTGGCGCCACGCCGATGACACAGTTTGGTATGACATTCTGGCCTTCTCGCACCCGCAGCAATGGTGGGCCAAGCCGGGTTATCCGGTTGTTCGTCAATTTCAGAAACGGTTTGCGCGCGATTCAAAACGCGCCATGTTGAACAGATGATAGCTGGTGAAAGGGAAATCTATGCAACCATTTTTTGAAGTGTATCTAGATCGGCTGGAATTTTTACACAAGGAAGTGGAACAAGCGCTGGATAATCTGCCGCCAGCGGCGTTGGATTGGACGCCAGGGTCCGATTTTAGTTCGCTGACCGTGCTCGTCATGCATCTCACCGGTTCTGAGCAGTTCCGGATTGGTGATTTAATCCATCGCGGCGCAAGCGACCGCGACCGGGCCGCAGAATTTCGCAGCCACGGGCTGGACGTAGCCATGCTCAAGCAGCGACTCGCCGCTGTGCTGGCCGATTCGCGCAGCACCTTGGAAAAAATGATCCTGGAAGATCTAGCCGCCACGCGGGTTTCGCCCGACAATGGACAGACCTACACCGTTGCCTGGTTGCTGACACAGACGATGATGCATACCGCCCTGCATGTGGGGCACGTGCAAATGATGCGGCAATTATGGGATCAGCGCAGTACAGAGTCATTAGATGGCTAGCGAATTGTCATTATAAAAGCGAAAGGGATTTTGTTATGAGCGAGCATGTTTTGGTTAAGGCAAGCGGTTTACAGAAGCGTTATCAATCTTCAGCCGGACCGGTGGCGGCGCTGGAAGGCATCGATCTGGAAATCCGCGCCGGGGAAATGGTGGCGTTGGTCGGGCCAACGGGCAGCGGCAAGACGACTTTGCTCGCCTTGTTGGCCGGTTTAGAACAGCCGGATCAAGGTCTAGTCACGTTGCTGGGACAACGTTTGGACGAATTGAACAGTGATCGGGTGGCCGATCTGCGCAGCCAGACCGTGGGGGTGATCTATCAGAATTACAATCTCTTCCCCGGCTTCACCGTGCGCGAAAATATCGGTTTGCCGCTACGCCTGATGTTGCGCCCACCGTTTGATGCCAATGCGCGAGCCGACCAATTGCTGAAAGAATTAGAGATTCGCGAACTGGCCAACCGCTACCCGAACGAACTCTCTGGCGGTCAACAACAATTGGTCGCCGTGGCGCGAGCGCTAGCTGCCAATCCACCCTTGATTTTGGCCGACGAGCCGACCGCCAACCTGGACAGTAATGCCGCTCGCCAGATCGTAGCTCGCCTGCGGGCGCTGGCCGACAGCGGCAGTCACGGCGTGATTTTGGCCACGCACGATCTGCGCACCGCCAGCCAGGCCGACCGCGTGCTCAATTTACGCGACGGGCGCATTGTCAAAGAAACCGTGCTGCAACCAGGTCGCGCTACGCGCGATGTGCTGGCCGAGTTGGCGTAAGCGAGATAATGGTTAATGCTGAATGGGTAATGGTTAATGGTTAACCATTCAGCGTTAACCATTGTTTCCAAAGGAAAGCCATGAACATTGTCTTGCTCACGCCGCGTCGCCGTTTTATTGCCAATCGTTTCGGGCTTGGCTATCAGATTCCCCTGGGTCTGGTCTTATTGGGCGGCGCGCTGATTGATGCCGGTCATCGCGTGCGCCTGATCGATAATGATGTTTATGGCTGGGATGATACACGCTTGGTGCGTGAACTGACCTGCGAACCGCCCGATTGTATTATGCTCGGTCACACCGCTTCGACCGCCGCCCATCCGGTGGCGATGGCGACCGCGCAGCATTTACGCCAGGCATTTCCACTGGTCAGGCTGATCTATGGCGGCGTCTATCCTTCCTATACCGCGCACGCCATTATGCAAGCTAATCCGGCGGTGGACATGATTGTCCACGGTGAAGGCGAAGCAACCGTCATCGAATTAGCGGCTGCGCTCGCCGAACCGACGACGTCATTAGCCCAGGTGAAAGGCATTACCTGGCGCAACCACAACCAGATCGTGACCAACCCTGTGCGAGCGCCAATTGCCAATTTGGACGAATTTCGCCCCGGCTGGGAACTGGTAGATTGGGATGCCTATAAACTTTTTGGCTTTGGGCGGGCAGCGGGCATGCAGTTTAGCCGCGGCTGCACCTTGCGTTGCACCTATTGTGGCCAATGGAGTTTCTGGCGGCGCTGGCGGCATCGTTCGCCGCAGAATTTTGTGGATGAACTGGAAAAACTGGTGCGCGACTATGGCGTGCGCATCGTCTGGCTGGCCGACGAAAATTTTGCCGCCGATCGCGCAATGGCCTGCCAAACGTTGACAGCCATTGTAGAGCGGCAACTTGGCCTGTCGATCAATTTGAACATGACAGCCGCCGATGTAGTGCGCGATGCAGACTTGTTGCCGCTCTACAAACGCGCCGGCGTCGATAACATTGTGATGGGTGTAGAGTCGCTCGACGATAGCACCGTCGAGAAGGTCCACAAAAACAATCCATTCGCGGTGAGCAAACAAGCGGTGCAATTGCTGCGCCAACAAGGGATTGTTAGCCTGGTCAACATTATTTACGGCCTGGAAGATGAAACTCTGACGACGTTGCGGAAGACCTATCGACGGGTCTTTGAACTGGATGCGGACGTGCTCAACGCGGTGTACATCACCCCCCATCATTGGACAGAAGCCGGGCGCCAGGTGCAACCCGCGCAGATTATTGAACCGAATCAAGCGCAGTGGACCTACCGCAACCAAATTGTCCACACCCCCCATCTCGCGCCCTGGCAACTCTTACTCGGCGTCAAACTCACCGAAGCGCTTTTTCATTTGCGCCCACGCGCCCTGGGGCGGATGCTCATGGGTGGTGACGCGCGGTATCGCCAGATCATGCGTGCCTACATGGCGGTTGGGGCGCGGGTTGTGCTGGCCGAGCTTGGTGAATTCCTGATCAATCAACTGAAACATTTGACTTATGCGGTATGCGACAAACGCCTTAACGCAGAGACGCAAAGGCGCAGAGCGGCAAAACAGCACGAAAAACACCAGGGTTTGACAGGCCAGGGTACGCTATACCAAGGTTAACCATCTTCTGTTTCAGCGTCCTCCTCTGCCTTTCTTTGCGTCTCTGCGCCTCTGCGTTAAATTTCAAGCGTGCATAACCCGCCAAACCAGGGTTACACTTCGCGCAATTTGTTGGCTACCGATTTTGACATCGCTCACTGACGCCATTATACTTTTGCTACGAACATCGCAAAGTTTAGCTACTTTATCGACAAAGCTTTCATCATGAATCTTGCTTCATTAATGACCGATCAGAATATGACATTCGCACCGGCAGCCGCTGCAGCAACTTGCTTGTCCCGGTGGTAGCTATGCACGCCGTGGGCAACTATCCACCACGGCCTTTCTGAACGATTTGAGCAGCAATCAACGCCGTGGAGACCTTCCACGGCGTTTTTTATCTTTGAAACTTGGTTGCGAATAGGAGAAATTTATGGTCACCTATTTCATCATTAGTGAATATATAAATCATGCGATGGCGCAGGCAGAATACGACAAGTTGGAAGACAACACTTTTTCTGGACGTATTCCAGCCTGTAAAGGTGTAATCGCATTTGGGTTAACGCTGCACGAATGCCAAGCAGAGTTGCATTCTACACTTGAAGATTGGCTGTTGGTAGGCTTCAAATTAGGTCATCCACTACCTGTGATTGATGGCAT
>JBBREZ010000314.1:0-8280 GCA_038225095.1 Caldilineales bacterium
GTAAGCACTTTGACACAAGTAATACCCCCTAAACATGGTATAATATATCTGTACTTTAACAACCGCAGTAGGGCGTTCTGAGCAGAAACGTTGCTCAGGTAAAACTTCGACGCTTGGTGTCAATGGTGCGTACTGGTGCGGCGGTGAGAGCCAACCTGAAAGGCGCAAAGTCAAGTACGCAATACTATGCAACCAAGACCATAACTAAAGACACGAGGACGATAGTGTTTCAGGCTTCGACGTGTCCCTCGACAAGCTCGGGACCCAACAGCGGGGCCTGAGCGTAGTCGAAGGCCAGCCGAACGTTGAAAGACTGTAGAAGCCCACGAGCTTTAGGCGTGGGAGTCGTCACAGTAAGTGCCAGAAGATCACCACTTGATACACGAACGGCAGGACAAACAATAGACTGTCCATGCGGTCGAGCATACCACCGTGCCCAGGGAAGAGTGAACCTGTATCTTTGACGCCAATTTGGCGCTTGAGCATGCTGATCGAGAGATCACCAAAAAGGGCCAAAATTCCACAAGCAAAGCCCAACCCGGCGCCAAACACAAAACTTATGGGCAAGGGGAATATGCTAGTCAAGATCCCACCGACCAGGGCTGAGCCAATCCAGCCGCCAATCGTGCCCTCCCAACTCTTTTTGGGGCTAAGGCGTGGCCACAATTTGTGCCGGCCCAGGTTAGAACCAGTAAAGTAAGCAGCGATGTCGTTCACCCACGTCACCAGAATGCCAAAGAGCAGCCACCACAGCCCGTTGGGCAGTAGCCGTAAAGCCAGCCCTTGCCCCAGCATGAGCCCGATATAAATGGCGCCAACACTGGTTGACATCCAGGTGCTGGCTGGTTTTTCTGTCTGAAACAGGGCATAGACAAGCGTGAGAATCGAGCCGCCCATGATAACAGTACTAAGCCAAGGCATGGCAGGCCACCAGCCGGCCAATGCAATGGCGACCATCCACGGCAACCCCAACCAGGGCGCCGGGTGATAGTCACCCGCAGCCATCATCGAGTAGAATTCATAACCAGCCGCCAACGCAGCCACAGCAACCAGCAGCGCGCACCACACACCGCCAAACCAAATGGGGGCAAGCACAAAAGGCAGAGCGATAAGGCCAACGATGATACGTGTACTCACAGGTAATAGCTCACAATGGATAACTCGTAATTCCTGCGCTTTACAGTGCGGGAAAATGTCGCTGCTTTGCTTGAACAATGAGGTTGACAGTAGTGGTTATTTTTCTAAAACGCGGCCGAAACGACGCTCGCGGCGGTTATACTCGTATAACGCCTTGTACAGTTCGTCTTCATCAAAATCTGGCCAATAAGTAGGGGTCGTATAATATTCAGCGTAGGCGGCCTGCCAGATCAAAAAGTTACTGAGCCGCCATTCGCCGCCGGTGCGAATAATCAAGTCGGGGTCCGGCAAGTCGGCTGTATACAAATATTTACCAAATAGATCTTCGGTCAGCGTTTCTGGGTTAACGCCATCGGCCACCACGCGGCGCATGGCGTCCAAAATTTCAGCCCGTCCACCGTAATTAAACGCAACATTTAAGCTAATCCGCTGATTGTTGCGCGTTACTTCTAATGCGTGGCGAATCTGATTTTGCAATTGCGGGTGGATGCCATCCATCCGACCACTGTGCAGAATGCGAACGCCATTTTTGTGGAGATCGTTTAATTGACGCTGAATGGTTAGCCCTAACAAACGCATCAGCCCGCTTACTTCTTCCGGTGGTCGGTGCCAGTTTTCTGTCGAAAATGCGTAGATCGTCAACACCTTAATCCCGTGCGTCACACAACTTTCCAAAATGCGCTTAATATTGTCAACGCCAGCCTGGTGGCCCATCAAACGAGGTAAGTTTCTGGACTGCGCCCAGCGCCCATTACCATCCATAATGATGCCAATGTGATGGGGTATCGAAGGCAAAGACGCATGATTGTTGGTTGTCTCACTACTCACAGAACTCTTGCTCCCTCTTTTAACCGTATGACCCGTTGCGAAGTCCATATTTTCATGTAAAAAAATTGTACTCCCCAACCAAGCACGAACGTAACACCTGGCGCGATTAAAGGCAGTAGTGCACATGGAAAAAGCCGAGATGAGTGCCTTACCCACCCGTAAGTGTTTTACAAGCAAAGATTGCTTACCAACTTTCGCCACTGCCTGATCAATGATTATGAAGGGCTAAGCTGGCTTACAGCGTCATAATCTCTTCATCTTTGTTGCGAATAATGACATCGATCTGCTTGACAAACGCATCTGTTTTCTCTTGCGTCTTTTCTTCACCAAGGCTCAGATCGTCTTCGGAAATCATACTTTCCTTTTCCATCTCGCGCAAGTCCTGAATCGCATCTCGGCGCAGATTACGAATGGCGACGCGTGCCTCTTCACCACGTTTGGAGACTAGCTTTGTCAACTCGCGCCGCCGCTCTTCCGTGAGCGCAGGGATTATGAGCCGGATTACTTGACCATCATTATTGGGCGTCAACTTTAGATCAGATTTAGCAATCGCTTTTTCAATCAGCCCAATGTCTTTGGCACTGTAAGGGCGAATAGCCAGTTGCTGCGGTTCTGGAACCGAGATGCTTGCTAATTGTTGAAGCGGCACCGGCATCCCATAATATTCGATTGACAATCGTTCAACCAGCGCTGGCGA
The DNA here is from genome assembly GCA_038225095.1 of Caldilineales bacterium. Taxonomy (GTDB): domain Bacteria; phylum Chloroflexota; class Anaerolineae; order Caldilineales; family Caldilineaceae; genus JAPLGZ01. Next base: position 2,663 of record JBBREZ010000314.1, read on the forward strand.
GGCGCGTCCGGTACGAATCGACATTAAGTCGTGGCGTAGCGAATCAATTGTTTTGTCCATACGTTCCTGGACATCAGCCAATACGTCGTTAATCATTTTCAGTTTTCCTTCAAGGAACGAAAATGGATAGGATTCCTAGTATTCTAAATAATTTAGGTAAGCCGCATCTGTGAAGCAAGGATCAATAAACTTTACATACACTTTCAGCCGGTGAAGCTTCATAGACATAGTCTAGAAATCTACAATAACTCAAGTTGCGACCTAGAAAAGGTATAGGTGGTAATTCGTTTGGAAGAAAAACTTAGTAGTCCATGGCAGCTCAGGTAAGGTTGAAGGCGCCAAGCAAACAATCAGCAATCGGCGAATGTTATGGATAAGAAAAGTATAGCAGTCTATAGTAACGTCGCATCAGATAATCCTCCTTTATATTAAAATAGTAATATAGCCTCGACGCGCCCGTTACCACTCTGGCTGCGCTATCTGCAGGCCGTCCAATGGAAAATCATCGAGACTACCGGTAGTTTGCTCAAGCGCTTACTGCCCCCATCGATTCATGCCATTACCGCCAAAGGCTTTGAACTCAAAGTTACCCTTTTTTGTTTCGTTTGCAGTATTAATTGCTCAATGACCGCTTAGATAGCAACTTGAGTTACAATGTAGGGATTTAATATGACAAGTAAATTTTCGAGCGACAATAACCGGCGTTTGTCGCCATGATAGCGAATCGATGGACTGCTGGGAAAACACTTTCACCGTGACTGGCTCGCACTCTATTGTAACAAACTATCGGTGAACATAAAAACAATTCGCACCACTGTTTGGGGCTGCTGCAAACAATTTATGCTGTAATCAACGTGCCGATTGCTTCACCATGCACAACTTTTTCCAAAACACCTTCCTGCCAAAGATTCACGACGCAAATGGGTAAATCATTATCCATGCACATAGCCATTGCGGTGCTGTCCATCACACCCACGCGCATATTGAGGGCGTCAATATAGGTAAGATGTTCAAAGCGTTTAGCATCGGCGTTTTTCTTGGGGTCACTATCATAAACCGCATCCACCTTGGTGGCTTTGATCAATACCTCGGCATCAATTTCCATCGCACGCAGCGAAGCAGCCGTGTCGGTTGTGAAATAGGGGTTGCCAGTGCCGGCACCAAAAATAACGACACGGCCCTTTTCCAAATGGCGCACAGCCCGCCGTTGGATGTACGGCTCAGCCACAGCGCGCACTTCAATGCCAGTCATTACACGTGTGACAATCCCCTGGCGCTCAAGTGCATCTTGCAAGGCCAATGAATTCATCACTGTGGCCAGCATCCCCATATGGTCAGCGGTCACGCGTTCCATGCCGTGGTCCAGCCCATCCTGTTTACCGCGCCAAAGATTGCCGCCGCCAATCACAATCGCAACCTGCACCCCTAGACTGATAATATCCACGACCTTGCGGGCTAAAAATTCGGCCTGAGTTGGGTTGATACCAGTTCCACCTTCCCCCGCCAGGGCTTCACCGCCTAGTTTGAGCAAAATGCGCCGGTATTTCAGCTCAGCCATCTTTTTTCTCCTGTTTTGTTGTTTCGCTCTGCTACTGCACAATCAGCTTCGTGCTATTCTATAACAAGAAACGAGGAGCAGATTTAGAACAATCGCCCAGAAGCAGAAGTAGAAACTATATAAGAAAGCCCAGCCAAATGGCTGGGCTTTTTAGTAACTCATCCACCAATTTCGAGCCGCTCAAAGCGCCCAATTTTAATGTTCTCGCCGAGTGAAGCAATGGCACTCGTCAATAAATCCTGAATTTTTGTATCCGGATCTTTGACGTAAGGTTGCTCTAAAAGACAGGCTTCGCTGTACCACTTATCGAGCTTGCCCTCTACGATTTTGTCGATCACCTGGGCCGGTTTACCGCTGGTTGCCATCTGTTCGCGATAAATGTTCTTCTCGCGTTCGATCAACTCCTGCGGCACGCTTGCCCGGTTCAAGAATTGGGGGCGAGCGGCAACCACATGCAACGCCAAATCTTTGGCCAATTGCTGAAATTGATCGGTGCGAGCGACGAAGTCAGTTTCGCAGTTCAATTCGACCAGACTGGCCATTTTGGCGCCACTATGAATATAGTGACCGATGATACCTTCCTTCGCATCACGGCTTGCCTTTTTGGCCGCGCTGGAGAGTCCCTTCTTACGCAAAATCTCGACCGCTTTTTCGAAATCGCCGTCCGCGTCGGTCAATGCTTTCTTGCAATCCAAGATGCCAGCATTGGTGGCGACCCGTAAATTTTTCACCATTTCTGCACTAATTTCAGCCATGCGACTTCTCCTTATTCCTCTTTCGCATCCTCGACCGCAAGCGCCATGTCAACGTTATCCGTCGCGTCAACATCAATATCATCCGCAGGCGTGAGATCGGCGTAATCTTCTTCCAATCCGACATCCAGGTCTTCATCCTCGTCTTTGCCCTTGAGCTTAGCGAGCGTGCTTGGTCCCAGATAACGTTCCATCTCCGCCAAATCAGCGCGACTGACCTGACCAGTGTCGGCATTTTGTGACTCACGAATACGGTGACCTTCTTCGGCCGCGTCAGCCATAACACTCACGATTAGCTTGACCGCCCGGATCGCATCATCATTGCTTGGGATCGCATAATCGATCGGGTCGGGATTGCTGTTGGTGTCGGCCATCGCAATAATCGGGATTCGCAGTTTATTCGCTTCCAATACCGCCAGATCTTCGACAATGGTATCAACGATGAAGACCATATTGGGCAAACGGGTCATCGTCTTCAAGCCGCCAATCCGGTGGTTGAGTTTGTCGATGTCACGCTGAATGCTCAAGCGTTCCTTCTTGGACAGCGTGCGGAATTCACCAGCATCCATACGGCGTTCCACAAGCAACAGATAATCGATCCGTTGGCGAATGGTGACCCAGTTTGTGAGGGTGCCACCCAGCCAACGTTGATTTACGTAGGGCATCCCACAACGGTCTGCTTCCTGTTGAACTGTCGCTTGAGCCTGGCGCTTGGTGCCAACAAACAGGACATTGCCACCCTTGGCAACCACATTGCGCACGACCGCAGCCGATTCTTCGAGCTTTTGCATCGTCTGTTGTAGATCGACGATGTGAATGCCGCTACGCTCCGTAAAAATAAAGGGGCGCATCTTGGGGTTCCAGCGACGAGTACGGTGTCCGAAATGGACGCCCGCCTCCAAGAGTTCTTTCATTGTACTGACAGCCATTATATTTCTCCTGGGTTAATTCTTCCGCCTTGTTCATCCCGCCCAAATCGACTGTTAGCCGCACAAAATGCCAGGTAACAGCACCCGTTTAGGCGATCCCAAGGCGTGTTTGATAGAAAAGCAACTGGCGCTTAGCCGACGCCAATTGCTAATGATACCACAAGTTGACTAAAAATTTCAAATAAGCAGACCCGATTGGGATAACAATTGGGCCGACTTTATCCCTTGTCTTGCGCAAAGATCGGGGCAAGTTCGCTACGCCACAGATGAAACTATTCTGCTTGTTTAAAATCGACAAAGCGATAACCTAGTCCCCGTTCGGTAAAAATGTATTGTGGATCGGCGGGGTCCTTTTCAATCTTCTTGCGTAAATAGGTGATATAAAGCCGTAATAGGTGATTGTCATTGATATATTCATAGCCCCAAACTTTGGTGAGCAACGTTTCGTGGGGCACAACCCAACCAGCATTCTGGATCAGGTGATACAGCAAGCGATATTCGGTTGGGCGCAAACTCATCCGTTGGCCTTCCACAATCACATCGCGCCGTTGGAGATCGACCTGTAAGCGATCATCGATCTTGACGATTTGCTTGTCTGGGCGACCCGTCTGTTCAAAACGACGTAGCACCGCGCGAATCCGGCTGGAAAGCTCGCGCGGGCTAAAGGGTTTGGTTACATAATCATCGGCCCCTAAATCCAACCCGCGAATCCGATCATTTTCATCCGAGCGCACCGTCAGCATGATCACAGCGGTATCGCTCATCTCACGCAAATGCTTCAACGTCTCGAAGCCATCCATGCCCGGCATTTCAACGTCGAGTAGCACCAGATCTGGGTTATGGTCGCGTACTTTCTCCAACGCTTGCACACCATTGTTGGCTTCCAGCGTGATATAACCTTCCAGATCAAGGTTCATTTTAACAAAACGCACCATGCGCGATTCGTCATCAACAACAAGAATTGTAGTTTTTGGTTGATCAGGCATTCTATGCTCCAGACCATTAAGCGATTTGAATTAGTAATTTCACTTTACAGTATATCAAGGAGCGACCAATTTGTGAATTTAGTCGTTCCTATTTTTGATGGGAAAAATCGCCAAATCGAATTTATAGTAGGCTAACAAGCGGAGTGAGGCGGATGAAAAAGGGAGCCACAAGCTTGTGGCTCCCTTTTTTGGAGGAAGAATAGGAACGAAAGGAGAAATAGAAACGACAGAGGAAAAGTACTACCGTTGTAAAATTTGGCTCCCCAGCAAAATCCACAACTACTTTGAGTATAGCAAAGTTTGATTATAATCCGTCTAACAAGAAGTTAAAGTTTTGTTACATATTTAGGTTAGTAGCTCATTACGCCATTTTCAGCTATGGTTCAATGACCAATGTACCGACCATGCCCGCCGGTTCATGTCCTGGCATAGCGCACACATACTTGAATTGACCAGCCTTGGTTGGGGTAAATTGGAAGACATGCGTTTCGCCTGGTTTCACTTTATACTCGTCCACAATACCCTCAATTTTGAAGGCATGATCAATCGATCCCTGGTTGATATAGGTCAGCTTCACTAGTTGATCGACTTTGGCCGTTAATGTCTTTACATCAAACTTGATATCCTGAGCCAGAATCTTCATTTCGAGCGGCGGTTGTGCTGGCACATCCTCACCACAAGCCACCAACAGCAAGCCAGCTAAACAGAGCACGAACAGTAAGATACTTTTGATCCACATATTTCGAATTTTCCTTATTTGATCAACAAACCGGTGACATAGAGAAGCAGCATGCCAACCGTCACGCCGGCGAAGATGGTCAACGGCACGGGTCGTTTGGCCGCATCACGCTGGATGAGTTTGCCAATTTCGTAGACTACCTCAAAGACCGCCCCGGCCCCAATCGCTAGAAAGAGCACGGCCAGCGGTTGCGAATAGGTCAGACCACCAACCCACGCGCCCACAATGGCCGGAACACCGCCGATCAGGCCCATCCACGCCAGGCTGGACAGGGTAGGTCTGTCTCTTAAAACGGGGGCAATGATCCCCAGCCCTTCCGTAATGTTTTGCAGGATAAAGCCAATCACCAGGAAAGTACCGAGCGTAGCCGCGCCGACGCTATAGGCAGCCCCAATCGCCAATCCTTCGCCTAGGTTATGCAAGCCAATGCCGGTGGCAATCATATAAGCGATGGTTAAGCGTTGGTCGGCCTCGCTCCGACCCACGCTGACCTGACGCCGCGAAATGGCGTCGAGCAGCATAAAAGTGACGACAACGCCCAGCCCAATCAGGCCCACACCTTGGAATGGCCCGCCCAGACCAACCGATGTCTCCAGTGCTTCGTTGACTGCATCAATGCCCAAGTAGATCAATAAACCGGCCGTGATCGCCATT
>JBBREZ010000315.1:0-8262 GCA_038225095.1 Caldilineales bacterium
CGTATTCACGCTGCCAATCAGATCCTACAGATCAGTGAAACTGACCGCATCCTGTGGCTGTTGTCGATGGATTATCACTTTGCAGTTTCCATTGTGGCCTATCTAACGTTTGGCGCCACCATCATCTTGCCCAGAAATAGCTTCGGCGTCACGTTGCTCACCGCAGCTTCGCGCCACAGGGCGACATTTATCTATGGCTCGCCAACTCATTACAACCTGATGATTCAGGATGACACGGGCGCGCGTTTGCCCGATGAACTGCGGCTTGCCATCGTGACCACTACCGCCTTGCGCGCCGAAATCGCCGCTCTCTTCTATGCACGCTTTGGGCGTACGCTCAATGAAACGTATGGCATCATTGAACTGGGCTTGCCAGCGATTAATGTGAGCCAGGCAAAAGAAAAACAGGGTTCTGTCGGTAGGGTGTTGCCTGCCTATGAGTTGCGCCTGGACTGCCCGCCCGGAGAAGCGCAGGGAGAGATCACCTTCAGGGGAAAAGGAATGTTGGATGCGTATTATTCCCCCTGGAAATCCCGTGACGCCATCCTCCAACAAAATGCCGGTTGGTTTAGAACGGGCGACTTGGGTAAGCTGGATGAGGATGGATTTCTTTATATCGTAGGTCGCGTCAAAGAAATGATTAGTGTCGGTGGCATGAAATTCTTTCCCGATGAGGTGGAGTCTGTGTTGGAGAACCATCCTGCCATTCATGCTGCCTGTGTGTTTGGCATCCAGGAAAGGCAATGGGGGGAAGCAGCGGTGGCGCATCTCGTACGGGAAAAAGGGAAGGCAGCGCCCGATGAAAATGAGTTAAGAGCTTACTGCAAGCAATCTCTGGCTAGTCACAAAATCCCTAGCCGCTTCCATTGGGTTGAAGATTTAATCTACACCGCAAGCGGGAAAAAAATTCGTAATTCAGAAAAATTACATCGTCCTTAGCAAACAAAAGTAACCATGAAAATACAAGAAGCTTTACACAATTACATTGTCACCGAACGGTTTGCTGGTCAGGTGCCGAAAAATTTTGATGATGACTACGACCTGATCGACTCAGGCACGATTGATTCACTCTTCGTGATGGGCTTAATCACCTATCTTGAACAGCAATATCAGGTTGAGTTTGGCATGAACGACATGGTGCCGAGGCACTTCAGATCGGTCAATGCGTTGGCGGAATTTGTGAGAAGTAAAGCGGGATAAACCCAAGGCGGTTGGCGTCTGCACCGTGTCACTCAAATTGAGAGGGGTAGCATCATGCAAAGTATGAGCAACGAGGGTCGATCGGCATTAGACAGTCTGTGCCAACCTAAAATCATTCAAATGCGGCCGAATTTATTTGCGGCACAATTCGATCTAATGAAGATTGTTCCCGCCCGCTTTATTCTGGAAAATGCTTTAGAAACCGGTGCCTTAAAAGCGGGCGGCTTGGTTGTTGAGAGTAGTTCCGGCACCTTTGCCCTAGGGCTGGCCATCGTCTGTGCCAATCTCGGTTTGCGTCTCTCGCTCGTGACCGGCCAACTGGAGGAGTCGCTTGAGTGGCGTTTACGCGATTTGGGCGCAGGCATTGAAAAGGTATACAGTGGCAAAGGGTATATGGGGGGGATCCAGCAAAAACGATTGGATCGGCTAAGCCAAGTGATGGCAGAGAATCCTGGCTCATTCTGGCCGCGCCAGTACGACAATCCACTGCATCCGGTGGCCTATGCCTCACTGGCGGAGTCGCTAGCAAAATCGCTTGGCAAGCTTGACTTCCTGGTTGCCTCGGTCGGCAGCGGGGGTTCGATCTGCGGGTTTGCGCGTGTTCTGCGCAAAAGCAACCCGGATCTGCGTGTGATTGCCGTGGATCACAATCTTTCTGTCCTATTTGGCCCCACATCAGGCGAAGCAACTCCGCTCTGTCGCGAATGTTATGAACCATTGCTCGGGATGGGTTCGGATATCGTCATCCCTAATGTTGACCATACCCAGTGTGATGAGGTTCATTGGGTTCCGGTCGCGAAAATGATTAACGCCATTCATCACATGCATCGTCATTATGGGCTTCTGTTAGGACCAACCTCTGGTGCAGCTTACACTATCGCTGATTGGGTTGCCCACTCGAATCCCGGGTGTAACGTTTTGACGCTCTTCCCGGATCACGGCATCCGTTACATTCGGACGGTCTATAATGCAGAATGGTTGAATGCACGGGCAGAAGAATTGCAAAGGACGTGGTCGCAGCCCACGCTGGTCGAAGGGCCAACGGCAGTGGGAAGCGACTGGGCCTATTATCCATGGGGACGGCGTAGCTACCCTGAAGTACTGGGACATGGCCCCGTTTCAAGGTGAAGGATTGATATGTTTTTCACGGAAACCCCACAGGTAAACATCTTGACCCAAATCAAGTCCCCAGACCCGCTTATGCGGCAAGAGGGTATAGGCGTTGCTAACGGTACGTTCGGTGAACTGCTGCAAGGTGCATTGCCGGGTGATAATAACCATTTCCTGGTGACATTGCCCATTCAGAAATTTTCTAGAGCAGTGTTCACGCCTGATATAGCCTCAAAGCGGATAACCGTCACCCCTACGAATAAATCTAAGTCGCTAGATCTTGTCCAAAAGCTTATCGACCACTATGAACTCAGGATTGGCGGCCATTTGTCGATCGAAAGTGAACTGCCAGAAGGCAAGGGCTTGGCTAGTTCGTCGGCAGATTTGGTGGCTACAGCACGCGCCCTGGAATCGACGATGGGCAGCGTCATACCCACCGACCTGATTTTGGCATTATTACGTACCATAGAGCCCAGCGACGGCGTCATGTACCCTGAGTTTGTCACTTTCTTTCATCGCAAAGTCGAACTTGGCCGCCGGTTGGGCTTTCCTGTCCGACTCAAGGTGCTAGCCATTGATGAGGGTGGCCAAATTGACACCATCGAGTATAATCAACGTAATCATCCTTTTACGGATGAGGAGTGTGCTGAATATGCAGACCTGTTACAGATGATTGAAACCGCGATCCGTTGTAATGACTTGGGACTGCTGGGCCGTATAGCCACCAGAAGCGCGATCTTAAACCAAAAAAGGAACCCCAAGCGTCATCTTGACCTGATGCTTGAGATCAGCAAAGCGACCCATGCTCTTGGTGTGGTGGTTACCCATAGCGGCCCGTGTATCGGTCTGATTTTTCCGCATGAGCCTGCGGGTCAACAACAAATCGAGCAAGCGAAAACGCTGCTTGCTAACCTGAGCGATCAGGTTTTTATGGTTGAATCTTTAGAGGCTGTACCCACAGTAAATGGGAATTCTGTTGGAAGCTCTAGATAAAACCAAATTTGGCAGAATGCTCAGTATTCAGAGAAATTAAGGAGTATGAATGTTTTCACTACTTTCTATTGCCGGCGGAATTCTGGGCACTGGCTTTACATTAAGTAAGAAGCGCAAGCCTACTAATATAATTGCTCCGTTGGTCGACAAACGATTTACCTATCGTAAATACAAAAAACAGAGTACAGCCCAACACGTTACACAAGAGATCATCACCCAGCTTGAAGCAGTGGATGACCGTTATCAGCGTTTTATTCAAGTCTATATCGACCCGCTCCTGGGAAAAACACGTCACACCCAATTGCAGGATATGCTGACGGAAGAATCGTTTGCTTTGCACCAGGATGAGCGGATGGCCAACCGACGCTTTGGCATCGGCCTGGTTGCCCTAAGTCTCGCGCTCATGGGCCAGTGGGTCTTTACACCACTGATGCCGCTGGCGATTGCCGTCGGCATCATGGCGTCGAGTGCCAAGTATCCCTATGCCTATCGACAGTGGAAGGAAACAAAGCGACTGGGGTCCATTCATCTGCTCTGTATCTACAGTCTCTATCTGTGGTTGGGTGGCTACGCCTCGGTTGGTGCATTGGGGTCGGTCTTATTTGGCCTGATGCTGAAGGCCAAAGCGGTGAGCGAAAATCAGTCGCGCAACAACTTGGTTAACATGTTCCAACTACAGCCCGACAAGGTCTGGGTGCGCAGCAAGGGCAGCGAGATAGAGATTCCGTTTGATCAGCTCCAGATCGGCGACACTGTAGTTCTACATGCGGGACAGATTGTACCCGTGGACGGCACGATTATTGCGGGTGTGGCAATGCTGGATCAGCACATGTTAACCGGTGAAGCGCAGCCTGTCGAAAAGAAAGCAGGAGATAGTGTCCTCGCCTCCACGTTGCTCATCTCCGGCCAGGTTGATATTGCGGTTGAAAAGACGAGAACAGAGACGACAGCGGGGCAGATCGTAGCGATCCTCAATCGCACAGCGCAGGATAGTAAGCCAACCGCCGCCAAAGGGGTAGCAACCGCCGACCATTTAGTCATGCCGACTTTGGCACTGAGTATCCTTAGTTGGCCCTTCATTGGTCCTGCGGGTGCCATTAGCATCATTGGTGCCAATTCGATGTATACAAGCTATCTATCCGGTTCGCTCTCTATGTTGAATTTTCTCAACCTGGCGGCCCAAAGTGGCGTTCTGGTCAAAGATGCCGACGCATTGGAACAACTAGGCAGTGTGGATACCATTGTCTTTGACAAGACCGGCACCTTGACGTTGGAGATGCCCCAGATCGCTCAGATTCATACCCTCAATAATCGGCCCGCAGAACAAGTATTGTTCTTTGCCGCCGCTGCCGAAGCGCGCCAAACACATCCCATTGCCCGCGCCATTCTTGATGCGGCAGCCAAGTTGAACCTGCAACTACCGGCCATTGATCAAGCACACTATGAAGTGGGGTATGGTCTCAAGGTGCGGCTGGTATCAAATGGCATACAGTCTCCCCCTCACAAGGAGCCCTCTGGTCCCATCTCTTCACCTGAGCATCCCCTCATCCGTGTAGGTAGCGGACGTTTTATGACGATGGAAGGGATTCCTTTGCCAGAGCAGATCCATACGCTGACCGAAGCGTGTCAGGCGCAAGGCCACTCGTTGGTAATGGTGGCGGTAGATGACGAACTGGTCGGCTGTATTGAATTGCAGCCTACGATGCGCCCAGAAGCACAACAGATCATTCAGGGATTGCGGGCGCGCGGACTGGGCCTCTATATCATCTCTGGCGATCAGGAAGCTCCCACCCGTAAACTGGCCCAAGATTTGGGCATGACCGGCTATTTTGCAAACACCCTGCCCGAAGCCAAAGCGGGTCTGGTCGCACAGTTGCAAGCGGAAGCACGTCAAGTTTGTTTCATCGGCGACGGCATCAACGATGCCATTGCCATGCGTCAAGCGCAAGTTTCGATCTCGCTGCGTGGGGCGACCACTGTTGCGACCGACACCGCGCAGATCATCCTCATGGAGGGCAATCTCAACCAGTTGCTCCATCTCTTCCAGCTTGCCGAGGAATTTAAACGTAACCTCAAACACAATATCCGCTTCACCACTGGGATTAGCCTGGTGGCGATGACGGGCATTCTATTCGCCGGTTTTACGTTTGCTGCTACGGAAATTTTCTATTCGCTCTCGTTGTTTGGTGGCTTGGGTATTGCTATGAAGCCACTATTGGATCATCGAAGACGAGCGCAGGAGGATGCGTTAAAGGCAAGAGGTCAGTTACCTGAAGGGTAAACGGAAATATCGACCGTTTAGCGTTCTCAAAATGGACTGGCGGGGCATTTGAACAGAAACCTAAGGTTCACCATAGATTTTCTTGGGCAAGAAACTCGGTCTTGCCCAAACTTTCTTAACGTTGATTGCTTAACCGACTTTCTTTCCCCATTTTGTGGTCATTTCTCGCGATTATGTAGATAGATATCCAGGTCAAGCTATCGCTCAGAGGTTTTGTCTATCAGCCATCTTTAAGGGATAGGCTTCAGTGTCGCAGAAGCTTTCAATTTTGAGAACGCTAAACGGTCGTTAAGACACACTCGATTTAGTGCAGGATAAACAGAACTTTTCATTTCCCACGTCATTACTCTACAGAGGGTATATATTAGTCAAAGGAGCCTTTGACTTCTTGACACTACCTGAAGGGTAAAATTCAGAAAGGGACGTTTCGGGTTTATACACCCTTAAAGCGTGACTGATCCAAACCTCGCCCAATAGATTTCGCCTCTTATCAGAAAAATAATCAGGATAAGCAACGCAAGTGCAGACAGAGTCGTGTTGACGGTATATAATCCCGAACACACTCTAACCCACCAGCCAAATGTTCCATATCCCACCGGTAGAGGAAGTTTCCTTACTATTAATTTACGAATTTGTGCAATTTGGCTTCCATGTGGTTTAATTAACCCGAGCTATGGGTTTTTATTTTACCAACCAATCGATAAACAAGACTACTTCCATTTGAGTAGAAGTGTACGAATACGTAGTGCAAGCTGTGGAGTGAAGTTCTTGATCCCTGCCGAACGCGTCACACTTCACTCATGTTCGTTCTCTGCTGCCATCACTCACATGGAGGGTGACAAAAACCCATAGATCGGGTTAATTATCGCCTACATCGCTCCTCTACAACCCACCTAAAATCTTCAGTTCCACCAAAGGGCATCAACAATGGAAAAAAGAGTGTACCTATTAAAATTATTGACTCGTTGAATAATGCCCCAGACTGGGCAAAAGTGGGAGCGGGCGATGCTGAAACAAGCTGGCTGGTCTTAACTGATGACCCTCGGTTCGTGTAATTAAGAGTGTGTTTGAAAAGTTATTAGTACGGTCACGATTGACTCCGAAAATGACCCAATCGACCGTAAAACGCCGCGAATTGGATAAACGATGGTACTGAAGCGCTATGGCAGGGCTGATAGAAGCCACTTTTTAGATCCTTGTTGGCTTAGTTGCAATCAGAATCCGTAATTTCAATTACAATTTATGGCCTACGACAAACTTTCCAAACACACTCTAAGGTTCACTCTCTGGAAAAATTTAGCGAAATTAAGGTGTTTTCAACAATTCTCCAAAGAGCGCCGAACTGAGGGTGATGATTTAAAACAAAAAAATGCTCGTGTCCCCACACCAGAGGTCACCTGAAACTTGGTCGGACTCTAAACACGGTATGTTCATCGCTCGTCTCAAAAGTGGATTCCGGCCAATTGGTCAAATTTTGACCTATCAGGTAGGTGCAGGTGACAACTCCCCTATGCACCTGAATGATGGGTTGCAACGCTTAACAGCGTGCAGAAGACTTTTATCTGATCCAGGGAAGTTTGTTAGTTTAATAAAGAGAGGTTTTGAGAGTTAAGAGGAGAACAGTTATGCCAACGTTTCACGTAAGTGAGGACTGGAAGGGCGATACTAAAGTTGAGGTATCACCCACGGCAGTTGAGTTTTTCACACCAATTGTTGCTGGTGCGATATTGGGAGCAGTTGATGGAGCCACCAATAAGGCTATGGGTTTGATCTATCTCAACCGCGAGAAGATTGAGTCTGCTCTGGATGAAGGGAACATTCCCGAGGTGGAGGAGCTCATTGATGTACTAACCTTTGGTGCTAGTTCGTTAGAGGCTGAACTCAGCAATGGAAAGCGGGACGAAGCCAGTCTCATCGGGCAAGAAACCATGCCACTGAATCAAGATATTAAAAAGCGCCAAAGTAAAGCCGACGTGCGTCTCAAAATACGACCAGGCTTTGTGAGCCATGTGTTTGAAGTGACAAATAGAGGTGAGCATAGACAGGACGGTTTCGACGACCATGCGCACATTCCATTCACCGCGCCGACAGATCCGCAGATTCTGCGGCTGCCAATCGAGCTTGGCAAAGCCGGTATCCGAGAAGATTACCATGTCATGCCTGAATTTATCGACGAGATGCTGAAAGGCGGAGCCATCGTAGACATTGGCGGTATCGCACTCCCAATCAACGATGCGTCCCAGGTGGTCAAGGATGAAACAGAGCTTGCCACCCACAATCCAACGCTGATTAGAGAGGCCCTTCTTGCCGATTTGCGCCTTGCTACGTCCTTCACGGCGTGGGTGGAGCAGTTCAATCCCGTAACTGTCGATCACGCCGATCAGGCTCGGTAGGGCCATGAAGTCACCAATAAAGTGCCAATGACTGTTGAAAAGCCGAAACAGGCGGGTCCGGCTGGGCAACCTGGGAAATAATGGCTGATAGTCGCGACTCAGCCAGCGCCAAAACGCACGCGGGCCGCTGCCTTTCAGAGCGTCCAATAAGGCCAACGTCACCACTTCGCTGGGATAGAGTTTGGCTTGACTATGTTTGGGCATATGGCCGATTTGATCATCTACTTGGCAATACAATTCTGTGATAAAATCAATCGTGGTCATGAGATACGCTCCTTAGGCTTG
>JBBREZ010000316.1:0-8245 GCA_038225095.1 Caldilineales bacterium
TGCGGTTACAAACCGCACCTACAAAGTCCTTGATCCACCCTTTTCAGACCGTTTCTAACATAAATTTTGCTTGTATCTTTAAAGTATCTCATTCAAACGCTGAATTAAAGTTGTAAAAGATATCTCTATGATAGATCAAGCCGATGAAGAGGTCAATCCTCTAATTTTTATCGGGTGCATCTCCGGTTGGGGGCAGATAGCGTGCAACGCACTGCTCATGACCCGAGTGGATAATCTAGATCGACCTGACCAGTGCAATGCACGGCGTTGGTCGCGCCCCCAACCGGAGATAGCCCCTTTTTTATCTTGGCAATCGATATGAAAGCTTAGCCGCAATCTCGCGAAAGATCTTTGTCCCCGGCGAATCTGGCGCGGCCTGCACGAGTGGATGACCCGCATCGATCCCACGGCTGATCGCGATATCCATCGGGATGCGGCCCAACAATTCCAGCGTTTTATCTTCAATCGCCCAGGTGTGCTTGCTGCGATGAAAAACTTCAACGAGTTCGCCGCAATGGGGACAATTGAGATAGCTCATGTTCTCAACCACACCCAGAATCGGCAGACCAGCCTCACGAAAAAAGCCCAACGAACGGCTGGCGTCCATCAACGAAAGATCCTGGGGCGTGGTAACAATCACGACGCCGGCGATGGGGATGGTTCTGACCAACGTTTGTTGGGGCTCACCGGTGCCGGGCGGCAGATCGATCACCAGATAATCGAGTTCACCCCAGCGTACATCTTGCAATGTCTGGCGGATGATGTCGCCCACCACGCTTGGTTCGGGCATAATCGTGGCGTCGGTCGCCAGGAGCAAGCCGATTGACATCACCTTGATGCCAAAACGTTCGAGCGGCGGAATATAGGGTCGTGCGTTTGCGCGTACAGTTGGCACGTAATCTTGTTTGACTGAAGTTTTGCGCGTCACGCCCAGCATGATCGGCACGTTGGGGCCATACAAATCGGCATCATACAGGCCTACGCGGGCGCCATTTTGGGCCAGCGCCAGCGCGAGATTGACGGCGACGGTGGTCTTGCCAACGCCGCCTTTGCCGCTGGCGATGGCGAGAATGTGCTTGACGCCTAGGAGTTGGCGGGGTGAAGTTGGAGAGCTTGGTGGCATGGTCCGATTGTGATATGATATATAAACTACGCATGTGTAAGAGAGATAATAGAGGATGAGCCAATGTCAATCGAAATGATTTCACCCTCGCCTGAAACCGTTTTGCGGCGGATCGATATGATTATTGCTGAATTACAGGGGCTGCGTCAAGCTGTACAAGTAATGAGCACACAGCAACAATCTGGTCTTACACAGCAACTATACGGCGCTCTGGGGCAGGGATCCTGGGATGAATACGATCTCGACCTGGATAGCTCATGGCAGCGTTTTGAACAATGTGTAGACCAATTATGAACTTTCAAGGCGATGCGTTGTACTTGGATACGACGACATTCTATGCCTTGTTGCGCGCGATTCATCCAGCCGCGCAACACTATTTCATCGTGTCGAGCAAGGTGAGTTACGCGCCTATACTTCCGTGCTTATAGACAAACCAAATAGACTCTGCACAATCCAACTGGACGGGCACGGTATACCGTGCCTCTACAAATCTGCAACCTTTATTTGGTTTGTCTATTACCTTTGATGAACTTGCCTATCGAATGCTGCTGGCCCTCATTCGTGACCGTTACCCTGGCTCTCCGCTTGACCAACTACGTCAACAGGAAGGCAAGATGATTAGCGAATTTTATCCGCAACTTGCACCAAAGCTGGAATTGTTGCAGCACTTCCCCAATCTTTACTTGGTGGATGTAAACGCTGCCGACCTCGCACAGATGAATCAATTCGTTCTTCAATATAGGCTGCGCCCGCGAGATGCTCTACACTTGACCGCCATGTACAAATGTAGCTGCTTATCGCTGGTCAGTGAAGATAGCGATTTTGATCAAGTGCAGGGCATCCAGCGTTTTAATTTAACTTAAATCCACTAAATCTAAGGCCGTTCCAAATAAATAAGTATACAGGCTAGGCCTATTCCAACAGGGTCATCGCGTCCAGAGGGCACCCGCTGACCGAACGCTCTGCCGAAGGTCTCGATCCCTGGATCGTTATTTATTCGAAACGACCTAGAACGTCGTGCGTAACATCTGGACTTGCCCGCTTTGTGCCGAGCGATAGCCAGCGTCGAAAATTTCGATCACATGGCGCGCATGTTCGGCACTGGAAATTGTCGGTTTGTCTTCGCGAATCCAGTCTACTAATTGCATAATATCTTCGTACACATGCGACTCTTCTTGCTCGCGGTGGGGACCTACCACATGGGGCAGCGAGCCGTTGGCGCCGTACTTCTCATCCAATTCGCGCCCTGGATAATCGATGACTTCGTTATTGAGCTTGCCATCACTCAGCGTACCCTTGGTGCCCATGAACATTGGCCCCCAAGTATTGGGGATGCCGCCGGCGGCTGCGCCGTAGACAAAGGCAAAGAGATTATCGCCAAAATCAAGCACCATAAAAGTATTGTCATCCATGTCCGTAGGCAGCATTTCATCACGGAACGCGCGCTCATGAATGCGTACGCCCGACATGGCTGTGACGCGCTTGGCTGGCCCGAGCACGCCAGTCAAGGCATGCAGGCCGTAGACCGTCATGTCATAGAGTGGGCCACCGCCGGGCCGGCGATAATACCACGCTGGGTTGATATTGGACAGTGGATCGTTGCCGTGGCGCACATTTTCCTTTTCGTGATAGGTGCCAAAGGCCGAGCCGGTGGTGGCCCAGGTTAATGTACCCAGCGCGCCTTCTTGGATCAGTTCGCGGTAGCGCTGGAATTGCGGGCGCAACATCTGGCCGGGCGAGGAAACCAACTTCACACCCTTTTGCTTGGCACGCGCGATCAGATCATCGGCTTCGTCCACGGTGGTCGTCATGGTCTTGTTAAAGTGCACATGCAACCCATGTTCAATCGCCAATTTACCCTGTTCGTAGTGTAGGCCAATTGGCGAAGCAATCGACACAGCATCGCAAGTGCCCGAGGCGAGTAAATCTTCATAGCTTTCGTACGCATGCCCGGCATGAAAGCGATCCGCCGCGGCCTGCGCCCGTCCAGCCACCGGATCGCAGACGGCGGCAATCCGCACACGATCTTGCACGTCTTCCATAGCTAGATGGGGAAGGATGCCACGCACCGAAATGCTGCCGGTGCCGACAACGCCCATTCGTACAATGTCACTCATCTTAGGTCTCTCCAGGTCGTTTGATGCTGCCAACCGACAGCTTGTTTCAATTTGTCACAGTTGAGCAAGGATTGATGGCCGCTTAGTTTGTCGGCCAGGGGGAGCAATGCGGGATTGAAGCGTTCAATTAGCTCATGCGAAGGCTCCAGGCAAGTGGTGTCATCGGCATTGAGAAAATACACATCATGCAGCGGCAAAGTGTCGGCCTTTTCCATCAATAACCGGTGAGCATCGGCGACATCTTCGCTGCCCACCCAACACCAGAGCCATTCGCTCCAACTGGTGACGGGCTTAGCATTTTCGGCCATTTGTTGGCGGCGTTCGGCTGGACAAATGCCGGCGATGCGCGTGACGTAGGTGCGGATGCCATACGCGCGCGTGTAACTGGCTAACAAATCTTCACCCGCCCGCTTGGTGAAGCTATAGGAGTCTTCTGGATACGTTGGGTGGGTTTCGTTGATCGGCAACGCTTCAATCGGAAACGGCGTCTTGCTAATGCGAAAGCCGTGGCCGAGTGCACAATTGCTGCCTGCCATTACCACCGTTTTAACGCTGCCGGCCTCTGCTGCCGCCTGCATTAAATAATAAGTGCCCAGCATGTTGGTCTTGAAGGTGGCGTCGGACTGAATGCCCTGTTTTTCTGCATTGACGCGCAGTTGGGGATGCTCCACCGGCCAGGGTTGCGCGCCGATGTGCTGGATCGCATCCACGCCTGCGACGGCGCGTTGGCAATCTTCAAAATTGTTTAGTTCACCTTGAATCCACGGATAGTGGGCGAATTCGGGTGCAGGTTGATGGCGCGCAAACAAGACCAATTCATGGTCGGCGGCCAGAGCGCGGATAACATAGGCGGCTAGTTTACCATTGCCGCCAGTGATTAATACTTTCATACTTTAATGTCCGTTTCTTTTTTCGAGGGACTCTTGTGCGCGCAGCTATGTAGTGGCAACCGCGCATGCCACATAAGCATACGCTAATTATGGCCGTTTGGCAAACTACTCATTCTGCTAGCCCTTCAGCCCTGTAATCGTTACCCCCTCCACAAAAACGCGTTGGGTAAAATAGAAGATAAGGATGATCGGCAGGATGGTGACGGTACTGGCGGCCATGAGATAGGGCCAAACTAACTTTTCCTGGAACTGACTATGCAACATTTCCAATCCTAATGAAATTGGGTATAACTCCTCTTTGTTTAGAAAAATGAGGGGACCCAGATAATCATTCCACGCACTCATAAACTGAAAAAGCGCGACCACTGCCAGCGCTGGTTTGGCGAGAGGTAGAATGATTCGCCAGAAAATCCCCACTTCCGTACAACCATCGACGCGGGCAGCATCGGACAATTCCTGTGGGATCGTCAAGAAAAACTGGCGCAGCAAGAAGATGAAATAGGCATTGCCGAAGAACGTAGGAATCACTAGCGCTTTATAACTGTTGAGCCAGCCAAAATTTTTGAAGATGATGTACAGTGGAATCATCGTCACTTGAAAGGGAATCATCAGCGTGGAGATGCAAATAAAAAAGAGGACATCTCGGCTCCACCACCGGATGCGGGCAAAGCCATAGGCCACGATCGCCGCCGAAATCACAGAGCCGATGGCACTGGGAATGGCATAGTACAGTGTGTTGAGGAAGAAGCGACCAAAGGGCTGTTGTTGCATTGCTTCGGGAAAGTTGTTAAAGAACATCGGCCAGGGAATCCAGATCGGCGGTATGCGGTAGGTTTGTGGATCGTCTTTCAACGCAGTCGAAATCATCCACAAGAACGGTAGGGCAAAGAGTAGGCAGAGGAAGATGACAAGCACATAGAGACCTAGACGACCTGCGAAGCGTTGCCAATGAAAAGCGCGCTTCTGCGTTTTCCGCTCAGTCAGATTGGGTGCAAACAGAGTTTGCGGAGCTGTTGTTTTTTGCATCGGATCATCCTATATAGAAAACTGCATAGAACGGCTAGCACCGCTATTGGCTCTCGCCGCCGTAATAAACCCAGCGCGCCGATGAGCGGAAAATCGCGATGGTAAACAAGACGACCAGCACAAACAAGATCCAGGCTTGGGCCGAGGCGTAGCCCATCTTGAAGAATTGAAAGGCATTACGGTAGAGATAAATGCCATAAAATTCGGTCGCTAAATTAGGTCCACCCGCAGTCAGCAGCCAACCGATGGTGAAGTATTGAAACATATTGATCAGGCTGGTGAGCAGAACAAAGAGTACGGCTGGTGTGCATAATGGAATCGTAATATGCCAGAAACGCCGCCAGGCATTGGCCCCATCGACCAGGGCCGCATCGTACAACGAGCGCGGCACATCCTGCAAAGCGGCCAGGAAGATGACCATCGCGCCACCCTGGGCCCAGGCGTGAATAATGATCAATGAATTCTTGGCCAGACCGGATGAGGATAACCAGGGGACAGCGGCAATGCCATAATTTGCCAGAATAGAATTGATCAGGCCATAGCGCGGATTATAAATCCACAGCCAAACCATCGCGGTGGCAACGGCTGGCACAATCGACGGGAGAAAGAAGATTGTGCGGAATAAGGGGCGCAACTTCAGTTCGTTATTCAACAGAACTGCCAGCAAAAAGGCCACGAGCACGCCGATCGGCACGCCGACTACCACGAAATAGAGCGTATTGCTTGTGACAATCCTGAATTTCTGATCATGAAAAAAAAGCTCGGTGAAATTTTCCAGGCCAATCCAGTGCGGCGGATTGAGGATATCATAGCGGGTGAAGCTGTAGTAGAGCGAAGCGAGAATAGGATAGAGCGTCCAGGCTAGAAAACCGAGCAGCCAGGGTGAGATGAACGCCATCCCCTTGCCGTAATTCATCAGCTCGCGCTTGCGCACGTTGCCAAAGACACGCATTGTCATGGGATTGCTCCTTAAAAAGGGATTAGGAA
Source organism: Caldilineales bacterium (assembly GCA_038225095.1). Classification (GTDB taxonomy): domain Bacteria; phylum Chloroflexota; class Anaerolineae; order Caldilineales; family Caldilineaceae; genus JAPLGZ01. The sequence continues at coordinate 6,144 of JBBREZ010000316.1, forward strand.
TTAGGGATACAGGATTAAGGATACGTCTGAATCCCGTATCCCTAATTCCTTTACTTACTAAAGCGCGTCTGATATTCCTTCGTCAAGGCATCTTGCATGTCTTGCGCCGCCTGCTGCGGCGTTTTGCTGCCATGATTCACTGCGTTGACGGCATCATTCCACTGGTTGTTGGTAAAACCTTCAATTGGATCCACCGGCATACCGTGCATCTCATCGGCCTCTGTGGCCGATTTAACATAAAAATCAAGGCCAGGATACTTGCTTGTGTCCAACTTAGACAAGTACGACTTGCGGGCGCCAATCCAACCGGTGCCGGCATAGATGATGTCCGACGCCTTATCGCCAACCAGGAATTCGATAAACTGGAAGGCCTGATCCGCGTTGGTCACGCCTTTAGGAATCTGCGCGTTATGGCCGCCGGTGGACTGAATCTTCTTACCCTTGCGGCTGGTCGGCACCAGCATCCACGTGTCGACAAATTTTTTGTCAGGCGCCGAATGGGCCAGTTCGCCTGGTCCCCAATAGCCATTAATGATCATGGCTTGCACACCGGAGGGGAAGCTGGCCGTTGGGCTTTCGGTCCAACCGCCAAAGCTCTTGCGGTAGCCGTCAATTTTCTCGATCCCAGGCAGATCATCAAACTTCTTGATCGTGGTCAGCACTTCGATAAACCAGTCCTCGTTCACATGGTACGTCTTGGTTTCCTCGTCGAACGCCTTCTTGTCATACGCCGCGCCCCAATAGAACGGATCGCCACCACCCCAGGAGCCGGCCATCCCATCCATCGGATCAAAGCCCAGAATTGATACATTGCCAGCCTTGTCAAATTCTGTTAAGGTTTTGTGCCATTCAAAGGCTTCGTCGAAGGTCTGCGGCATGTTCTTTGGATCAAGCCCCTTCTTCTGGAGCAAATCGGTATTGGCCGCCAGTGCATAGCGTAGGAAACTCTCGACGCAGGGCACGCCATAGGTTTTGCCCTGCCAACTGGCATAGGTCCATGACGATTCGAACATATCTTTCTTGTCAATCACCTTCGATGCTTCGATCCGGTCGTCAAGCGGCTGCATCGAATCGCGCGAGTAGAATTCGCTGTAGAAAAGGCCACCCGTTGCCACACTCGGTGGTGTGCCGCCAGCGATTGCGGTTAAGAGCTTATCCGAGATAGTCTGCACCTGGGTGCGCTTCACGGTGAAACCTAAGTTTTGTGCATTAAATGCATCAGCTACCTTTTGTAGCGTACTCAGGGCCACGGTGCCACCCCAGCCATGCCACCACTCTACTGTGACCCCAGCGGCGGCTGGTGCGCTTGCCCCACCTTGGGCAGCGGGCGCTGCGCCGGCTTGGCCCGGCGCGGGACAAGCCGCCAGTAGCATCGCGCTGGCGGCGAGCAGAGAAGAATTGCGTAAGAACTCACGTCGACTCATGGCGTGTTTGCGTTCGTTGGACATACTGTTCTCTCCTTTTGTGTGGTTAAACTGATGAAATCTTCGTAAAACAAAAGCGTAAAGCGGTGATTTGCACCGTTCAAAATGTTTATTGTATATACCTCACCAACTGCAATATCGGGGTAAAGTAGGTTTTTTATAAGATTCGGCGTAGAAAAGCTAAGTCTATGGAGTTAAACTGTATGATAATGCGGGGCTTATGTTTTGTCAAAGGGCGTTTACAGGTCTACCAAGACGCGCATCAGGGGCGACTATTCTGCTCTTGCTCGCTAATCCTACTTTCGTATGCAAAAGTGGGGAATCCTGATTATTAGGACTTATCAGGCGCGGGGCAAGCTGCCCGCTTGCCCCGCGCCCTTGTCTGGATTGTTTCACGCACTTCAGCATGGGTTGCGCCACGCAAGCACATTTGATCGAGTGCCTATTAAAGATTATTTGGAATAACGGCGGATAGGCGCTAGGTAGACAAGTACACAGGGATACAGGTTGTGGATCCCTGTGTACTTGTCTACCGTTCGGCTGAGACGTTCGACGAGACTTCGGCGTGAGCGCTCAGTCGAGTCGCTCAGTCGAGTCGCTCAGTCGAGTCGCTCACGGTTCGGCTGGGCTCACCTCGAAGCGTCGAAGCCTGTTTCCCCTGTGGTTATTTATTCCGAA
>JBBREZ010000317.1:0-8239 GCA_038225095.1 Caldilineales bacterium
CGGGAAGGTAGACAAAAAGAAGTCAGCAAGTAACGTGTTTGCTACACAATAAAGCTTATTCCGATTTGTTATCTACCACTGGTGATATTCTAGAGGCTACCAGAGAGAAAAGTTAAATCGGAATAAGGTCTAATAGTTAGAATGCACTTGACGCCCACTTTGCCGTCGGTGCGTGTTTATGTTGATGGCTCCGCAGTCGTAGCGCAAGTGATGTTGGTGTTGTGCAGATCAAACTTTTTGCTGCTGGCATGAGCCTCTTTAACGGTCGAAAACCTGTTTTTTGAGAAAAATCAGCGTTCATCCACGTTGATCTGCGTCCAAATTACTACACAAACTTGATCCCCAGAAAATCTTCAATCGCCGGCACAAAATCGGTTAGCGCCTGGATTTGCGGGGCATAGTGCAGACGGTGTGCGCCTAGCAAGAGTGTCAACACCGGATTGTCCGTGTGCTTACCATGGCTGCAATCTTCCACGTTGCCATGATCGCTGCTCACGATGATCAGTGTGTTTTCTAGATCGGCGGCCGCTAGCAAACCAGCCAAAAATCCGTCGAAGCATTGAAAATTAGCGACGGCTCCGGTCAGATCTTGCTGATGGCCTAACACATCCGTCACCCAGTGTTCAAAAAAAACAAACGCATAATCCTGCGCAATTTGCCAGAGGACGCCGCCCGCCTCCGCCGGTGAATAAACCGGGGCATCGGCATAACCGAGATGATCACGCCAACCGGCATTGGTAAAATCTGCCGCCAGTGCACGCCCTGCATACAAATCAGCTTGGTTCAACAACACTTGCCCACCAACCGTTGCGGCGTAGGGTACGGCGCTCAACAAGCGTTTGCCGCGGTTGACGGCGTCAAAATAACCTTGCGGATAGGCGTTGCAAAAATAACCAGCTAACCCTGCGGCGCGTAAACGGCGAAAGATGCTGCCTTCGTCCAAAACGGCACGCACGCGCGCATCTGGCCGCGGGCCATAATGTTCGCCCAAGCGCTGCGGCGCGTTGATACCGGTAAGCAGCGCCGCTTGGCCTGTCGCGCTTTGCGGGCGACCGGGGATCCCCAAGTTTGCATTTGTCGGGATCAATTCGGCCTGCGGGGTGGAGAGGCGACCAATCACACGGGTAGGTTTGTGGCCGTCGAGTAAAGCATTGAGCGTAGGATAGTCGCCTGCTACCAGCGGGTTCACTGCCGGATCGTCTGAGCCCAGGCCAACACCATCAAGAAAGATAAAAATGACACGTTTCAAGTTAATTGATCGATATCCATAAGGTAACTACGCAGTCCTCGTGTAGACAGGTAAACAGGTAGCATGCCCTGTTCTACGCGTCTACCTGTTTACCTAGCGTAACGCTCCATCTGCGTAGTTACTCCATAAGAACGAATGCATGCCCCGCGCCTACACATTACATTTATACTTCATACGTTTACACATCAGTCGAAAAGATTTGGCTCACGAGCCCCTTCACGCGTTTGCTAGCATTTTGCATAATCGGCGGCCCATGCCCGAAGACCATGACCTCAAAATCATCCCCATACTTTTTCGCCAACTTCCAAATGCTGCGTTGAGCATTTTTTTCATCCGGGGTGAAGACTCGGAGGGGTGCCTGTAATTTGCCATTCCGGTTCGATAAAGCATCGCCGGCGATCAAAAAACGCTTTTCCTTGTGGAGCAAAGCAATATGCCCTGGCGTATGGCCCGGCGTGTGGACCACTGTAAAGCCTTCGGGTAGTTCCTGACCGTCCACCATCAATTCATCCGGCGTCACCGGCGATTGACGATAGGCAGGCCACAGGCGGGCAACGGCAAAGATCGGCTGTAAAAACCAGGCAGCCGGTTTACGCTGCCCTGGATGCTCTAATAAAACCTTTTCCACTGTATGGCAAGCGACGCGCGCCCCAGTTGCTTTCTTAATTTGGGCCAGCCCTCCCGTATGATCCAGGTCAGCATGGGTAACAATCACCCGGCGCACATTGTGCAGCGCATAGCCCCGCTTGACAATCGCATCCAGAATCGTACGAGCATCTTTAGGAAAGCCAGTATCGATCAAGGTAACGCCTTGTTGCCACTCCCACAGATAAGAGTGGACTGCGTCGCCAATTTCGTCAATATCCCAAAGGCCGGGCAGGATTTGTTTCATTAATTTTTCTTCAATCTGTTCTGATGTTAAAAACAAACGTAACTGTTCAGCCTCTGTGTAAACAGGTAGACAGGTAGACATGGCATACGCCCGTGTATCCGTGTTTACCTGTCTACCTATTCGCTTAGCGACTGCCCGTGATCCAATTCTCCGCCTTCAGGCCATTCAGATGGCGCAAGCGCGCGCGTGGATGGTCGATAGCTTCGTTCAATTCACGATCACTGATCCCCGTCTGTTCAACCAATTTCATCGTGGTCTGAAACGAGTCTTCCGTCAGTTTCAAAATAGCTTCACGCTGATTATCATCAAGCTTGTAACCAACCAAAACAATGGCTGGCCGTTCGAGCAGTGCGTTACGACAAGTGCTGCAGCGCCAAACATGACCAATCAAAAGCGCAAAATCGCGCACACGTACCGACATCAATAGCTGTCTCCTGTGCTTGCAGTGAGGTTGCCGGCATGGGCAGAGGTAGACCATTCCTGCACAATGCGCACGCCACCACTGCTGCCAATCCGCGTTGCGCCGGCAGCGATCATCTGGCACGCATCCGCAGCCGTGCGAATGCCACCCGATGCTTTCACGCCCAACGCTAGGCCAACCACCCGGCGCATCAGCATGACATCGGCTATCGTTGCTCCCCCGCCATTGAAACCAGTTGAAGTTTTGACGAAGTCAGCCCCAGCCTGTTGCGCTAACACACAGGCCGCTACTTTTTCTTGATCAGTCAACAGGGCAGTTTCAATGATTACTTTTGCCAGCGCACCATCACCATGCGCAACTTGCACCACACAAGCAAGATCAGCGAAGACATTCTGATAATCATGATCTTTCAAGCGACCCACATTCAGCACCATGTCTACCTCTTGGGCACCGAGTTGGATCACGGCGGTAGTTTCGGTCGCTTTGACCGTCGCCAACGTGGCGCCCTGCGGGAAGCCGATCACCGTACAAGTTTTGACTGGTGTATTCGCCAAAATTCGCGCACAAATGGCGACCCAGGTGGGATGAACACAGACGCTGGCAAATCCAAACTCGACGGCTTCGGCACAGAGTTGCTGAATCTGAGCCTCACCCGCGTCTGGTTTCAGCAGCGTATGGTCAATCATAGCTGCCACTTGGGCTGCGGTTAATTGCGTGGCAACTGCTTGTTCAGCTGGTGATGGGACGGCCGGCCCCTTCGTCAGCGCGTCAGTAATAGCCTGTTGGATAAGACCGTCAAAATCTGCTTGAATATGCATTGAGACTACCCTTTATCGTAACGCAGCAAAACTCAGAGGTAAGGGCGCCATGGAAGTGGGCGCGCCAGGCTGCAAATGATACTGCGTAATCAACCCAAATTTTGGCATCGGCCAAAGCCGCAACCAAGCTTTGCCGACTAACAAGGTCTCATCAATCGGGCCGATCACGCGGCTATCTTGCGAATTGCCACGATTGTCTCCCATCACAAAAATATGATTAGCCGGGATGACTTCAGGCCCAAAGACAGTGCCAGGTCGGTAAGCATTTTTAGCAAAAGGCTCGTCCAGCACCTGATTATTGATGTAAACTTTGTCATCATGGATTTCAACCGTGTCACCCGGCAAGGCAATCACGCGCTTGATATAGTCTTCACTGGTATTGTTAGGGTTGTGAAAAACCATCACTTCGCCGCGCGCAGGGGAACCTATTTTATAGGATAATTTGTTCACCAAGATGAACTGCCCTTCATAGAAATTGGGCTCCATCGAATGGCTTTCGATGCGATAGTTCTGAAAAACCTGACGGATCAGCAAAAAGATAATCAGTGAAAGCACGACTGTCTCAATCAGCTCGCGCAGGAGCATCCATGTCATCGAAGGTTCGTTCGGGTTATCGACCGCAACCGTTTCTGCCACTGGCGTCAATTCCGTTGTTGTTTGTGAAGGGTCAGGCACCAACTCATACTGTTCGTTAGCCTTACCAGTTGTTTCACTCATCATGTTTCATCCTATGCAAAAGCTTGACAATGGAGGAGAGTATAGCACCTGCCATCACGAGCGACAATATGCGACCAGAGCAATGGCAACTAAATCCATCCATATCCCAAACTTAATCCAAATATCCCAAATTTCCTTCTGAAAATGCCTTAGTTATCCCTAATAACCCAATTGGGATAACACAAAGTAAAGTAACGAGCAACGGCGGCTCATGGGTTGACTGCCCGATAGTCCGCGGTCTGTCGCCCGTGGTTTGGCCTGTTAGTGGTGATCATGCGCGCTCTACTTTAAATCTGTCAGGCTACTTTAAGATGTAACGCGTGCCACGTTTGTCACCAATTTTTAAGATAATGCCTTTTTCTACCAGATCGGCCAAGTCAAGCCGCAACGTTTCTGGCCCCACATGCGGGCACAAATCGCGATAATCACGGTTGGTAATTGTGCCTTGGCGTTGCAAGAATTCCATCGCCTTGATCTGGCGTTCATTCATGTTTTGTTCCCAGGTGGCCGCCGCGCGCGTGGCATCGCGACTGTTATAGAGCACGACCGTAAAGCGATGCCCTTTCGCTTCAAACTTGGGTGGTTTATGGCCGGCGCTGACCATATCTTCGATCATGCGGTCAATGCCCAGCCCTAATTCCTCGATATAGCCCCATTGATACAGGCCATTCACAAGGCGCGAGTTGCGACTGTAATGTTCTTCGACAATGTTATCCAGGGTAATATGCGCGGGTAGACCACCGGGGCTGGTAATCTCCAGCCGATCCGTATACATGCGAATTTCGACGCTACTGCCTGTCAACCGATAATCGCGATGCGAGACGGCGTTGACCAGCGCTTCACGCACGGCTGATGGCGGGTATTCGGTCTCTTCTTGGCGCTGCAAACCGCGCACGACCGCTTGCTTGCCCATCTCTTCCCAAATCACACGCCACGCTCGGTCAATAATTTGCGGCAAGGGTCCAATCAATTCTTCGCGCCGGCCATAACCAAAGGCGCCGCCTGGGCCGCGCGGCTGAACATCGGCAAATTTTACAAAAATAGCCCGACTTTGCGGCAAAAACAACTGGGGTTCTTTCCCAAAGAGCAGCAGCCCACTCACCGTTGGCACTTTATCACTGGTCAGCGCGCCGATCTGCTGGAGGAGCTTATCTTTGGGCATGACGCTTGAACGGGGATTACGTTGTTGGCGGCGCTCGACATAATCATCGATCACGTCTTCGTCCAAATCGTCGCGGCTGGCGCCAGCCACCACCTGCACCTCGAAATCGCTGGTGGGCCGGTTTGCCATCAATAAATCAAAATCAGCCCCTTCTAATGGCCGATTTTCTGAACCTTTGCGCACGAGCACGCGTCCATCCCAAAGGCTGTGCACGTTGCTGCTGCGCTCCACCCGCAGCAGCACAATAATACCGCCAGCCACTTGTTCCTGTTCCCATTCTGTGCGCACAGGGGGCCGGCACAAACGCAACGCGGCTTGCAAAGCTTCTTGGGCTTCTTCCGCCACAAAGATGTCTCCCAGGTGGCCGTCGGCATCAATGCCCAACACGACAAGACCGCCTTCACCATTGGCAAAGGCGGTCAGCGTTTCGGCCACTGCTTCTGGGTGTGCACTGGGAAAGAAAGCCAGTTGTTGACCCGGCGCCTGACGTAACAAGGACCTTGTAAATGTCATAGGTAAATGTTGTAGTCTAGGATTAATCGTCGGTAACACCTTCGCCGGTTAATTCCGTTTCATCCAGATCTTCATCGATCTCATCAAGCTCGTTTTCGATAACGTTGCCATCATCAGGGCCAATGTCGTCGTTCTCGAATTCTTCGGCATCGGGAATGGCTAATAAACCATTTTCGTCTTGGACACTATAATCAGGTACAACACCGTCCACCTCACGCGTGAGGTCGGCATAGGTGAGCACGGCCAAAGCGGCGACCATATCACCTTCTTGCAAATTAACCACCCGCACCCCGCGCGTGCTGCGTCCCATGCTGCGAATCCCATGCACAGGCGTCCGTAACACCAGCCCGTTGCTCGTCATCACGGTAATCTGGTCTCTAGGGTGAACAACGCGCGCCGCTACGATCGGTCCTACTTCGTCCAATCGCGTGTGATCGGTAGTCCACATGCCCTGGGTATAGCGACCTTTGGCGTTATATTCTTCAAGCGACACCCGTTTGCCGTACCCGCGCTCATGCAAGATCAGCAATTCGCCTTCTAGCTTAACCACATCGAGGCTGACGATCTCATCGCTATCACCCAGACGCATGGCGCGTACACCGGCTGCCGTCCGCCCCATCGCGCGCACCATGCGCTCGTGGAAACGCAAGGCTTTACCATTGCGCGTGACGATCATGAATTCTTCATTGCCATTGGTCAGTCTAGCCCAATCAAGCGAGTCACCGGCGTCGAGATTCATCGCGATCAAACCACTGGGGCGAATGTTATTAAAGACACTTAATTCCATGCGTTTAATGCGCGCCTGGCGCGTGATCAAGGTAATGTATTCAGATTGCTCGAAATCGGGCACAACCAACATGGTGGTGACCTTTTCGTCGGGCATCAGGCTCAGCAAATTGGCAATGTGCACCCCGCGCGCAGTGCGGCTACCTTCGGGCAATTCATAGGCGCGGCTGCTGTAAACACGCCCTTTATCGGTGAAGAAGAGGATCGTATCCAACGTGCGCGCAAAGAGCAGGCTGATCACTTCATCTTCTTGGCGCGTGTTCATGCCTTTAACGCCACGGCCACCACGGCCCTGCGCGCGGAAGTTTTCCGCTTTCATGCGTTTGATGTAGGCACCGGCGCTGTAGCTGATGAACACATTGTCCTGCGCGATTAAATCTTCTTCGCTGAAATCGCCATTGGCTTCATGGGCGATGACTGTGCGGCGCTCATCGCCAAATTTTTCTTTCAAGGCCAGAATATCGTCGCGCGCCAGTTGGCGGATCTTTTCGGGGTTAGCGAGCAGATCCAGCAAATAGGTGATGCGCGCCATCAATTCCTGGTATTCATCTTCGATCTTCTGGCGTTCCAAGGCGGCCAGACGGCGCAATTGCATGTCTAGAATCGCTTGCGCCTGCACCTGGCTCAGGCCAAAGCGCGCCATCAGGCCAGTGCGTGCAACATCAGAACTGTCACTGCTGCGAATGAGTTGGATCACTTCGTCCAAGAATTCGAGCGCGATCCGCAACCCTTCCAAAATATGCGCTCGTTCGCGCGCTTTACTCAGTTGGAATTCCGTGCGCCGGGTCAACACCACCATGCGGTGTTCGATATAGACGATCAAAGCCCGCCGCAGCCCCAACGTAACTGGATCGTTGTTGACTAAGGCCAGCGTATTGACGCCAAACGAGGTTTGCAAGGCCGTATATTTGAAAAGCTGGTTGCGCACCTTTTTCGGCGATGCGCCTCTTTTCAATTCGATCACAATGCGCATGCCCGTGCGATCACTTTCATCGCGCAAATCGCTAATTTGATCGAGCCTGCCCTCGCGCGCCAACTCGGCGATGCGTTCGATCAGGGTAGACTTATTAACCTGATAGGGAATTTCGGTGACGATGATGCGGAAACGATCAGCGCGCATTTCCTCAATGGTTGTCTGGGCCCGCACCAGGATCTTGCCGCGTCCGGTGGCGAAAGCCTGTTTAATCCCTTCCGTGCCCAAGATAATGCCACCGGTGGGGAAATCTGGCCCCTTAACGAAGGCCATCAGTTCTTCGAGACCAATTTCCTCGTGGCGCGCCCAGTTGTCGATCACAAAAACAACGGCGTTGGCGATTTCGCTCAAGTTATGCGGCGGAATGTTGGTGGCCATACCAACGGCAATCCCACTGGTGCCATTGACCAATAAGTTGGGCAGCATCGCGGGCAAAACTTGCGGTTCTTCCAGGCTATCATCAAAGTTATTGTTCCAGTCCACCGTATCCATGTCGATGTCTTGAAGCATGCCATCGGCAATGCGCGCCAAACGGGCTTCGGTGTAACGCATGGCGGCTGGACTGTCGCCATCGACCGAACCGAAGTTACCCTGACCATCGACCAGCGGATAGCGCAAACTAAAATCTTGCGCCATGCGGGCCATCGCATCATAGATCGAGGTGTCACCGTGTGGGTGATATTTACCGAGCACTTCACCGACGATACG
>JBBREZ010000318.1:0-8197 GCA_038225095.1 Caldilineales bacterium
CTACATGACTCCCGTATTTGTCAAACTTTGGGAGTCTCCCCGGCATAGCCGGGGGTTTACCTTTTTTAATTATATGAAATTTGAACGACGTGTCCGTGAAATTCGCGCCCATCCAGAGCGCGAGAAAGTCGATCTGGGGCGCACCGCCGAACATCTCGATGGTGAAAAAGCCCTTCAGCCACGCAACGGGATTAGATTGTCCCAGAAATTTGGTTTAGGTTGTGAAAGTAAAGTGCTCATCAGTCATCAGAACTCCCAATCAATTCTCGAATTCAGCATCAGCGGTGACGGTCCTAGGATTGCGTTGGAATTTCATGAACGCATCTTTCAGTCATCCCACCTTCCATTGTTGCACCCATTTCGCCGCATGCGGCAAACCACTGGTCAAAGCGACTTCCTTTGCCAAAGCCAGATCATAGGGCACTTGGCGTAATTCAACGCTCAACCGTTCGTGCGTATAATCTACGATGCCATACTCTGCTCAGGGCAACAGCGTTGGCGCGCCGATGAACGGCATCTCTTCCATTGGTGAACCTACGCTGCCTGGATTGATAATCACTTGCGCTCGATGCCGCCGCATCATTTGGACATGGGTATGACCACAGGCGATCACCATTTCTCCCTGATTTGCCAACAGCCTATCTAAGTCGCTAGCCGGTGTGGTCGCCAGAAGCATGTCATCATAGGATTGGGGTGAACCGTGGCAACACAGAAGCGTGATCTGCGGATTGTTTTGATCCCGTAGAACGGTCAACGTGGGTTGGAATGAGTTTAAAAAGTCGATATTGGCCTGCGAAAATTGGGTAGCACCCCAGATCACGGTCTCTGTTATCCAATCTGCGGGCGCAACTTGCCGGAATTGCGCCAAATTCAGCTCATAAGATTCATGGTTGCCCATAATGCAAGGGCATCCTAGTTCTTTCAGCAAATCAACGACTGCTTTGGGTTGCGGACCTAGGGCGGCTGCGTCACCTAGAAAAACAATCTGATCTACGACCGCGCGCTCGATATCGGCTAGCACAGCTTGGAAGGCGATCAAGTTGCCATGAATGTCAGAAATTAGCGCAACACGCATAGGTCCCCTCATTTTAAATAAAGCATGAGCCAATTCCCTATTATACTTATAAATTATCAATCCGTCAATCATTTTTTGGTTTTTATGCCAGATAATTTACGCTAACTAATAGCAATTTATGCTAAGAAATTTGTATATTAACTGAATTCTCACCGTTTTTTAATCCTTTTAGGCTAAACTTTTTATGTATAGCTAACGTTATAATAAGGTATAATAAACGAAGACGATTTGTAGAGTGCATTTATTGTGAGGGAAAGGATTTATGATGAATTTACCAAAAATGAATGACACAAAGCTGTTGCGTCGGCGTGCTATCCAAGCCCCTCTTTGGGTAGTGCTGACGAGTTTGCTGTTGATCATGGCTGGTTGTGTGGTGTTGCCAAGTTCGCCTGGCCAAGCGCAACAGCCAACTTCGGCGACTGCACTAGCGGCGCCGGTGCTTGCGGTTGCGCCCGCCAATGGTCAGCCTGGCACATCCATTGCGGTCGCCAGCGCAGGGTGGCAACCAAAAGAGGTGATTTATATCAACCTTGAATCTGCGCAAGGTGGAAAAACAGTATCCACCACGGTGGGCGTGGCGACCGCCGATAATGATGGCCGGATCGCAGTTGCGTTTACCTTGCCGCCTGGTGTTGCGCTGAGCGACACGCCTGAGATTACAATAGTTGCCTACTCCTCGACAACTGGCGAGAAAACTTCGATGCCTTTCACTGTTGGTGAAAATGCCGCAACCGTCACCGGCACTGTGACCGCGACCACGACGCTGACCCAGACGCTGACGTCAACGCCTACCACCGCACCATCGACTCCGACCCCGACCGCAAAGGCAACCGTGGCGCCGACACTGACACCTGCCAACCTGGCCCATGTGTTGCTGGAAGGTTTGAATTTACGGGCGGGTCCAGGCACTGGTTATGTGATTATTGCCAACCTCGGCAAAGGCACCGAATTGACGGTGATCGGCCAAACGCCCAATCGGTATTGGCTCAATATAACCCTGCCCGGCGGCGGTGAAGGCTGGCTGGCTCGTCCCTATACCGATTTTACAGGCACGGCGCCCGTGGGTACATTGCCACCAACACCCACCTACGCGCCCGGCTCGACGGCCACGCCAACGCCGCTGTACACGAGCACACCGGTCAATACGCCAGCGGTGATCAACAACTGGCGGGGTGAATACTTCAACAATCGCTCTTTGATCTCTACGCCGGTGTTGGTGCGCGACGACGCGTCGATTGACTTTGACTGGGGCACCGGTGCGCCAGCCGCTAATTTACCTTCAGATAATTTTGCGGTGCGCTGGACGCGCGGTCAATCTTTTGATGCGGGCACCTATCGTTTCCATCTCTTGGTTGACGATGGCGCTTATCTGTTCGTCGACGACAATTTGCTGATCAACGAATGGCATGACGGCAGTGTGCGCGAAACAACGGCTGACCTTTATCTTGGCCAGGGTAAGCACAACTTGCGCGTTGAATATTATGAAAACACCGGCGCTGCGCGCATCAAGGTCTGGTGGGAGCGGGTCGATTCGTCATCGTCCGACAGTTACCCGGATTGGAAAGGCGAATACTGGACAAATCGTCATTTGGATGGCAACCCCGAACTGACGCGCAACGACAGTGATATCGACTTCAATTGGGGTAATAATTCGCCCGATGACCGCATTCCCGACGATAACTTCTCGGTGCGCTGGACGCGTCGTGTTGATTTCCGGCGCGGCCTCTATCGTTTAACCGCGCGCGCCGATGATGGTATTCGTGTTTGGGTGGATGGTAAGCGGGTTATCGACGAATGGCATGACAATAATTATGATAATGACTACACGGTCGAGCTTAACTTAGACGGCGACACCAATTTGCGCGTGGAATATTATGACCATACTGGCCGCGCGCGGGTGAGATTCCGCTGGGATCGGCTTGGTAATGAGGCCACAGCCACCCCGTCTGCGCCGACAAATCCGAATGCAGATGTGAATCCAACCTCTGGCACGGCTGGCTCGCATCTCTTTGTGACCGGCGGCGGCTTCCCGGCTAACACGGCGGTTCACGTTTATCTGGGTGCCGAAGTGCGCACAAGTAGCGCCAGCGCCGCACCCCAGCGATATGCCGATGGCACGACCGATCCTCGCGGTTTTTACCGGATCGAATTTAACCTGCCAACCACCTGGCCTGATGGCAAACCAATTGAGCCCGGTCAACTAGTCGTCATGGTCGCCACCGACAATTTTACTGTGCAGGCCAGTGACATCTTCCAAGTGCTTGCGCCCAAGCCAACGGTTGCTTCCCAGCCCTATGCCAAGGTTGAGCCGGGCCGCGGCGGCGTGAATACACCTGTGACGATTAGCGGTGGCGGCTTCCCAGCCAACACGCGCATTGGTGTCTATTTGGCCGCGGTGGCTGCGGTCAATGCGGCCAGCTCCAATCCGAAGCGCTATGCAAGCGCGACGACGGATGGTCATGGTAATTTCACCTTGGGGTGGACGATCCCGCGCCATTGGGGTAATGGTGACCCGATCAAAGATGGCAAATTAGCCATTGTGGTGGCGACGGATAACTTTAGTGCACAGGCCAGCGCTACTTTTGACTACTTTGTCAACGTGCCGAATCCATCGATCAAGCTCGCCCCGACGGCGGGCCGCGCAGGTACGCAAGTGACCGTGAATGGTGGTGGCTTCCCGGCGAATACGCCGATTTCCGCTCGCCTGGGCATCTTTGGCGAACAGATCAGTGCGAATAACGCCCAACTGTATGCCTCGACGACAACGGATCGCAACGGCAATTACAGCCTTTCATTTACGATGCCGGCCACATGGTCGAATGGCAGCCCGATCACATCAGATAAGCTGATTATCCTGGTGGGTACGCAAGATTACAGCATTGAGGTCAGTGCGGTCTTCAACTATACGCCGTCGGCTACACCAGTGGGAACGGCTACGGCGACGCCGATAGTAACAACGCCCGTTCCAGCGCAAAATCCCTCAGTGAGCCTGACGCCAGGGTCGGGTGGCGCCCATACGTTGGTCACCGTCACTGGGAGTGGCTTCCCAGCGAACGTCACTGTCAACGTTCATCTGGCCGGCTTTGATGGCGATGTCAACAAATATGGCGCGCCAGAACGTTATACCACCAGCAGCACAGATGCCAACGGCAACTATAGCATGTCGTTCACCATGCCTGCGGATTGGCCCAACGGCGATAGTATCAACGCTGGCCGGCTCTTGGTGATTGTCGCCACCAATGATTTTACTGTACAGGCGAGCGCGCTCTTCAACTATCGAGAATCGTCGGCGGCTAACGCAGAAGCGACCACTGTGCCGGTCGCCGCTTCGCCAACCAGCGTAGCGGATACGCCAACGGCAGAACCGACGGCTACGGCAGCGCCAGCGATTGATGCAGCGACCGCAGAACCGACGGCAACGGCAACATCAGCGGCCAATCCGGCAACCACAGAGCCAACCGAAACAGCAACGCCAGAACCTGCTGCTCCAACAGCTGCCGAGTCCACCGTTACGCCTACTGCGGCGTCCGCGACCGATACACCAACCGCAACGGCAACGGATGCAACACCAACCGAACCAGCGAAAACGCCGACTGATACGCCAGCGCCATCCACTGCAACACCAGTGCCACCAACGGTTACGCCAGCGCCGCCGACCGATACACCGGTGCCAACAGATACATCAGCACCGCCGCCTGCTACGCCGCTCGCACCGCCCAGTGCGCCAATTACCAATACGACGTCATTAACACAAACGGCGAGCACGCCGTAGATGGGTAAACAGGTAGATAATAAACAGGTAGTAGCTGTCTATCTATCCGCGGTGACAGTTTATTCTCGTTAATTTTCGATCTGAATCATCCCGAAAGCGAACAGCTTTCGGGATGATTACTTTCTGACGCTACGTGCTTTGCGCCGCCTGAGGGGTTATAGTTGACCCGAAAGTCAAGATCACAGAGTGAGTTTATAAAAAGTCTTTAGCGTGCGGCGTTTGTGGCATTTTTTTAGCCCGCTTTTTCATGATCCAAAACACAAATGAGATAATCAAAATCAACAGCGCAATTATAAATAAGCCAGCCCCTAGCAATAGAAGGGCTCTGGAATGGGCGATAAAACCAATGGCAGTTACTGCACCGGTTAGAACTACTACTATGAGTGGATATCCTATTTCTGCGTCCATCGTATTGCTTGGCGCTTCCAGAACTAGCCTTTCAAAGTGAATCCAGGCTTTGCGATCCGTTGCTCTTCTTGTGGTTGGTCTGTTCGCTGCGCATCTGGCTCGGGCTTGGTGAGGCTAATAACCTGATTCGCTGCGATTCAATACCCCGTTGCTCTACGCTAAACAAATAGAGAGGATAGCCCAGTCGTAAGACCAAACCGTCCTCTCTACTTCTACACCCTTAACAATTGAATAAACATTATAAAAATTAGGTGACCCACCTAGGACTTGAACCTAGAACCCAATGATTAAGAGTCATTTGCTCTGCCAATTGAGCTAGTGGGCCGCGACTGATAAACGGCAGTATACTGATTTTGGGCTAGATTGTCAAAAGAATAGAGCACAAACTGCACTATGCTCTAGCGATATTGTCCACTGTGTGGCTTTATTTTGCCATATGGATCAGAATGGCGATGAGGACGAATGCGACAATGCCAATCGCCAGCCATTTTAGCTCGGTACGACCAATGCGCGCCCCGCGGCGGTTGGTTCGCGGATAGTCATACTCGTCTTCATAGCGATTGCGGCGTCGATAACGTCTGTAATAGCGCATGGTATAGATTTCCTAACATAGGCTAGCGTTGGTTATTAATAATCCACGTTACGTACGGTGGCGTAGGATGGGTCAGCCGCAGCACGAGCGTTGGTTGACCGTTCAGGTGGAGCGGCTGACCCATCCTACAGGGGAACTGCGTAACATCAGTTAATAAGTGTGCGTCTTGGCTAGTATATCGAACTTATTAATGACCAACGCTAGCTAGCATGTGATGACTTGCGGCAAAACTTCCGCTTAAGCCGAATCGGATTGTTTTGTCATTGGGTCAGGCCGGTACAGCCTGGGGCAGATGAATGATCAGGTTGGTTTGGGGCTGGGTGCCGTTGCTGTGACCGTTACCGTTGCCATTTTCGTTCTTCTCGTTGGGATGGATGCGCTCTTCGGCTGCCTTTAAAATTAAATGTAACAGCGCTGGATAGGCATAACCGGCCAGTTTCGCCATCTTTGCCAGATGCCCGTCCCAACACCAACCTGGGTTCGGGTTGACCTCTAGCAAGCGTGGCGTGCCTTCGTTGTCTAGCCGCCAATCGAAGCGCACATAGTCGCGACAGCCCAGCCGCTCAAAAAGTTTAAGACAACTAGCCACCAAAAATCGCTCGGTGTCTTCCGGTAGATTCGCCGGCACTGAGCGCAAATCCCAATAGGGTGAACTCGGATCCCATTTGGCTTCGTAGCCACAGATTTTGGGCAAGTCGTCGGGCAATGCCGAATAATCTTCTTCAATGATCGGCAAGACCATGTATGATTCGGGTGGGTTGCCAATAATGCCAACGCTGATATCTTTGCCGGTCAGAAAGCGTTCGACCAAGACGGGCTTATCGTACCCAACTTTTTCGCGCACTTGCAGCAAGGCGTTTTCTAGATCGGTGACATTATAACAGACACTGTGCCGCGTAATGCCAACGCTACAGTCGCCATAGTTAGGCTTGACAATCACGGGAAAATCTAGCGTAATTTCGATGAAATTCGTGTCTTCGGCCTTGATGAAGAAACCATAGGGCACTGGAATGTCCATTTCTGTAGCCACGCCACGCACCAACGATTTATCATAGCAATAGGCCAGGCACTGCGGTGCGCCCCCGGTGTACGGGATCGCCAGCGCTTCGAGCAAGGCGGGAATGTGGAGCTCCTTAGTCGCTTCGTTGTTAAAGCCTTCGTCGCACAAATTAAAGACAAAATCGATTTTGCCTTTCACTTTGATTAAATCGTTGATCAACGTGCTATGATTGGTCAGATAGGTGAATTTGTATTGCTTTAGTTCATCCAGCGCTTGCTTTAATTCGTTGATCGTGTAAAGGTCATCCGCATCGAAAGCTGCGTTTGGCTTAACTGGGTCAGACACCTGTGGATCGCCCATGATGACGGCTACGGTCTTCGCGGCTTTGCTAGCGATCTTGCGCGGCGTCCATTGCTTTTTGGGCAGCCCGGTGACAATAATCCGGCGTTCCATCATGCCTAAATCCTGGTTGCGTTGCGAATTAGTCTGTACTTGCGCATGTTGTTCCACGCCCGTAAAACCCACACTGTTGAGCAGTTTGTGGATACTCTCGTTGGTATAGAGTCTTTCCGCGTAAAATTGATCGGCAATCACGCCCTCCTTCACGTGCGTGATGACCTCGCGCGAGATCAAGCGCTCGCCATCTTTGGAAAGTGAACGTTCGCGGCAAACAAAATAGGTTTTGTCGATCCATTCCCAACTTCTGGGCTGGAAATTTTGCTTGACATAGGCGCCGTCGGTGATGTCAATCAACAATCTCCCCGAAGGCTTCAGCACGCGCAATACTTCGCGCAACACTTTCTGATCATCCGACGATGACTCAAAATAGCCGAAGCTATTACCAGCGATCACCACAAAATCAAATTTATCGTTGGCGAAAGGCAACTTTCTGGCATCACCTTCTTTGAAGGCTACGTTTAGATTTTCTTTTTTGTTAATCGACTTGGCGCGGTTGATCAGGTAGTGGGAACGATCCAGTCCAAACAAATTTTGATAGCCGCGGCGCGCCATTTCTAGCGTGTGGCGTCCTTGTCCACAACAGAGATCGAGGATCACACTGCTTTTGTAAGGCTCCAGAACGCTGAGGAAAAGATCGATCTCGCGCCGGGTAATGGAGAGGTCTTCGACAACATCGCCATCGGTGCGCAGGTAATTGGCATTAAAGATCTGCCGCCACCAATCGGCTTTAACATAACTTTCGAGGTCTTCAACTGGTCCCAGAAATCTTGACCAATCTGTTTGCTTAGATTTGCTACTGGGAGGCTGTAATTTGTCGGTTTTCATCGCTTTTATCTACTTGATTCCCTTGTTAAATTGTTTTTATCTACCCTGCGCTAACGGCTGGTGAGA
>JBBREZ010000319.1:0-8193 GCA_038225095.1 Caldilineales bacterium
GGGCGGTATTCCGCATGCCACGTTTTGGCAACAAGTCGATGCTGAGTATGGTGATACACCAAGCAATGGGCATGTCGATGCAGAGATAAAAGGTAAACCGCAGCGGAAACGACGTCGCAAAGCCGCCGACTAACATTCCGATTAGATAATTTGCCTTTGCTCGGTGTGTTTGTAATATTTCCGCGTGCGCTAGGTGCGCTTGCCCATTGTTTCGTTTGCGATGTGATCGCCCCGTTGGCGGACAAACGCCTGGCGACAACGTTAAGGATTAGGTTCTGCTTCCATGCATACCAAATATTCAATACCCAATTCTCAATCAAAAAAGAGGTATCTATGCAACTAGGCTTTGTCAGTGCGATTTTACCCGACTTATCACTGCAAGAGGTCGCTGAGTTCGCGGCGTCGGCGGGCTTTACGTGTTTGGAGTTGATGTGCTGGCCCAAGGGCAAGGCGGAGCGACGCTATGCAGGCGTCACCCACATCGACATGACAGATTTTGATCCAAAAGCGGCCAAAGCTGTCAAGCAAATGATGGCCGATCATGGCATCACCATCAGCGGATTGGGCTACTACCCCAATCCATTAATCGCCGATCAGGCCGAAGCCCAGGTCTACATCGACCACATCAAGCGCGTGATCGAGGCTTCAGCACTGTTGGAAGTGGGCGTGATGAATACCTTCATTGGCCGCGATGGGACGCGTTCGGTAGAGGATAATTGGCCGCGCTTCCTGGAGGTGTGGAAGCCGTTGATCAAGTTCGCTGAGGAGCACAATGTGCGCGTTGGCATTGAGAATTGCCCCATGCTCTTTACGACGGACGAGTGGCCCGGCGGCAAAAATCTGGCGACCACCCCTGCGATCTGGCGACGCATGTTCGAGGCGATTCCCAGTGAGCACTTCGGCCTGAACTTTGACCCGTCGCACCTGGTCTGGCAGAAGATCGACTACCTGAAGGCGATCCGCGACTTTGCTCCGAAGTTCATCCATGTCCACGCTAAGGACGCCCGTGTTGATCAACACCGGTTGGACGAAGTGGGCATCATGGGTACGCCGCTACAATTCCACACACCCAAATTGCCTGGCTTGGGCGATGTCAATTGGGGCCAATTTTTCTCGGTGCTCAGCGACGCCGGGTATAACGGCCCCGTCTGCATCGAGGTGGAAGATCGGGCCTACGAAGGCGCGCTGGCCAGCCGCAAAGCATCGCTGGTGCAGAGCGGGAATTATCTGCGCCAGTTTATGGCGGCGCATTAATATGACAGCGCCAGGTTGTTAATCGGTAGACCACAGCGGAGCCGGCACGCCTACGGGCCGGACCATGCGCACGAGGCGTGCTGGCTCCGCCCTTGCGCGCAACCTTGCGCTGTCATAGTAATATCCCTTGTCGAGAAAATAATTGACTATGCACTGAGAGACGGTCTGAAAAGAATTCGTAGGTGCGGTTTGTAACCGCACAATCAGGGGATGACCGAGAACGTGCGGTTACAAACCGCACCTACAAAGTCCCTGATCCACCCTTTTCAGACCGTTTCTGAGTAAGCGCTGTCTGTTGCTTATCCCATTGGCTGCGGTTGCGGCGTAAGCTTGAAGGTGTGCGCGGGCGAGTGCGGCAAGTCGCTTGGCAACGTGATCGCCAGTCCCTGCCCGGCTTGCGCCCAGTTTAGCAATTGATCATAGCCAAGCAGTTGTACGATTGTGGCTGGATTGGCCCGCATGCCCACAATTTCGATTGGCTGGCCGGTGGGCGTATCCAACAACGTCACATAGAGACTATCGCCTTTCTGCGTGAAGCGTACGTCGATGCCATCGGCCGTTTTGCCTTCGGCCACCATCCACGGCCGTGTATCGAAAATGGCCTCGCCATTGACCGCCAGCCATTGCCCTAAACCCAGCAAGCGTTCCCGTTGCAGTGGCGGGATCGTCCCATCGGCCATTGGCCCCACGTTGAGCAACAAATTGCCGTTCTTGCTGACAATGTCCACAAACGAGCGCACCAGATTCTCAAGCGTCAGGTATTGTTCGGGCCCCTCAATCTGATTATAGCCAAAGGATGCGCCGACGCCGCGGCATGATTCCCATTTTTTCGGACGGATTTCGCTGAATGAACTATACTCCGGCGTCTCAAAATCGTGGTGATTATCCGTAATCATGTGTCCTTCACTGATTTGGAATTTCTGGGTGAAGCGGTTGTTGATCACACCGGCGGGCATTTTGTTATAGAACTCGGCAAAGAGCACATTCAAATCAGTCGCAACGGGATAGGCAATATCGTTCCAGAGCACCATTGTGCCGTAACGGTCGATCAGCTCGCGCCAATGATGGTTGGCATATTCAACATATTCGGACATTTGCGGCACGCCAGCCTGGATCTCGGCAATGTGCTGGATCACTTTTTGATTAAACGTCCAGTCCAGACCACCCGAGTAGTAGAGACCCATTGTCATGCCATGCGCGCACACAGCGTCGGTCAATTCACCCACTAGATCACGGTCAGCATGATAGGCTTCGATATAGGGATTCGGATGTTCACTCGGCCAGAGCAAGAAGCCGTCATGATGCTTGGTGGTGAGTACGACATAGCGGGCGCCCGCTTGCTGGAACAAGGTGGCCATATCGTTTGGGTCCCAGCGTTGCGTGGCCTGCTTGAACAGCGGGGCAAAATCCGCATAATTGAACTCAGCGCCGTATTGCTCGGTGTGATATTGGCGCGTGGGGCTGCCCTCAATCTGGTAGGAATTCATGTACCATTCGGCATAAGGGTTGTTGGCAAACCACTTCGCCCATGCGCCGCTGACAAGAATATCACCAAATTCGCCAGCTATGGGCGCGTAGGCAGGGACAGAATAGAGCCCCCAGTGGACAAAGATGCCAAGCTTGGCATTGTGGAACCAGTCAGGCACTGGATGAGTTTGGACGGATTCACGAGTTGGTTGGTAAGACATAGGATGCTCCCTTGTAGATTTTTGATTTACGAAGTTACTTCGTCTACGGGGCAATCTCGTAAATCGTAAATCAAAAATCGTAAATTAGTCTTGTGCCGTGGTCAGGTTCCGCGCCGCTTCAGTCCCGCCTTTTCATAGACAGCGTCAATCACCCGCATGTTGGCTATGGCATCGGCGGCATCTGTCGGCATGGGCACTTCACCACGCACGGCCTTGGCAAAGGCGCGCAACTGGTAGGTGTAGCTAGTTTCGCCTGGCACCCGTTCGCTGCGTTTGCCTTTGGCATTACGTATGGTCAGCCGATGAAACAAATGCGGCAAAATTGGGTTGAGCACGCGCATTTCACCCTGGTCGCCTTGAACAATGGTCACAATGCGTAAAAGTATGGTCGAAAAGAACGACGCCGTGATGCGTGCGGTGCGCCCATCAGCAAAACGGAAATCGGCTTCGATCCAGCGATCCACCTGAGGCGCTGAAGTTTTGGCTTTGGCGCTGACGACTTCGGGCTCAGCGCCGGTCAAAAAGCGCAGTTGATTGATGGCATAGCAACCTAAATCCATCAGCGCGCCGCCCGCCAGGTCATAGCAATAGCGGATGTCATTGCGCCGCAACAACGGCACACAAAAATGAGCTTCTAGATGGCGCACGCGGCCTAATGCGCCACTGTCGATCATGGCTTTCATACGTGCGGCGAGCGGATGATACCGATAATGAAACGCTTCCGCCACCACACAACCCGTTTCGTTCGCCACCTGTGCTAACTGTTCCGCTTCGTCCGCATTGGCGGCGAGCGGTTTTTCGCACAAAACGTGCTTACCAGATCGTAGGGCAAGCGTTGTCCATTCGCAGTGCAAACTATTGGGCAACGGGTTATAAATGGCGTCAATTTCCGGGTCGGCCAGCAATGCCGCATAGCTTGCATGGACACGCGGAATGTGATGCTGCTTGGCAAAGGCCGTAGCACGAGCCGGATCGCGGGCGGCAACAGCCAGAATTTGCACATCAGGCAGGCTGCGCGCCGGCAAAATCAGCGCATTGGAAGCAATGCGCGCCGCGCCGAGGATGCCAATGCGCAAAGGGAGTCTGATGGTCAAAACTTTGTGCCTTTCATACCACGGGAACAGGAATTTCAATCATTATATGCTTTAGTTACATAGATTGGAAACATGGTAGGATCGTAAAGTCAGCCTTGTGAGCTACCCAAGCCTAAAGGCTTTGGGCTTCGTAGGACAAACAGCTTGTCTGTTTGTCCCTCGAACTTGTTCCGGGGCTGAGCGTCTTAAAGCACCGGTTGCCTTCTAGGCGCATGTGTCCCACGGCGTTAATTTCCCCGGCTCCCAGGGTATTTGAAGGCTTTATCTTCGACCTGTATACGTCGAATATTTTACATGAGCGACGTTTTCCGCTCACAACCACTAATATTCAGTTCTTAAGGTGGTTTTGCATTTTGTTGTCCAACGATCTTGGTTATCGAAGCGCCAAACAACAGATATATTGTACCACATTGGGAGGGTTCTCATGGTGACAAAGTGCTTACGGCTCGACTCAGCTCGCCGAAGTCAACGACGGCGACATCAGCGCGAAGGGAAGGGGGCGCTTCAGTAGAAGCGTCAATATGGACCAGGCTAAAGCTTCACTTGGCAGTAGCCAAGTGGACAGCTTGAAGCCCCTTATATCCCAAAGCTAAAGCCATTGGGTCTTACGGGCTTTTTCTATAAGTACAGGTTTAGACAACGGCCATCCGGCGCGGCTCGCGCACCCAGAACAGCATCAACAGGCTGCCCACACTGGCAAAGATCAACACAGTCGCAAACAGGCCAGTGTACCCACTCGTCATTGCCAACCAGCCGCCGAGCAACGGGCCAAGCGTTAATATGGGCGCGAGCAGGGTGTTAGTCAGGCCGATGTAGGTGGGGCGATCCTCGGGTGCGCAGAATTCCAGGATAATATTGAGCGACGACACGCCGTCGCCCGCCGTATAGACGCCGAGCAAGATAAAGGTCACGATTAACCATGCCTGTGAAGTAGCCAACCAGGCGATCAGGGCCGCCACGACAAGCGCAAAGGCGGAGATGGCGAGTACCAGCTTATGGCCGCGCCGGTCGCTGACAAAGCCCCAAACCAAATTCATAATCGCCGCGCTACCCACTAGCGCGGCCGTGAGCACGCCGACCGCAGCGC
Source organism: Caldilineales bacterium (assembly GCA_038225095.1). GTDB lineage: Bacteria > Chloroflexota > Anaerolineae > Caldilineales > Caldilineaceae > JAPLGZ01. The sequence continues at coordinate 5,124 of JBBREZ010000319.1, forward strand.
CGTCAATTTGAAAGCGTTCGATCCCATAGACAACATAGAAACCGCTGGCCATCGTGCCCAGTTGAATCGTGCTGCGGCTTAGTAAATAGCGTAGATAATTGCTGTCCTTGCGCAAGATCACGGGCAGTTGACGCAGATAAAGCGCCAGCGGCATGCGCGCTTTGACCGTTGTGCTCGGTGGCTCACGCGTCAGGGAAAGCCCTACCCACGAAATGCTCATGGCAATAAAGGCAGCGAGAAACAACAACGCAAAGTTGTCTGGGTAGGCGAGCCGTTCGAGCACCCAACCAACAAAGAAGGCGGCGATCACACTGGCCAACGCGCCCAGGCTGTGACCAACACCCGAAAAAAGACCGCGCCGGTTCGTCGGGATCACTTTGGCGATCATGTCATACCAGGCTGGCATGGCAATGCCAATACAAATAGCGCTAATCGCCAGGAAGACGAAAAAGAGCACTAATGCCAATGTTGGCGACGTTGGTGCCAGCCACCAGATCGCTAATCCCATCAGCAGATACCCACCGCGCTCACCAGGCCCACTAACCCACATAATGTAGGGCTTCTTGTAGCGCATGCGCTCAGAAAAGTTGGCCACGAGCAACTGGGGCAAATACATACCTAGCGCAAAAATGGCCGGGATCAGACCAATCGCCAACTTGGAGTGCGTCAGGTGCGCCACCAACACGGGCATGACGGTTTCGCGCGAAACCAAGCTGATGCCTAAGAGGACGAAAATCTCATCCCACACGTTGACGATGAAATTCCACCGCACATCCTTCGCCGCTTGTTGTTTGCTCGCTTGCTCAACCGTTGCTTCTGTCATCAGATTACAATCGCTTTCATCATGCTTGATTGGTTGGTAAGTGACGCAGACCCAGACCCCTCCCGCGCCCAAGGGCGGTAGCCTGCTAGGCGCGCTCCCCTGGCTGCTGCGCTAGGAGAGGGAACAGATCAGGGACAGAACAAGTGGCTTCGATTGTCCCTGATCTGTTCCCGCCCAGCAGGCTTCGACGTGGCCTTCGGCCAGACTTCGGCGTGCGCTCAGACTTCGGCGAGCTCAGTCGAGTCGTCGAACGCTCAGGCCCCGTGCGGTGCGCTGGTCGAACCGCAGCCGAACGGGCGCGGGAGCCCTTTGGGCGCGGGAGGGGTCTTTACGCATCCAGGCGCGGTTCACGCACCCAGAACAACATTAACAGTCCGCCTAGGCTGGCAATGACCAGCGCGATCAGAAAGAGGCCGCTATAGTCCAGGGTCATGGCGAGCCAGCCGCCCAGCAGCGGGGCCACGGTGAGCATGGGGGCGAGCAACGTATTGGTGAGCCCAATATAAGTGGGTCGGTCGGTTGGCGCACAAAATTCGAGGATAATGTTAAACCCTGACACGCCGTCAGCCGCCGTGTAGACGCCGATCAACGCAAAGGTGACGATCAACCAGGCGGGTGAAACAGCCAACCAGGCCGTCAAAGCGGCGAGCGCCATCGCAAACGCAGCGCAGGCCAGCACAATCTTATGGCCTAGCCGATCACCCACGAAGCCCCATACCAGATTCATCAACGCCGCACTGCCCACTAGGACTGCAGTCAGCAAGCCCACGCCTTCGCCATCAATCTGAAAACGCTCGGTGCCATAGACCATGAAAAAGCCAGTCGCCATTGCGCCCAGTTGCATGGTGGTGCGGCTGACCAGGAAGCGCAGATAATTGTGGTCGCGACGTAAGATTTCGGGCAATTGCCGGAAATAACGGGCGAGTGAAATAGGTTGCTTGACCATGTCACTCGGCGGTTCGCGATTCAGCGCCAAGCCGACGAAAGAGATCAGCAACAGACCAAAGGTGAGTAAAAAAAGCAGGGCAAAGTTGTTGGGATAGGCGTTATTCTCCAGAATGCGCCCCACAAAGAGCGCGCCAATCACGCCCATCAACGCGCCAAGACTATGGCTCAGACCCGACCAAAGACCGCGCCGTTTGACCGGAATGACCTTAGCAATCATGTCAAACCAGGCGGGTGTGGCCAGGCCGCTGCTGGTGGCGCTAATCGCCAGCGCGATAAAAATGAGCACCAACGCCAACATGGGCGAATGCTTGGCAAACAGCCAGATGCTCAACCCGATCAACAGATAGCCGCCGCGCTCGCCCACGCCGCCCATCAACATCGTAAACGGTTTTTTATAGCGCAGGCGCTCGGAAAAGTTGGCGATGAGCAATTGCGGTAAATAAAAACAAAGACTGAAAATGGCGGGGATCAGACCAATCGCAAATTTCGAATCAGTTAACTGGCTCACCAATACGGGCATCACCGTGTCGCGCGAGACCAGGCTGACGCCTAGCGTAAAAAAGGTGATATCCAACAAGTTGACGCCAAAGTTCCAGTTGGCATTGTCACTGGTTGGCTTCCCGGTAATCGTTAACTCGGCCATGCACTTCTCCTCAAGCTCTTTCATGGGCAACAGATAGACAGCGCGCACAGTTCCTGTCTACCTGTTTCCCTGTCTACAATTTAAAAACTCGTTTTGATTATAGACTAGCCAGATGCCGCCCACGCCGCGGCCAACGCACCCGGCCTAATCGCTGAATCGCCAACATGGCGCTGATCAAAATCAGGCTGGCCCCCAGCCACTGCACCAGGGTCAGCCGTTCGCCGAGGAAGAGTAGCGACCAGATCACAGCCAGCAACATCTCGGTTGGCATCAGCAACGACATCTGACCACTGCCTAATTTTTGGATTGCCTTATAGAAACAAAGGCGCGCCAGAACTGTGCTCACCACGGCCAGCAGAATAATTGTCAACCAACCCTGCGCACCAGCGACATACCAGACTTCGCCCTGAATTCGCCACCAAATCAAGGTGACCACCGTTGCCACCGCCGCAATATAGAAGGTCACCGCGCCCGAATCATACGCTTGCAGATACCATTGCACACCAACCATCTGGATCGAAAAGATCGCAATCGTCGCGAATACAAGCAGAACGCCAATCAGACTAACACCACCTTCGGGTCGCGCTAATAGATAAACCCCACCAAGGGCCAGGCCCATGCGGACTAATTGCCGATAGGTGAATTTTTCGCCGCGC
>JBBREZ010000320.1:0-8179 GCA_038225095.1 Caldilineales bacterium
CATGGGAATAATGGTGTTCCGCGCCAGACGCCGGGCGTGAACTGCCAAAATCTAACATGCAATAGCCCGATTCAATCAATGCTTCCATCAGGATCTGGATGCCCTGTGGCGTGCCCGCGCCAATCTCAGCCACGTGATCAACGCAGAGTTGCGCCGCCTGCAGGGTGCGTTGGGCAATCGCTTCATCATACGGCTCGTTCCACAGCAGACGCCCCAAGCGCCAATCGGCAATCGAGGTGATTTTGCCCAACATATCGCCAAAGCCGGCAGCGATCATGGCACGCGGGGCCGCCGCCAACACGGTAAGATCGGCAAAAATGGCAATCGGTGCATGGGCGACAATGGTTGTCTTGACACCGCCAATGATCAAAGGTGCGCCAATCGAAGCAAAACCATCGACCGATGGCGCGGTGGGCATAGCAATAAAATGATTCCCGGTGCGGTGACTGACAAAACGGCTAATATCCGTGATCGTACCAGAGCCGACCGCGATAAATGTGCGTGCTTGCTGGTCCATTTCTACCAAAACGCGCAAAATATGCTGGGCATCGGCGACCACCTCGGCATTGGTAAAGACCACTTTTTTCAGGTCAAAATTCTGTTGCCGCAGCGCGTCTTCAACCGCTGCCCCTAATACAGGATAAGTATTGCGGTCCGCCACCAGACAAAACTTGGTCAGTTGGTTGGCCTGGCAAAATTCAAGCAGATGGGTGATCGCATCGCTATCAATCGTCACCATTTGGGGTCGATTCTGGTTCAAGTGGATTCCTTTTCATCAATCTGAAATTTCAACGCAAAGACGCAGAGTAGCAAAGAAAAAGCTTTGCGATCTTTGCGTTAAAATAGCTGGTCACGCCGCCAGTTTATGATTCATCGCCTGCATCAGTCCTTTCAATTGCTGATAGGTCTCCTGATATTGGCGCATAAAAAACGCATAATCGGCGTGCCTTTGCAAATCTGGTTGATAGGCATCAGTCACCTGAACCATGTTACGTGAAGCCTCTACCAAACTTGGATACGCGCCCGCACCGGTCGCCGCAACGACAGCCGAACCAAGCATCGTCGCTTCGGGAAAACGCGTGGTAACCAATGGCATCCCGAGCACGTCAGCATAAATTTGCATAAAGACTGGGCTACGCGTCGCGCCACCGCTGGTAATTACCCGCGACACGGCGAAATTGTTGTGCGCAAAAGTCTCCAAAATATCGCGCATGCCATAGGCCACCCCTTCCATCAAAGCGCGAAAAACATGCGCTCGGCTGGATTGCAAGGAAAGCCCCCAGATTGTGCCGCGCGCCGCCGAATCCGTATGCGGGGTGCGATTGCCCTGAAAATAGTCAAGGACGATCAACCCTTCGGAGCCGGGTGGAATTTGCGCAGCCTCGGCGTCCAGCAATTGATAGATCGACACACCTTTCGCCTGCGCTTCCTCGGCCAAGCCCTGCCCAAAGTTTTGCTTAAACCAATTCAAAATCGAACCCGTAGAGGCCTGGCCTCCCTCAATCAAGTTCAAGCCTGGGATCAGGGCATCGGGAAAGCTGCCAAACACACCGGGAAAGTGAAGCTCTTGAGTTGACAAGGCCGCCATCACGTTCGACGAGCCTGTAATCACACCCATGTCACCCGGCGACGTTACGCCCAGCCCCAATAAGCCGATAAAGGCATCTGCGCCGCTGGTCGCCACCGGAATGCCAGACGGCAAGCCCAATTGTGCGGCCGCCGCCTGCGAAAGCCCGCCAACGATCTCGCCAATTTCAAAGACATCTTTGGGGAACTTCGCTTCAATTCCACCCAAGCCCACAGTTTCAAAGAAATCGGGCTGCCATCCACCACTGGGCAGATGATAAAACCAACGATGATTGATGGTGCTGATACTGAGCGCGAAACGATTGGTCAGGCGATAGGCAATCCAGTCCGTATACTCGATCAACGTGTCGGTCTGGTCATAAATTTCTCGTTCATTTTCCTTGAGCCATAACATTTTAGCGGGCATCCACTCGGCGCTGACGCCGCTCAGGCAATAACGTAACGCAGCATGGCCGGTGGCGTAGATGCGGGCGGCCTGTTCACTGGCACGCACGTCCATCCACAATAGAGCACGCCGCAGCACCGTGCCGTCCGCCTGCATCGGCACCATCGTGCAGCACGTGGCGTCGGCGCTGATGCCAATAATGTCGGCGGGCTTAATTGGCGCAGCAGCTAGCGCGTTGCGCACCGCGCCCACCAAGCCATCCCACCATTCGGCTGGATCTTGTTCGGCCCAACCAGGGCGCGGGAAATAGGTCTTGTATGGGCGCGCCCCGGCGGCAACCAGATTCCCTTGGAGATCAAAAATCCCAGCCTTGATCGATTCCGTGCCACCGTCAATGCCAATCACATAAGGGGGATGGAATGGTGGCGTTGTCATGGATTACCCTTTCTATGACTTTGAAGTTGATAATAAATAAGCGGATCAGGCCGACTCGAACAAAAATATTACAACCCTAGTCCACTGTTACCAAAACTATGATAATTTAGTTGTAGGTCAGCGCTTCCAGCGTGACGAACAACAATGACCCTACTATGGGCTTATGCTAGTTTATTATACGGGTTTAGCATGTAATATGTTTGATATTGCTGACAAAACGGCATGGTTTTGCATTTTAAATATGATATAATTTAATTAAAATAATATATTTTTGCTATAGTGAATTATTGTAAGCCAAAAATATAATTATTAAATTTCATCATGAAAACTGCTTAAAATATTGCCTATTTTGCCAAGTTTCTACGTATTTTGCACCTTTATGGATAAAAATAACTAGCATAAGGCCATACTAGGTGGATATAACCAGGTTTGTCACGCTGGAAGCGCTGACCTACGAATTCTTATGGACAACACAAATAAACTTCAGACAATCGAGGAGAAAGCACGCCTTCGTGCGTCCAAATCGGCACGAAGCGTGCCTACTCCTCAATCATATGCCTTTTAAATGGTTTGTCGATTAGCAAAACTTCGATAACACGGTGCGAAGTAATTTTCATGGCACGGCGGCCAACTGTTTGAACTGATCTTTCAGCGCGGGGTAGAGCTTGACATACACCTGATAGAGCGCAGCATAGCGGGCGACAAACTCGACGCGCGGTTCGTACGTCACGCCTTTTTTTGTCATACCGGCGACGGCTGCCTCTACACTCGGATACAGCCCGGCGCCCACCGCGGCCACCATCGCGTCGCCCAACAGTGCGCCGGTGGCGGCTTGCGGCAAGTGCAGCGGTCGATTTAGCACATCAGCTTTTATTTGATTCCAGACTGTGCTGCACGCCCCGCCGCCGACACAGGCCAAACTATGGGCGGCAAAACCGGCGGCCGCTGCCACTTCCATATTGTGGCGCAAGCCAAACGCCGCCCCCTCCATGATCGCGCGCACCATGTCGGCCTTTTGCGTCGCCAGTGAAAGCCCAAAGAAAACGCCGCGCGCATCGCTATCCCAGATCGGTGAGCGCTCGCCGTACATGTAAGGCAAAAAGAGCAGCCGATTGGCGCCCGGCGGACTCTGGGCCGCAATTTTGCTCAATAAGTCAAAGGCATCGATGCCCAAGCGCGCCGCTTCCAATCGTTCTGGCTCGCCCAGTTGATCGCGAAACCAGCGCAACGCTCCACCAGAGGCCACCAATGCGCCAATCACCAAGTGACGCCCTGGAATGGCATGGCCCAACGGGATCAATGCTGTGCCCAGATAGGGCTGGTCGCTACAAAGCATGAGCACCGTCGATTGGCCCGTCATCTCGGCTGCATCGCCAATCTCGACCAACCCGGCTTCTAACCCCGCGGCAGCGCCATCCACCAAACCGGCCACCACCGGTGTGCCCGCAGCCAGGCCAGTCACCGCCGCCGCCGCCGCTGTGACTTCGCCCACCACGGACGCGCAGGCAAATAGCGGTGGCAACTTGGCCGCGTCAAGCCGCATCCGCTCCATGAGGGGCGTTGACCAGCAGCCATGGACGCTGTCAAAAAATAGTGAGAGCGGCGGGTGCGACAAATCCATGCTAAATTGATCGCAGAGTTTGTGCACCACATACCCATTCGCCTGCAAAATTTGGTGGGTCTGCCGATACAGTTCCGGCGCATTGGCCTTATACCAAAGCAGTTTGGGCGCCAGATAAAATGGATCAATGCGCCCCCCATTGATGCGGCTGATATTAACTTCGCCCACGTGCTCATGCAGCCATTGACATTGCGCTTCGGAACGGCGATCCATCCAGATCAGCGCCGGATGCAAGGGACAACCTCGTTGATCGACGGCCACCAGTGAAGGCGCTTGACAACTGATGCCGATGCCGGCGACATCATGGGCGTCTAGGCTAGTTTCGGCAAAAATCCGGTTCAAGACGGTGCACGTCGCCCGCCACCAATCATCAGGATCTTGTTCCGCCCAATTAGGCTGCGGATAGTTGGTTGGATATTCCTGGCTGGCCTGCGCAAGGACAGTGCCTTGGCGATCAAAGACAACCGCTTTGGTGCTGGTCGTGCCAATGTCGATGCCGATGAGGAGCTGTTTGGACATAAATTTTCTCACGCATAGGCGGATGGCAATGAACCCAAAGCCGCGGCGTTCACACAATACGCCAACGGTCGGCCCGCTACAAAATTCGCCACATCTTGTGCCACAATCTGCGCGCCGCGCTGGGCTGATTCCTTCGACGCGCCAGCAATGTGCGGCGTCAGCGTGACGTTCGGCAGCTTTAACAACGGCCAGTCCACCGGGGGCGGTTCCTGAGCAAAGGTATCCAGACCAGCCCCACCCAGATGACCGCTTTTGAGCGCGATGTAGAGCGCGTCATAATCGACCAACGGGCCGCGCGCCGTATTGATAAAATAGGCACCAGGTTTCATTTGCGCGAACTGTTGGGCGCCCATCATCTTGGTCGTCTCCGGCGTGACGCGCGCATGCATGCTGACAATGTCTGATTCCCCAAGCAAAGTGGCAAAGTCCACCTGTTCCACGCCTAATTCAGCGCAACGCACGGGCGACACATACGGGTCAAAGGTCAGAATGCGCATCCCAAATGGCTTGAGATAAGGTACCAGCCCCTGCGAGATCGCGCCCAGCCCGATTAAGCCGATGGTTTGCCCTTTCAACTCGTTGCCGGTGCGATTATAGCGATAAAGTTCACCCTGCCAGACGCCATTAGCCAGCGCACTGTGCGCCCGGCTGATGCCGCGACATTCGGTGAGCATCAAGCCTAGCGTAAATTCGATCACCGCTTGCGAATTGCGGCCTGGCGCGTTGACCACCGGAATCCCGCGCGCCGTCGCCGCCGCCACGTTGATATTCACCGGGCCGCCGCGACAGCAGCCAATGATCTGCAAATTTTTAGCAATTTCGATCACAGAGCGGGTTATCGGGGCGATATGGGTGACAAGCGCGTCGGCGTCGCGCACAAAATCGGCAATTTCCGCCGCGTCACCGACAAATTCTGCGATCTCGTCATTGTGAATCTGCGCGATGTCGGGCCAGCCAACTTCCTGGCTGATTAAAGTTAGCTGATTGACTAACGGTTTTACATGCTGAGAAAGGGCGTCTTCAAACAATTTTGCTCTGACAAATAAATCTCCAATAATCGCGATTTTCATGCCTGAACCTATGTTAAAAATGGCGGATAAAGCTGAGTTAAAATGTTGGACATAGCTACTTTATATCGAATAACTTACGTTATGGAGCTTGACAGGAAAAAATTTGACGCAGAGGCGCAAAGGCGCAAAGAAACGCAAAGAAAAAATCAATACTGCTACATAAATGTTGCTTGTCCGTGCTCAACACAAATTTGCTTATTTTCGTTGTTCTTTGCGCCTCTGCGCCTTTGCGTCAAATTTTTATTCCCGGTCAATTGATCAGATCAGGCAACTCGCCCAAATTTTCGATCACATAGTTGGGGGGCGTTGCCATCTGTTGCACGTCTGCGCGCGTGGCGACGCCAGTCAGGACTACCGCGGTCACCATGCCTGCTTGCTGGCCCATGCGAATGTCGGTCTCCAAACGGTCGCCCACCATCATGCAGCGTTCCGCCGGTATGCCCAGTTGCGCCAGCGCCACCTCGGCAATTAAGGCAGAAGGTTTGCCTGCAACCAGCTCGACTTGCCGCCCACTAATATGCTCTAACGCTGCAATCGTTGCACCGGCATCCGGGATCGCACCGCCGGGCATCGGACAAGTTTTATCGGCATTCGTGGCAAAAAAGCGCGCCCCCTGTCGCAACGCCTGATAAGCCGTGTTGAGCTTGCGGTAATCAAGCGTACGGTCAAAGGCGATTACCACGGCATCAATGTCTTTCGGATCAAGCACAGTTTTGGCGTCTTGATCGATTAATTCTTCGACAACGGTCAAGCCGTGGCTGCGCAGTTCCGCGCGCAAATTTTCTTCGCCAATCACGTACAGCCGCAGAGCGGGTGAGGTCTGGACCAGGTGATAGCCCAATACAAAAGCTGATGTGATGATTTCGCTGGGATTGGCTGGAATGCCCAGGCGCGTTAATTTTGCCGCATATGCTTCACGCGGTTCTAGCGGCTTATTGCTGACAAAAAGGATGCGCTTGCCACGACGGCGCAACTCAACGATCCCATCCACGCTGCCCGGTAAAGCGGTATCCCCCAAATAGACCGTCCCATCTAAATCAAAAATAAAGCCATCAATGGAACAGCTCATCATGCCCCCCAGGCGTATGCCAGTTATGAATATAAACAGTTGTCCATTTTATCTGATCGCCTCTTTCTCCACTATACGAAAATTCATCCGTATAGTCTTAATAGCCTGATCAGCGCGAAAGATGGTAACACGTCTGACAAGTGAATGTCAAGCAATTTTGTCATACATTGTAGCTTGACACGCCGAACATTTGTGCTATATTTGATCCAGAAAATTTGGCGGTTGGGCCGCCTTGTTTGGCTTGATAAGGTAGATTGGTGTAGATGAGTGCAGCGCACTGGCCTGCTAATGGTTGTTAGTTCGATAGATCACGTGACCAGTGCAATGCACTCGCAGAAGAAGGGAAAGGAAAACCATGCCGCCAGAAAACCAACCAATCAATTTTGACCAATTGTGGGATTATGATCAACCAGCAACGAGCGAACAACGTTTTCGCCAATATTTGCCGACGGTAGAACACGAGTCGGCGGTCTATGTCGAACTTCTGACCCAACTTGCCCGCGCGCAAGGTCTGCAACGGAAATTTTCGGAAGCCCACCAGACGTTGGATCAAGCGCAAACTTTGCTGGGTCATCAACCGCCCCACGCCATGTTGCGTTACTGGTTGGAGCGCGGCCGCGTTTTCAATTCGGCGCAGCAGCCCGATCAGGCCCGCCCCCTCTTCTTACAAGCCTGGGAACAAGCCCTGGCCGCCGGTGAAGACTTCTACGCAGTGGATGCCGCCCACATGCTGGGCATCATTGAGGCACCCGATCAACAACTCAGATGGAACCAGAAAGCGCTCGAAATCGCCGAGCAATCGGCTGATCTGCGCGCCCAGCAATGGCTGGGTTCGCTCTACAATAATATCGGCTGGATTTATCACGCGCGGCAGCAAGATGAAGCGGCGTTGACATTTCTTCAAAAAGCGCTGGCCTGGCGCACGACCCAGGGTCAGTTGCCCGAATTTTGCGCGTGCTCCATCGCGTCGAAGAAGCACTTGCCATTCAGCACGCATTGCAAACAGAAATGGCACAGAGCGGTGAGACCGATGGCTATGTGGACGAGGAAGTGGGCGAGTGCTTACTGATCATGCACCGCGCAGACGCGGCGCAACCCCATTTTGCGGTAGCCTATCAGACGCTAGTGCAAGATCCCTGGCTCGTCGAGCACGAATCCGCCCGGCTCGCAAGATTGCGCAGTCTGGGTAAAGTTACGCAAAACTGATCGACAAACAACCCTTTCCCGTTACCTCCCATAACGCTGAATTTCCTAAGCGGAAAGCAGCAAAAAGCCAGCGATCAAATGCTTTATACTTATCATTTTACGGCTTGATTTTCACCAATTTTTATTTCATCAGATTGGCAACTTGATTATTGATGGCTACCATAACTCGTGATATGATCGCGTTGTAATCCAAACAACAGGCAGAGGTTACGTGAATCTCTACCTGTTGTTTGGGTAGTACAAAATTGCTAACAACCAAGAAGGGATGACCTTTCTCCTGCTGTATT
>JBBREZ010000321.1:0-8151 GCA_038225095.1 Caldilineales bacterium
CGCGTAGGCACGGCCATTGATCGTGGTGTGAATTGTTGTGCCAGTGTCATGTTTGTACCTCTCACTCGTCATCGGCTGGGCATGCGGCTCTGGCCCACCCAGCGTGATCGGTCGCGTCGGCAATTGACCGCGCTCTTGGCCCGCGGCAATCGCTCTCAAGGCGCGTCCGATAACCACCTTCACCATGTCCAGGCGATACTCAGCCGGAGCGCGTATATCGTCAATTGGGTGCGCTGCGTTTTGGGCCAACCGGCCAGCTTGCTCGATGACCGCGGGCGTCAGCGTCTTGCCAACCAGAGCGGCTTCAGCATCCGCGGCACGGACAATCGTTGGCGCAACGGACCCAAGTGCAACGCGCGCCTTTTTAACTACCTGTGATTGATCAAAGTCTACAAGCACGGCAACATCAACCACGGAGATTGCCTGCGCCCGCCGCAACGCCAGTTTGATAAACATGCCGCGCGCGCTTGGTTGCATGGCCGGAAACGTTATATCGATCAAAATCTCGTCCGCTTGCAATACGGTGCGGCGCACACCTGTGTAAAATTCACGCAGCGGCACACGCCGTTGGCCGTTGACCGAGGCCAGCGTGAGCACGGCATCCAGCGCCATCAGTGGTGTGATCGTGTCATTGGCGGGCGAGGCGGTGATCAGATTACCCGCTATGGTAGCCCGATTGCGAATCTGGGGCGCACCGACTTCCCAACAGGCCTGTGCCAACGGCAAGGCACGCGCCTGAATCAGCGGCGAAGCCACGCACTGATTATGCGTCACCAGCGGCCCCAAGTGAATCCATCCCGCATTGTCCAATGTAATTTTGTCGAGATCCGGCAGGCGTGTGATGTCGATCAGCGCGTCGATGCCTTTGCGCACGCCGCGGTCAATTTCGATGATCAGATCGGTTGCCCCCGCCACGATGCGCGCTTTTTCTCGCTGCTGTGCGAGCAGTTGCAGCGCTTCATTGAGGGTGGTTACGGTGTAATATTGACGCCACATAAGCGTTTTATCTTTTTGCTGAAATACAACAACGGATTAAGATAGGAACGGATACAACAATTGGCTGTAACGAATTTGTTTTGCGAATCTCAGACAAGGTGACACAGATCAGTATCCGTTGTTGTCATCTGATCAGTTTTTAATGCCCACGTTCACCCCGCACATACGGCAAACCCAGCGCAGCCGGCGCGCCCAGCCGTTGACGTAACGAAGCGCGCGAGCCGAGCACGAGCACCACAATCGTGAAGGCATACGGCAACATTTGCATAAAGAAACCCAGATACGGATTATAAAAAAATGGGTTAGCCAGGCCCAAAATCAGCTTTGGACCTTGAATATCCAGAATCACTCGGCGCAGCGCCCCAAAGGCGTAAGCGCCAAAGGCCGCCCGCCACGGATTCCACTGGGCAAAGATCACCAACCCCACCGCGATCCAACCTTGCCCCGACGTGGTGGCTTCACTAAACCAGCCCGGTGAGATCGCCAAACTGATCGTGCCGCCCGCCAACCCACATAACATGCCGCCTAAAAAGACATAGGCGTAACGCAACTGATAGACGTTAATGCCCATCGCATCGGCAGCGGTGGGATTTTCGCCCACGGCGCGTAAATGTAAGCCGGGACGTGTGCGATTGATGTAGAACCAGGTCAGCGGTAAAAGTGCATAGCCGACATAGACCATCACGCTTTGATTGGTGAATAGAATCGGCCCCAAGAATGGAATCATCGAGAGCAGCGGTACGGTGAACTTGGGCAGCAGCGTCACTGCGCCCGCCTTGCTCAAGCCCTCGCCAAAGACCAGGCTCAAACCGGTGCCCAGGAAGGTTAACGCCAGCCCGCTCACCACCTGATCGGCCTGAAAATGAATCGTCACCACGCCGTGTAACAGCGCCAATAAACCAGCCAGCAGCATTGCCACCAACAGGCCGAGCCACCCATTGCCGGTCGCAACGGTGACGCTAAAGGCGCTCATCGCGCCCATCAGCATCATCCCCTCGACGCCCAGATTCAAGATCCCAGCGCGCTCGGAAAAGATTTCACCGAGCGTGGCGAGGAGTAAGACGGTGCCGCTGGCGACGCCGGCCTGTAAAATGATGATTGGGTCCATGATAGTTCCTATATGCTATGCGGTGACTTCAAAGCTCACAATTCGATCAATGCGCCGATTGTGATGTCTGCAAGCGTTGCTTTTAGTGGTGCTACCAACTGCTTGACGATACTTAATTTGTTTGAGGGGAAAACTACAATAGCGAGTTGGCGTCCTTTAAGATTTTGTTGATAGCGCAGATTCTTATCGGCGGTTAAAAATACCATGAATTCTCCTTCTACCCGTGCCAACAAAGCACCATTCTTTAGGCCGCTCCAACCCATCTCTTGTACGGTGAAGACCTGGTATTCCCTTAGAAACGGTCTGAAAAGGGTGGATCAAGGACTTTGTAGCACGTTCTCGGTCATCCCCTGATTGTGCGGTTACAAACCGCACCTACGAATTCTTTTCAGACCGTCTCTTAGCATTTGCTTTACATAGCGGGGCAAACTTTCGTCAATCAGGATTTTCACGCGTGTGCTGCTTCATTCGCCACGCGGTTGGCGGCATACGCTAATAATGTAAGCGCGGCTTCCTGTGACACCGTAGGAAAGTTGTCAAGAAATTCCGCGAGGGTGCAGCCGTCCATCAAATAATCAAACAGCGTGCGGACTGGTACGCGGGTGCCAGTAAACACAGGCGCTCCGCTCATGATGTCGGGGTCGATGATGATGGGTAGGCTTTCCTGCGTGATAGTTCGTTGCATAAGTAATCTCCTCTACTCTATATGAAATATATATGCGAAAGGTAGTTAATCAGATTATTACTTTCCTGAAATGTCATCAAATTGTGGCTCATTACCAGCACCAAAAGAAAAATCTCTGCACTCTCGCTCTATTTGGAATTTCTCTAATCCAGGGTATGGATAATCAATACGTTCTGGCCCTTGATACTCTGGGCAATAATCAGTATATCCTCGTATATCGCTACGAGATATGAGAAGTCTACCTACATCTATTCGGTAAGGTGGCGATAAGTGTCTTCTGATTTGATCGCAAATATAATTTGCAGAACGCGTTAACTCGAAAGTCAAATCATGAACCAGATCGACATGGAATCTATATCTTTGCAAATCATGATGATAGTTATCGTTCCAACCATGCGGAATTTTATAGAATTTTGTTGTTAGATACCGCCAATCTTTCTTTTCACCATGTTCAAAGAACACGTTGAGTAAATCGTCAAGTGCTACTCGAAAATTAATAAAGGCATATTCTAGTTCGCTATATCGTTTCGGCCATACCCGAGAAAGTAACCAACGAGGTAGTGCTTTTAATTCTTCGCTAACTTCCACTACAATATAAGGCTGAGGCGCTAGTAGCCCGGAAGTCCATTCTCGCCAGAGGGATAAAGATGATTTGCGTTCCCATTCATCAATATAGGTGGCATATACCTCTTCATCTCGTTGTCGTACTTTGTCATATATTGCGAGATTTCCTCCTACCCAGGCTTCATGTTTTTCTTTTATATCTTGTAATTTGTTAACGGTATAATTATTGCGCTGATCATCAACCTGTTTATGATGGTTCTTGCATAAAAGAATCAAATTCGCATACATGTCGCGTTGGTTCGAATCAAGTGGTTCATCTCCGCGTGGACCAGCTTCCTGATGTGCGACGATATGACATTCATCACCTATCAATGATTCATCATCTACTTCAGTTTTATCTATTGCTAGCTCAAGCTGGCAAATGGCACAGCGGTTTGCTGCTCTACCCCAGAGCATTTTGTGTGTTTTTATTGAAATACTCCTTACTCAAAAACATCAGTGACACTTGCTAATCCATTCAGCATGATGTTCAGTTGATTGAGTACATCTCGCCCCAATAGGGTTTGGCTATTCTCTGGCAAGGCACCCGCTCGTACCGCATGAACGCGATAGGCTCCGATGTGGATCGTTACCAAATACAGGTCAATTGACTGACGATGCCCTGTAACCCCGCGGATAAATGTGCGATCAATGTATTGTGCATCGGCTCTTTCCAGATAATCTAATGGGATCAGCGTACCGTCTGAACCAGAATCAATCACTGCTTCAATCGTAATGGCTGGGCGATCGCGTCCTGCCCTGCTTACACCAATTTCCAGCACTGGCATCGCTGGGCTGAACTCTTTTCGGTTATATTCCTGGGTGTAGACAATTTTAGGCATGCTCAAACTTAGGTGAATATACCTGAATGATTTCTTCCGGTGTAGAACAGACTTGGCGAATCAGCACAGTCAAGCCTGGATATTGGGCCTCAACGCGCAGAAATAAGGCCAGTTGATCGGCGTCATGATCAACCATTTTACCCTGATAGATGGCTGCATATTCATCAGGGATGGTTTGCCAGAGTTGAGCATGAAGCTTGCGAAACGCTTTTGCTTCGTGTTGCATTGCTTGGCGTGCTTCGGTACGCAAAAAATTGCGAACGGCTTGTTCTGCCAATGCCGAAGGCTCAACCTCGCGAGCTTTTGCCACTTGTTGTAATTCTTGTACAGTTTGTTCGTTAAGTGCAATATAGACCATAGCTTCTCACGAATCCTTACTGGTGCTCTTATTCCATTCTATCATTTAGTGGGCTCAATCCACTCCGATCAGCAACAGGCTGGCTTATTATCAAGAAGCCACATGCACCAGTACATTCCGCTCATCCAAGAACGCTATGGGCGCTTGATCACGCCCATTTTCCCACAAGAGCGAATAGAACCAGATGCCACTTTCCCCGATTGTAAAACTGGCGAGACTCCAGAACGGGCGAATCTCAGTCTGATAACTACCATGTCCGTCAGGAATCTGGAATTCAGCCACAGCTTCGCGTAATTCAGGGTCGTATTGCACGGGCCAGCCCCAGGCTGTACTACTGTATGCTCGCCCTTCTTCGTGCAGATGGTCCGCCAGCGCATGCACCGCAGCCAGATCGGGTACAGCCACAGGGACAATGACGCAGCGATCATCGAAGTTGTGATTATTATCATCGTGGTGAACGTCCACCTTCACCTGAATCATATTCATCGCTTCTTTAACTCCTCCTGCCAGTTTGCTTGGATCAGATCGTAGTTTTCCTTGATCAGTCGCTCGATTCATGTAGCTCGTGTGGTCGATAGCCACGATTCCAAGCCAATTCCGCTGACTCTACCCAGTACTTGGCCTCTTTGCGTCCATTGCGTACGTGAACATGGACTGGCTCATTCAAGTCGAACGTCAAAAGAAAAAAGCATAGCCTTTATACCGAAACATCACAGACAAAGTTTATTCTCCCTCTGTTTGAGACAGGATTTGCGCATCAATCTGTAACAATGAGTTCACGCGCCATAAACGGTCACTGGATAGTGGATAAAGAAAGGGTCAACACGCAACACCGGCAGTCCCTCGACCAGCGCCTGGGCAATGAGGAGACGATCAAAGGGATCTTTATGATGAAAGGGTAATTGCTGTAACCCAAACACATGCGTTGCTTCGACGGGCAGTAAGACAAGCCGGTTGGTGCGCTCTTGGTTGCGTACAATCTCAGCCAAAGGTCGATCTAGATCGAGTTTGCCGAGTTGGGCTTTGATTTGCATCTCCCACACGCTGGCAACGCTCAACACCAACGTATGAGCAAGGTCTTCACATAACGCTAAGAGACGTGGTGGCAGCTTATCTGACTCGCTATCCCACCACATGAAGATTTGCGTATCGAGCAAAAACCTCATACATCCCCCAGCCAAAATTCGTCGGGCAATGGCTCATTGAAGTCAGCGCGCATTCGTATGGCCCCCTTGTGCAAGTCAGCGATGCGGCGTAGAGATTGCGGCTGCACTGGTACTAAGCGAACGAGTGGTACGTTATCTTCGGCAATCACAACATCATTGCCCTGCAACGCCAGTGCCAGTAATTGTAGGAGTTGCGTTTGCGCCTCTTGTATATCCACAATTTTTGTGTTCATCATTCATTCCCCTTTGCCTATATTATATCACATCCACAATGAGAAAATGATGGATTTTAAGCCTACGCCTCGTTGCGCACAATGCGCACCTGATAGCGCAACAACACATCGCTGGCGATCAACATAAACAAAATAATGCCTTGAATCAAGCGCGGCACACCGGCTGGTTGAATCTCGCGCCCGGCCAGGATCAGGCCGCCGAACAAGATCGAAACCAGGATCACCAGCACCGGGTTGAGCTTGGCCAACCAGGCGATGATAATGCCCGTAAACCCGTAACCGGGCGAGATCGAGCCTTGCAAGCGGTGCACGACCCCGGCAATTTCCGACATGCCCGCCAGCCCGGCCAGCGCCCCCGAAGTCATCATCACCAGTACGGTGTTGCGCACGATGTTGATGCCCGCGTACTGCGCTGCACGCGGATTGTCACCGGTTAGACGAATTTCGTAGCCCCAGCGGCTGCGATATAAAATGTACCAGACGATGGCTACAGCGATCAGGGCCAATATGAGCCCAAAATGAGTGGTGAGCCCGCGGAAGAGTGGCACTTGCTTTGCGTAATCGCCCAACTTAGGCAGCCAGGCGCTCTTGGGGAACGTCTTGCTCATCTGAAAGCCACCTTCGCTCCACACCGCAAAGACAAAAAAGTTGACGAGTGCAATCGCAATATAGTTCATCATCAACGTGGTAATAATTTCGTTGACCTGAAGCTTGGCCTTGAGCCAACCGGGGATCAGCCCCCACAACGCACCAAAGATCATCCCAGCGAGCAGCATCAAGGTCAAGGTGATCACGCGTGGCGTATTATCCGATACCAAGCCGGTCAGCACGACGGTGCTCGCGCCCAGCGCGCCCATGTAAAATTGGCCCTCAGCACCAATATTCCACAGCTTCATGCGAAAGGCCAGCGAACAACCGAGCCCGACAAAAATCAACGGCGTGGCCGCCACCAACGTGTCAGAAAAGACACCCAGATCGCCAAACGCCGCCTTACCAATGTGGGCATAGACCGCCACGGGGTGGCCGCCAACCATGAGCAGCACCAGCGCACCCAGCAAAAGCGCAACGATAATCGCGCCGATTGAGACCACGGGGCTGAGCCAACCTGGTGTGGTGAGGCGGCGCTCAAGTTTGATGCGCCATGGAAAACCAGCGCTTCTGGTTGGAGTAGTGGTTGTTGTCATGGCAATCTCCCTGAATAATTCAATACCTTCGCCAGGGAAAGTGAGAGACGAAGCGTGAATCACGAATGAATTGAACCGAGCGCAGACATCGTATCGAAAATCTGGCAGCAATTTTAAAGCTTCTAATAGACAAACCAAATCAACTTGGCACAAACGCGGAGGAGGCATTCTCTAATGCCGGTCCGGTCGCACAAGAGCGTGCGCTCTCCCCGTTGGTGCGACTTCTACTTGTTTGCTCTAGTAGGCGTAGCAGCGAGTGCGGAAGTAGTCTTTGAGATCCAAGATGCCGAACTGCGGACAGCGCTTGCGGAAACGCATCACAAGCAGATGGGACAAGTTCACCATCAAGAAGGCAAGACCGACCGCATTAGTGAGCAGGGTTTGGTTGATATTCATAAAATCCTCAAAGCCCCAGAACGGCTTGGCATCGCGGAAATTGAACTCAATCTGGAAGCGAAGCTGGTCGGCGTCAAGCAGTTGGTCAAAAGCGAGTGCAAGGTCGCTGCTGTAGCGAAGCACATGCGCCTTGCACTGCGTCGCCCGATTGGTTTTGACCAGGATAACAATGGTAAGGCGATCAGCAAACGCCTTGTGCAACAGCGTGGCTTGATAGATATCGGTCTGAATCCCGTCTTCCGTAAAACGCTTCACCAGCGCTTGCGCAGGCATCTGGTCAACATCGAGCTTGTGCTATAGATGCGTGGTCGCCCTTTGCCCGCCAGCTCGCCCGTATAGGGAAAATAGAGGGCGGCGTCATAGCGCAGCTTACCGATCAGATGCACGGCTAAAGCTTGACGCACCACTTGCGTCCCATGGTTGTTGCCAAAATGACGGGGCGCCCTCTGGGCCAAGACCAGATAGCGCAGGCGCACCCGCTGTTTGACCCATTCCCGTAGTGCTAAAGCCATCCGCTTGAGGCGAAGCAGTGCTTCAGTCCATGCAAGCTGGCGCTTATCTTGGTGCTTGCTACCCTTAG
>JBBREZ010000322.1:0-8149 GCA_038225095.1 Caldilineales bacterium
GCAGGCTGGGATGCAATGGAGTCGCTCTGGTGCGCACGCCATGCTCGCCCTGCGTTCCGTCTTGCTCAGCGACCGTTGGTCACTCCTTAACGCCGCCGTCAGGTCGCCTTGATCCTCGCCCCTTTTTTGGGATGCACCCAAAAATATAATACATGTTGCTTTATAAAGCAACATGTATTATAGTAATCCTCCTATGAAGGAACCTATGCGCTGGGTTGTCTTTTCCTATACGTTGCCAACCAAGGCTAGTTCAAGTCCCCGGGTCGCGCTGTGGCGACGGCTGCGGCGGCTGGGGGTGTCCATGTACTGCCGGCCCGGCTTGAGTGTATCGAAGCCTTTCAGTGGCTTGCCCAGGAGATTCGCCAAGCACAGGGCGATGCGCTGGTGATGCACGTCGACCACTTTGAGGGGGTATCCGATCCGCAACTGATTGCCTTGTTTCATGCCGCGCGCAAGGAAGAATACGACGCCTTGGATACCGAAGCCGCGGCGCTTGAGCAGTCGCTCACGATGGGAACCGCACCGGACGAGCAAGGCGAAAGGCAGGCTGTCCTCGCCAAACTGCGCCGGCGTTATGCCGAGATTGCGCGGGTCGATTATTTTCATGCCCCAGAGAGCGCCTAGCGAAAGCGCTGGCCCCCGCTAATGCTGCGGCTGTGCATATCCCATCCGTAGCGCTGGCCGCCTACCACGATAAACGATGGGTCACACGCCCGCGACCTCATATCGATCGCCTCGCGTGCGTCTGGCTCATCCGGCGCTTTATCAATGCAAATGCGGTAATTCGTTACTCAAATACACCGGAGCCCGATGAAGTCGCCTTTGACATGAACGAGGGGGAATTCGGCCATTGCGGCCCACTCTGCACGTTTGAGGCCATGCTCCGGGCCTTTGGTCTAGACGAAGCCGGTTTTTCCGAGCTCGGTGAGCTGGTCCACGAGCTTGATTTACGCGATGGGCTCTGCGCGCCCTGAAAGCGCGGGCATTGACGCCGTCCTGAAAGGCTGGCGCTTAGCGGGCTTACCTGACCCGGAACTGGCAGGGCGCGGGATCGCCCTGCTGGAAGGCCTCTATCGTGCGTATCAGTTTCCTGGCGCGATTGAGGAAGAATAAGCCTATGGATCTACAAAATATACTCAGCGATAGCCTGCTGGCTGGCGTTCTCGTTACGCTGGCCGTGGGGGCGTGGTTCCTCTGCAGATCTTGTTTTGATCATTTGGCTTGCTTCGCGTGCTTGGGAGGTTGTGTATGCTAACCGATTCACTCGTATTCCCCTTCTGGCGCATTGCCCTAACGGCGTCGATTGCCCTGATCGCCAGTTTCCTGCTCTTGCGCTGGCGCTACCCAGCGTTTTCGGCGCGCGATACCGGCTTGATTGCGATCACCGTCGCTGTGTCTGTGCTCCTCTGGCGACTGGCCGGCAACGTTACCCAACTGAATGCTGACCCGATCCCGCTGATCAGCCCGAACGATGTGCTGTGTCCCGTCGTGACCTACGTCTTGCTCGGCTTATATGGTGCTTCCCGCCGCGTGGCGGATGCGCGATGGGAACAAGCCCGTGCATGGCTAACTCTTATTTCATTGATCGTCAATGTAGTCGCCATTTGAGCTGATACGCATGCCTCACCAAAAGGAAGGATATTGATGGCCGAACTCCCTGCATCAGTCCCAACGACTATGCCATCTTTGCCCAGCGCACCTGTCTATTCGCTCTGGCAACTGATGCTTTATTTTCTGAAATTAGGCAGCGTCGGCTTTGGCGGCCGCGTGGCGGCGATTGGTGCCATTGCCGGTGCTGTGGTCGTCTTGGGCCGCCGCTCTATCGTCGATACCCCCACCGCCTTGCTCGCCCTCCTCACGTTGGGTATGCTCTGGAAAACCAAGAAAATTCCAGAACCGGTGTTAGTCCTTGGTTTACTATTGTATCCCTTGATCCACTGGTAAAATCTGACGGGTGTACGGATAGCTTTCAGTCATACCCATGCGGAGTCAATTATGGAACATTCAGTAAAACAACGACCAACTTGGCGCTTCGCGATAACCCTTGCCGTACTTATTTTCATCCTGGCTGGCCTCCTGGTCGCCTGTCAGCGTGGCCTGGTCGCTTCTCCACCGCCAGGAGTGCCAAGCGGTGCGGTTGATCAGACCCTGCACCTCCAGACGGTGACGGAGCTGCCGTTGGCCGGGGGCACCGCCCGCTTTGACTATCAGAGCCTGGACGCGACTCGCCAGCAGCTCTATATTGCGCATTTGGGCGCGAGCCTGGTCACCGTGGTTGACGTGCACATCCAGCAAGTGATCACCGATATTCGGGACATCGCCAATGTCCACGGGGTCCTGGCCGTCCCCGCCTTAGGCAAGGTCTATGCCTCCGCCACCGGCAGCCATGAGGTCGTGGCGATTGACGCACAATCCAGACGCATTGTGCGTCGGACGGCTGCCGGCAATTACCCCGATGGCCTGGCCTATGCACCAGACGAGGGGAAGATCTTCGTGTCGGACGAGTTTGGCAAAGCCGTCATTGTCCTGGATGCGCACACGAATGCCCTCCTGGCTACCATTCCGATGGAGGGCGAGGTCGGCAATACGCAATACGATCCGCTCTCCCATCACATCCTGACGAATGTGCAGACCCGTAACCAGATCGTCACGATCGATCCCAAGACCGATCAGGTGATTGCGCGTACGGACGTCCCTGGTTGCGCCCACCCGCATGGCCTGTATATCGAGGCGACAGCGCAGCTGGCATTTATCGCCTGTGAAGAAAATGCCACCCTGGTCAGCCTGGATCTCGCCTCTCTGCACGTCACAGGTACCCAAAAAACCGGTGAAACCCCGGATGTCCTGGCCTTTGACCCAGGCTTACACCGGTTATATATCGCCGCCGAAAGCGGCGTACTCACCATCATGACGGTGCGCGGGAACACGATGACGTTGTTTGCTCAAGGAATGCTCGCCCCCAGCGCGCATACTGTGGCCGTGGATCCCCAAACGCACCGGCTGTATTTCCCGCTGGAAAACAGTAACGGGCAGCCCGTACTGCGCATTATGGCCCCGCTGTGAAACAGGCCATGTTCGTCAAAACCAACGGGTATATGCCCACCAGTAAGGACAAGGAGCCTTCAGATGAAATGGATTACGCGTGAACGGGTGAAAGTGGATCGCGTGGCGTGTCCCTGGCTTATTCAAAAATTTGTGGACCCGCAGGCCGAATTTCTCTTTGTCCCCGCTGACCAGGTGATGGAAATTGCCGGACGCGAAGGCGCCATTCCCTATGATGTGAAAGACGTGGAACTCGGCCATCATGGCAAGGAATGTTCGTTTGAAGCGATTCTGAAAAAGTACCAGCTCACCGATAACCCAGCCTTAGTGTTGCTCGGCAAGATTGTTAACGGAGCGGACACCGACAACAGCTTGTGGCAGCAGCCCGAAGGCTGGGGACTGGAAGCGATTGCCGAAGGCTTCCGACATTTGGGGTATAAAGACGACCACGCCGTCAATGCGGCAGAGTGGATTGTCTATGATGCCCTCTACGCCTATTGTCAGGCCATGATCCGGCAAGGCAAACCCAACGGTGCCTACAAAGCCTAAAGGGAGAAGCAAGTATGACAGACCAGAACACAATCCGGATTGCCATTCTTTATCCAGGAAATTATGAAACCAGACGAAGTGCAACATCTGAAAACAACCGTTTCTCGCCGGTGTTTCAGGCATTAGCAGCGCTAGGGGTGAATGCCCAGACCGCTGTCTATCACGATGATTTCTGCGCAGAGGTTCGTCAGCAACTCAGGCAAGTTGATGGCATACTGGTGTGGGTCAATCCGATAGAAGGCGGACGCGACCGGACAATCCTGGACGCGATGCTGCGCGAAGTGGCTGCCGAGGGCGTATTTGTGAGCGCGCATTCTGACATTATCCTGAAGATGGGGACAAAGGAAGTGTTGTATCGAACCCGTAATATTGGGTGGGGATGCGATACACATTTGTATGGTACGATGGACGAACTTCGGCATGCGTTGCCTGCTCTGCTGGCGAGAGGAGAAGCGCGCGTCCTAAAGCAGTACCGTGGGCATAGCGGGATCGGTGTCTGGAAAATCGAATTGTCGACAGATTCAGATACGGCTCATGCGCATCCTGGTGCAACCTCGCCGCCACAGCTTGATCCGTACGTCCGGGTTCGGCATGCGCAGCGAGGAAGCATTGAGGAAGAGATTACGTTGACCGAGTTCTTCACTCGCTGTGAACCCTATTTTGCAAATTCCGGCAAAATGGTCGATCAAGCCTATCAACCGCGTCTGCAGGAAGGGATGTTTCGTTGTTATCTGGTCCATGATCAAGTGGCAGGGTTTGGACATCAGGCTATCAATGCGCTTTATCCGCCCCCTGCTGATGTGTCACCAACTGAAGCGCCGCCACCTGGACCGCGTTTGTACTATCCGCCGACGATGCCTGAAGCCCAGTCACTCAAGCGCAAATTGGAACAGGAATGGCTACCGGCCATGCAACAACGATTGGAAATTGAAGCGGAGCGCCTGCCGGTTCTATGGGATGCCGATTTCCTCTTAGGTCCCAAAGGAGCATTAGGGGAAGACACCTATGTGCTCTGCGAGATCAACGTCAGTAGTGTGGCACCGTTTCCTGATTCCGCCATACCATTGGTTGCCCAGGCCGCCTTCATGCGTGCCCAGGCAGCAAGACAAAAGCGTTAATGAATAAACGTATCACGGGACTACCAGGCGCAAACGAACAGAAAGTTGTGATTTCAACCGACCATTTCGCGTTAAGCAACTCAATCAACCGAAACCTTTCCTAACTTTGCTTGATTTACTGAGTTTTTCGCTCTCAAATCTTTGCCGCCTTACTGGCGTCGGCGGCTGGATTGACGGCAACTCAAGTGATCGTTCACTCGGTTCTAAAATGCTCCAGAGGTCGATGCATGCAGCGACGAAGTAAGTGGATTGGGGTAGTATGCACGGTGGGCATGGCAGGGCTTATGGCATGTGCGCCTGTCACGATCCCTGCACCGTTCAGTCCGCCTCGTTTGCTGCCATCCAGCACGGTGGTCACACGCGTGAGCCGTACGAGGGTAGCCACGCCAACCGTCTTGCCTACTCTCGTACCGTCCCCCACCTCCCAAACCATCGATTCAGCCGTTGCCCTACTTCAGCGCGCCTTGCAGGCAAACGATCCGGCTGGTTTGCGGACGCTCCTGGGCAATGAAATCCTGCTCGATGACGCCCTCATTGCACGCGATCCAGCCTGGCAATGGCTGGCGGCCCGGTGGGGACTCGCAGACACGAGCCGCAGGGTAGTGGAAACCCACTATGTAGAACATTTCGACTTAGTGGAAGTCCAAACCACGGGTTGGGCCGCCGTTACACCGCTCCAGCATGGCACGATCACGTTTCATTTGCACCGCTACAACGCGGCAGGCAGAGGGGACCCGCTGACCGGGAAGTGGCGGATTGACGCAATTTTTTATCCGTAAGGAATGGTCCAATAACTGCCTCACCATGGGCAACTCGATGCAAAGGAGGCAAACTTGTGAGTCTGATGGCGCAGTAAAGGTGACCTGTCGTTTCAGTGTACACCCCAGCTATCTCACCGCTACCTTATGGCGCATGCTTTGGGTGCTAGATAATACTATGTAGGTGAAACGTATGTTGCGGATGCGATTTTTAGACCAATTCTTTGAAGAGCCACTACATCGCTTGGACGCGCCGATAACTGCCGTTGCTGGCTGGGCGCACGGCAAACCGAGGATGATATTGTCTTTTATTTGACGAGCGCACTCAACTGATCAATCCCAATCACACAACGCCTCGACATAGGCGGCGGAACCGTCACGCAGCCAACCGTCCAGTTGATCTACCTCTTTTAGCTGCTGACCACGCCGCCGCGGCACGGCCACAAACTGACAATTCAGTTCTGGCAGCGCGGTCATATCGCCCCATAACTTTTCGAATTGGGCCACGGGGAAGACATCTTCCTGACCTTTGCCCCAGCGTTTTTTGACATCTTTGAGCGTGATGTAGGTGGGCATGCGTGCGGCCAAATTGCGCACGGCGCTGGCTACTTTGTCAGAATTGCTCAGATCGGCTCGGCTTACGGCAAAGACCGCCAACATCTGGTCAACGTCCACCCAGTAGGTGGCCGAGTTGTAGTAAGTTAGGTTGAATTCAACTTCTTCACGCGGCAGGGCTAAGCCTTCAATCAAGCGCAGATGGCCGTCAATGCGCGCCAGGCCGCCGCCGCGATCCTCAATGCGCCGGTTGATCACCTCGGTGGTCAACGATGCCCCTTGGCGGATGTGCAGCCCAAGCATGGTCGGATCGACGTTGGCGCCCAATGTATCAATATTGTGCACCATCAAATAGCGCAACGCGGGTCGTTCCGCCAGCAATTTCGCCAGCACACCGTTGCGCAATAAATTAGGCACCTCGTACCAATGACCAAGTGGGTGCAAGCATTGCAAGGGCAAATTGTCGGTGTAATCATTGGCTTCGCCGGTCTGATGCGCCCACTCAATCAAGGCCGTGTGCAAACTGTCCTGGACCTTTTGCGCCTGTTCATCGAGCAATTGTTGCGGCATCTCTTCCCAAGCAAAGCGCAAATCGCGCGTCATGGGCACCATGCGCAAACCAACGCTGCGGCCTGGTGACAGCAGCAAGGGACCGGTATAGCCATATTGCTGCTCACGTTGCAAAAACGCCTCAATCGGCCTGTGCGTCAGGTAGCTGGTGGTGATAATATGCGGCAAAGGCACGCCACACAACCGGTTGATCCGGCGACTTTTAGCCAGATGAATTTCGATAAAGGTGCGATGTTTGCCACACATCTTATAGAAGGGGTTGAGCGCTTTGACCACACCCGCGCCTTGCGTCCAGCGGCTGCCTGCGCCACCAGCCAGCGAAACGACCGCCACCTGCCCTTGGCGCAAGGCATCTAGACCAAGCGCGTGGAACTCGGCCACCTGTGTATCTGATAAATTGGTGGCGTCAACCACGTCGCCAGTCCGCACATCTTCAATCTTGCTACTAACCGGTAGACGGTTTTGCGCCAGCCCAATGCGACCGCTGCGTAAATCGGCACGAATTTGTTCCTGTTGAATGCGGTCAAAACCGTACGCGTCCAGCAACGCATCCATCCCCTGCGCCCCTTCGGCGATGGGTTCGGTGTGGGGCAGCAAATGGTCGAATAAAGTTTGCACCATGCCAACTAAGTTTGGATCGGTGCGACAGGCAGCGCTAAAACGGTCCAGCTCGGCGCGGCGGAAGGGTGATAAATGCCGCTGTTCATAGCGGAGCAACTTGGGCACCGTCATCGTGTAGTAACCCGGCGGCATCAGCGCGCCATCGCCGCTACGCAATTCGGCGTGGGTGCCGCGTTCGTTGATCGCAAAATCATAGACGACCGGGTCCATCGCAAAAGGGACGGCGGCTTCGAGCTGTTGCTTGGTGGTGCGCATGATCGCTTGCAGACGCGCTTGCGCTGCGAGCTTCACCGTAGGGTCAAAGATGAAACCCATGCCACCCCCAGCCATCCCGCCCAACATCCAGAAACCCCAGAATTGTTCCTGGAACTCGGCTTTCACCTGTTCGATCAGCGATTCGGTGTAAAAGTTGCTGGCCCACGGGATGATCGTTTGCAGTGGACCGTTAAAATTGCGGTGGGTGGCCGCGCCAATCTTGGCGATGTCACCGACGCGCAGCAGGTCCGAAATCTCATCGATGATCTGGATCGCTTCCTGGCGTCCCGCCCATTCTGCTTCGGAACGCAGCAAGTATTTCTCGGTCACCATCTCCAAAATCGGCCCGACATCTTGGGCCATGCCACCGTGCACTAACACCAGGCTATCTTGGAGCTTTTGGCGGGTCTGCGCTGAGGCGTCGTCCAAATTTAGAATGCGGTGATTGGGCAACAAACGGCCGCGGCTGACGCCATATTCTGGATCATCTTCACCCGCTTCGACGCCCTGGATCAACTTGATGCCCGGCCAGACGCCGCCAGAATCCTGCCAGCCGCCGCCGGAGCCACCCAACCATTCGCCGAGAATGGCGCGCGCGGCTACGATGCGCCGTTCTTCCTCAGTGAGCTGGCCCGTCAGTGAACGGGTTTGCCCGGTGGCGCGCATACAAACGGCAATCAA
>JBBREZ010000323.1:0-8123 GCA_038225095.1 Caldilineales bacterium
CCGCAAACGTTCTTGGCGATTATGCGCCAGTATGAAGCGTTAGTTACACAGATCTATGTATTAGGCGCCTATGGCAGCCTCTGGTTTTCGGAAAATACTCAGTCGCAGGAAGCGCTTACCTATCGCAACCGCATGCAACAGGTATTAACTGAGATTCAGAACCGTACGCTGTTTTTTGACCTTTGGTGGAAAGAATTGGACGGTGCCCAGGCCGCGGCGCTCTTGCCGCAAGGTACGGAAAATGCCGATTTTCAACATTTCCTGCAAGACTTACGCCGCACCAAACCTTACACGCTGGACGAGAAATCCGAACAGCTTATCAACACCAAAGACGGTAATGGCATTGAGGCTGTGCTCACGATCTATTCCATGTTGACGAATCGCTTGGAATTCAAGATCACGGTGGATGGGGAAACCAAAACCCTCACGCGCGATGCTTTGATGAGCTACGCCCAGTCGCCGCACGCCGAATTACGTGAAGCGGCCTACCAAGAACTCTATGGCGTCTATGAAAAAGAAGCCAATCTTCTGGCCCAAATTTATGCAAATCGCGTGCGCGATTGGCATAACGAACAGGTCGGCTTACGCCACTATAGTTCACCGATTGCCGTGCGCAACGTCGCGAATGACGTGCCCGATGCGGCGGTGGATGCTTTACTGGACGTATGCCGCGCCAATACGGGCCTCTTCCAGCGCTACTTTACGCTGAAGGCCGGTTGGTTGGGCGTGGACAAGTTGCGTCGCTACGATATTTACGCCCCGCTGGCAAAATCGGACCGCCAGATTGCTTACGTTGATGCGGTTGAAACCGTGTTGGACTCTTTCGAGCATTTTGAGCCGCTGATTGCTCGCCAGGCCGCCCGTGTCTTTGCCGAGAACCACATCCATAGTCAGGTGCAAAAGGGCAAGCGCGGTGGCGCCTTCTGCGCAACGGTCATCCCCAGCATGACGCCGTGGGTGCTGATGAATTACACCGGCAAAGTCCGTGATGTGGCAACATTGGCCCACGAATTAGGTCACGCCATCCACAGTATGCTGGCGGAAAAACATTCGGTGTTGACGCAACATCCAACCCTGCCGTTAGCCGAAACAGCTTCGGTCTTTGCCGAAATATTGTTGACAGAGCGGATGTTGGCTGAGGAAAAAGATCCACTCGTTCGGCGCGAGCTATTGGCGGCATCAGTAGACGATATGTACGCAACTGTGATGCGCCAAGCTTACTTCGTTCTCTTTGAGCGCGCTGCGCATGCGGCAATTATGGAAAATAAATCGCCGGCAGAGTTATACGCGCTCTATCTAGAAAATCTGCGCGAGCAATTTGGCGACAGCTTAGAAGTGGCTCCGGAATTTCAGTATGAGTGGGTCAGCATCCCGCACATCTATCAGACGCCTTTCTATTGTTATGCCTATAGCTTTGGTCAGTTATTAGTATTGGCCCTCTACCGGCGCTATCAACAACAAGGTGATGCGTTCAAGCCAGGCTATATCAAACTGTTGGCGTATGGTGGGTCGGCTCGCCCCGAAGAAATTTTGCAGGAAGCGAATATTGATATCACCGATCCGGTCTTCTGGCAGGGTGGTTTCGATGTGATTCGCAATATGATCGACGAATTGGAAGCGATCAAGCTCTAGTCCTATGCATGTTCAATGGGGAATGATTAATTGTTAAAGCTAACGCTCCTAAAAGCACCGTTCTTGATTAGCGATTAACAATTTTCCATTGAACATTTCTTCCTGTCCTTTAGGGTGCATTTCAATTTGGGGGCAGGAATAAATGCCGCGCCTGACAATCGCAAGTGCCCTCAGGCACTGGGCAGTTCAGTCGCTGCGGCGACTTGCTCCTGTCAGCGGCCAAATTCCATTTGCGCCCCCAAATTGAAATGCACCCGTCCTTTATGGCTGATTGCAGATAATTAACTTTTCCTTTATAATCAGCTTACCTCTCTAATGCCTCTTCAGCGAGCAACAGCAGCAATGGCAGATGCGAACCTGCTTCGAATTTTGTATGTAGGCCGTAAAACTGACGTAGCCGCCAGCCTACAAACACTATTTGAGCAACAAAATAACTTAATAAACGCCAATAAAGCCGAGCGTCCGGCTGCGATTGGTCAAGGGTTCGATGGACAGCCATCGATCGAATTTGCTGTGGTCACGAGCCAGAAGGCTGCCTTGCAATTTGTGCGGGTCTATCTGCCTTTTATCATTTTCGTGGAGCTTGAAAACAGGCCGGATAGTCGCGCCCGCTTATGCGAGATGATTCGTTATCGTTTACGCGCCGCCGCGATTGTGGCGATTGGCGCCCGCCAACCGCCTGGCTCCTTTGGTTTTGATGGCCACCTTGACTTGCCACTTGTCTTCCAACAGGTCTTAGACACAGTAGTGAGCATCCGGCGCGAGCGCGTTGGCTATCAACTGCAACACGGTCCGTTATGTCTGAACATTGCCACGCGCACTGTCACAACGCCAAAGGGCCAGTATGGCATGACGCCAAAACAATGCGCGTTATTAGAAATGCTCATGCGCCATCATGGCAAAGTCGTGCTGCGTAGCGCTATTATGCAGTCCATCTGGGAAACTTCTTATCTTGAGGATACACGCACGTTGGACGTTCATGTGCGTTGGCTGCGCGAGCGAATCGAGCCCGATCCTTCCAGCCCGATCTATTTACAGACGGTGCGTGGCGTAGGCTATAAGCTCTGGCTTGGCTAAGCCTACAGGGTCAAATGGGCAGTTCGCTGCGTCTGCCCACGCTTCGCACAGAGGCAAAAGGATCGGTATAGCCAAATCCTCGGATTTCCGATAGGCATAGGTTGTTAGATCGTTCTGCCGCATGCTGTGCTTCACAGCTTGAAAAAGGCTCGGTTATGAAAAGTAGATGGCTCAGGGATATTTTCATTGTCCTCATCGTTCTGTGCTTCGCCGGTGTTGGTATTTACTATGGCGTGCCAGCCCTTCAGCCCTGCGCGCGGCTCGCACAAATCCTCCCGCTTGGGCTCCTCCCACCGAATCCAAACGTCGCTGATTTGACGTTCGAGCCGTTGCCCAACGCCCGCGCGATCACGGGCGAGTATGCCTGCGCCGGCTATCGGATCGAGGTGCCAGATTCCTGGAATGGTGATTTGGTGGTCTACGCGCACGGCTTTCGCGCTGGTGCGGTGACGGATCTATTTGTCACCGACTTGCCGGTGCGCGATGAAGCCATCCACCAAGGGTTTGCATGGGCTGCGTCCACCTATCGGGCGAACGGCTATAACCCGCTGGACGGGATTGAAGATACGCGCCTGATGATTGAGCAGTTCAAACAACGCGTCGGCGTGCCGAAACGAATTTTTATCTATGGCTCTTCGATGGGGGGGCATGCTGTGGTTGGGTCGCTCGAAAAATACCCTGATCTATACGCCGGCGGCGTGGCCGAGTGTGGCGCCGTGGGTGGCGCGGGTCAGTTTGATGATTTGATCGCCGCCAATACGCTCGCCGACTATTTTGCCGGTACAGACTTGTTCGCGCCAGAGAATAAGGGCTTGCAAGCGCAACTGGCTTTGGTCAAGACCAAGCTGTATCCTGCATTGGGAGCGCCGCCCGACTTTCATTTCGACGAGAATGCGATCTTTGGCAATAACGATCCGGCGCCGCAGGTCACGTTGACACCCAAAGGCAAAGCGTTTCGCAATGCATTGATCTATGTGGGGGGTGGGCATCGTCCATTTGCCGAAGAAGGATTTGGTGGAGCCTATGCCCTTACAGTGCTCGCGCCACGGGCCATCTATGGGTTGTTGCCTGGGCTGCTCGCCGTGGGCACGACGACTGACATGCAGTATCAGATTGATGCGGGTTTCGGCGTTGACGCAACCGCGTTGAATGCAGGCGTCCCGCGAATTCCCGCTGATCCGGTCATGCGGGCCAAGTATGCATTCACCGGCCACATCAAAGTGCCGCTGCTGACAATTCATGATACGGGTGATTTATTTGTGCCGATTTCCAACGAGCGGGTGCTGCGTAGATTGATGAATGCCGCTGGCAACGGTAATCATTTGGTGCAGCGCGCGGTGCGCCGTTTTTTGCATTGTGATTTTTCAATCCAAGAGCGCAACCGCGCATTCAACGATCTGATCGCGTGGGTCAACACGGGCATCAAGCCAGAAGGAGAGGACTTGCTTGGCCCACTCGATGATGTCGGCAAAAAATGGACTGAACCGTTGCGCCCAGATGACCCCGGACATCCGTAAACCTTTCCTGTCGGCCTCTCCACTGAACACCGAGCGATTAGCCGAGTCCATCTGTATTCTTCTCAAGCAGCCTAACTCACTGCCCGGCGCACATCGACAATATTAGGCAGACGTTCGAGCTTGCTCAGAATGCGCATCAATTGGCCGACATCTTCAATTTCGAGGGTGGCGTTGATTAAGGCAAGATTGTCCTTTTGCCCAGTCAACGCTTCGACGCTGCGCATATTGATATGTTCGTCGGCGACTAGGCTAGCCACATCACGCATCAAACCAGAGCGATCATAGGCGCTGATGTGGATCCGCACCGGATATGTTGCATCGCGAATGGTTGCCCACTGCACATCCACCAACCGATTGTTGGACATTTTGCGCAAGACGGCCGTAATGTTTGGGCAGCCGGTGCGATGAATCGTCACGCCACGCCCCTTCGTCACGTAACCAACAATCGCGTCGCCTGGCACCGGATTGCAGCAACGGCCTAATTGGGTTAGCAGCCCTTCCACGCCCTGGACCACCAGTCCTTCGCTGGCCTTGCGCTTCTGCGTGCTGATTGGATTAATAAAAATCCCACTCTGCGCAATTAACACTTCGGCTTCGCGGCGCTCTAATTCCAGAATTTTTTGGGCGATTTGCTGGGAATTAATATCGCCATAGCCAATCATCGCCAGAAAGTCATCCAACTTTTCATAGGTGAAAAGCTTGCTAACTGCGTCGAGGCTCAGCGTGACCGACAGCCGTTTTAGTTCTTTTTCCAACATTTGTTTGCCACGTTGGATATTTTCGTCGCGCCCCTGTTTGCGTAACCAACCGCGAATTTTGCTGCGCGCCCGTTGCGTAGCCACATATTCGAGGCTGGGATTGAGCCAATCGCGACTGGGGCCGCCCTGCTTGGCCGTGATGACATTGACTTGATCGCCATTATTTAATTTATAATCGAGCGGCACCAGCCGACCATTGATATTGGCGCCGCGACAGCGATGCCCTAACTCGGTATGAATTGAATAGGCAAAATCAATCGCCGTGGAACCGGCGGGTAAATCGATAATGTCGCCTTGTGGCGTAAAGACAAAAACCCGATCTTTGAAGACATCGGTCTTCATCCCCGCCACAAATTCGTTAGCATCCGTCACATCCTGCCGCCAATCCATCAACTGACGGAGCCAGGAAATTTTGTTCTGAAATTCAGCATCGTGGCGTGACTGTTCTTTGTACTGCCAGTGGGCGGCAATCCCATATTCCGCCGTTTCATGCATGTCGCGCGTGCGAATCTGCACCTCCATTGGCCGACCATCACGCCGACTCAGGACCGCCGTGTGCAGGCTACGATACATGTTATTCTTCGGGTTGGCAATATAATCATCAAATTCGCCCGGAATTGGCCGCCAGACTGTATGGACAACGCCTAAGGCTGCGTAGCATTGCGCGTCAGTTTCGACAATCACGCGGAAACCGTGCGCATCGTAAATCTGGTCGAAATCAACTTCCTTGCGTTGCATTTTGCGCCAGATGCTATAAATATGTTTGGGGCGACCACTCACTTCGGCCAAGATGCCAGCTTTGTAGAGTTCACGCTCTAGTTCGGCCTTGATGCGGATAATCAATTTATCGCGTTCATCCTGCTTTTGCTGGATGACTTTTTGTAACTCTTTGTAACTGGCTGGCTCCAGATAGCGAAAGCTCAAATCTTCTAGCTCAGATTTAATGCTCCAGATGCCCAGACGGTTGGCGAGCGGCGCGAAAATTTCTAGCGTTTCGCGGGCGATGCGGCGACGTTTGTGATCTTTCTGACTGCCCAATGTCCGCATATTATGCAGGCGATCCGCTAATTTGATCAGCACCACGCGAATATCTTCTACCATTGCCAGGAACATCTTGCGCAGTGATTCGGCCTTGCTGTCGGTAATGCCTTGGTGGGCATTGCTTAATTGATTGATGCGTTTCAGCTTCGTAACACCGTCCACCATCATGCCAATCGTGCCACCGAAATGTTCATAGATATACTCGATGGTAAACTCGGTGTCCTCGGCTACATCATGCAGCAGCCCGGCCGCCAGCGTGTCTACATCCATATTCAAATCAGCCAAAATGCGGGTGACAGCGAGCGGGTGAAAAATATAGGGCTCACCGCTTTCGCGTTTTTGTTCACGGTGGGCATAGCTGGCGACCACATAAGCGCGCAGGAGCAGCGTTTGTTCTCTCACAGCAAAGGAAGACGGCAAGCTTTGGATCAGTTGATCCACGGCATGCAATTCTTCGCCACTGGCCTCGATGTGGATCGCGCCAGATTTATCTGCCGTTGGCAACGCTGGCAATTTTTGTAACATCACTGCAATGGGTTCATTTGGTAAGCTGACCGCCTGCGCGTCAGCCTCACCCACAAGCTTTTTGGCGGAAGGCAACCGGGATGGCGCATAATGATGGTTCAACCCGGCCAGCTTAGTCCCGTTTAGATCGGGCGGTTTTCTGAGCTCTAAGTCGATTGACTCCCCATGATTACGCTGAGGCTCTGTGAGTGAAAGCACAGTCACTCTCCTTGTCAATAATTCCTTATCTCATCACTGCTGCTTACGACAAACCGCAAACAACGAAACACAGCGACATTTATCTGCTTGCACTGTTACAAGGCGAATAATGGTGAAGGGATGACTACTTTGCAACAGCGAGCACGATTATGTATATCATATCATTATACGCTTTCTTAAAACTGTATGCAATGCGTCAAAAATCGCACCAAAATCAGATTGATTGTAAGCCTTTTTAATCAAAGTTTGTTGATAAAATCGTCGACTAACGTATAAATCTTAGCCGCCGGATCTTGGGTGAGATCGAACCAGTGAATATCAGGCAGTTTGCGAAATGACGTGTACTGGTGGCGCACAAACCGATGGGTTTCGGTTTTGATTTTTTCTACCGCAGCCGCAAGTGGCATTTCTCCTTGCAAATAGGCGATGATCTCACGATAGCCCAAGCTGGTAAGCGCTGGCAAAGGCAGTTGGTAAGCGGCGGCCAACAACTGTTGCGTTTCCTTCACCAACCCCTTGGTCATCATCGCATCGATCCGTTGATCAATGCGCTGGTAAAGCACATCGCGTGGCCGATCTAGTCCAATTGGCAAGATCCGGTAGGGTGGCGGCTCGGCGCCTTCCAATTCAAGTTTAGATTTCCCCGTAATGATGACGATTTCCAAGGCGCGCAAGACGCGCCGCGGGTTTTGCGCATCGATCACGGCGGCTGTGCCGGGGTCTAAAGCTTGTAAGCGTTGAAAGAGCGCAACGCGGCCTGCTTGGGCTAAGAATGCTTCCAATTCGGCCCGTAAGATTGGATCAGGCGGGACTTCGGGAATGCGCAAGCCCTGAACCACCGCCCGCGTATAGAGGGCGGTGCCGCCCACCAAAAAAGGCACATGACCGCGCTCGTGGATCTCGTTAATCGTGCGGTAGGCCAGTTGCTGATACTCAGCGACGGTCAACGTTTGATCGGGGTTGCGAATATCGATTAAATGGTGGGGCGCGCGCTGCTGCTCCTGTACAGTGGGTTTGGCGGTGCCGATGTCCATGCCCCGGTAAATTTGGCGGCTGTCGGCGCCAACTACTTCACCTTGGAAGCGCTCACAGAGGCCCAGGCTTAACTCAGTTTTGCCGATGGCGGTAGGCCCAAGCAGAACGACGAGGGATGGTAAAATTGGTGATAAAGGTGAATTAGTTTGCATAAGTTTGTGTATGCGGATGAATTGGCGTTGGCAGATTGTAATTTAGGCGAATCCAAATCAATCACTGATGTTACGCATGGGCGGGCAAGGCACCCAGAGGGTTCCCGAATCCCTGCTTGATAGAGGAAGTGCGTTTTAACGCACTGACCCCGCAACCCGTTTCAACGGGTTGCTTATACCAGAGGGTG
>JBBREZ010000324.1:0-8109 GCA_038225095.1 Caldilineales bacterium
CACCTAAAAAAGCCGTCCGGTAGCCAGCGCACAAGAAATAAAGCACTGCATAGCACCGCAAGTTGATTGAGGAGATCAACACCGTATACCGCTTCCAGGTGGGGTGATCCGGCGCTGGTTTGCGCAATAAAATTTATTTGATTAAAAAGTTCTACGTTCCGCAGTGGCTCCAATATGGGTCCATACAATGCTGGTTCAAAATTAATTATCTGCGCTGCACCGCCATCGAACCTCATCCACAAAGTGTAATCGCCCATAATCTTGAAGGTGGTGATGTGATAAATTTCAAGTTTGCCGATCATCAGTCATCGGTCCTCTCGACTAAAGAACTTCTGCAAGTGTCGTGATTGGGGAACGATAACCCGCAGCTACCATGCGACGCAATCATTCATCCGCTTCTGCCAGCGACAGCATTCCTTTGTCCGCCGTCAGGACTAACAAACCCAATGTTCCAGAGACAGGTATACCCATTTGCATAGCAATTTTACGTCCGTCTCTATCATCAGTAAATACTCGATAGTGGTAGATAGTGGCTAATGCCAAGCAGGCAGCTTCACCGGCATCAAGTCGCTGCCGCAATTGTTGATACAACGGTTGTGTAGCTTCATCAAGCGATAATATCGGCAACCAAGACCAATCGCAGACGGGATATTTCCCCAGGCAAAAACCTGCCGCCAACTCATGTTGCACTTCTTGTACGATAGCAGCCGTATCTCCTAAAATTAAATGGACTAAATCGGGGCGCGCAACAGTCGAAAAATTGGACAAAACCGTGTTATCCAATAAGGCAATCATACAGAGGCTCGTTGTCGTGGTTCGGCCAGCCAGCTTCGCAAAGTTTCTATCTCAGCCCTGGCTTCTGTCATATCTGCGGGGCCAATCCGCAGAGGGATGCCCAAGTTTATAAAGCGTTCGCGCAACTCTAACTCTTGCATTTGTAGAAGCTCGGCCGCTTTTCCCAGGTTGATCTGTTGATCTAAATAGGCGTTGACAACCATTGCCCAACGTAGAGCGGCATCTTCCGCCAACAAGCGATTAAGGGCGGCATTCACCAACTCTGGTTGCCGCTGACCTAACTGGATCAACTGGTCAAGCGCCCAGGTTTGGGACGGAAAAATAGACTTGACAGCCATAATCATTAACTCCTTCACATGGTTTTGTCCACTCATCATCTAAATTGCATTGTATCATCCGTAATGGATAAGTCAACTGTTTCACAGTCTTCTCTTTGCGTAGTTATACCTACATGGAACATTTGGCGTACCCCACACGTTGATCAAACGTATGAGACGCGCATGGATTGCTTTACCTAAACTGCTCAAAATCTTGACCATCACCCTACTGCTGATCGGTAGTATAGGGGTTGGCCTTTACTACGGGCTGCTGGCCGATCTGCCGCCAATTAGCACGGCTGAAACGCGCCTGGTGCACCCAACCACGCAAATTCTTGACCGCAAAGGTCGGCTGCTCTACGAGGTCGTTGATCCTAATATGGGCAAGCAGTTGAATTTACGGCTTGACACGCTGCCGCCCACCTGCATCCAGGCCACCCTTGCCACTGAGGACAAGCGCTTTTACCAACACCCCGGCTTCGACCTGATCGCGATTGTACGGGCGACCTGGCAGAACTGGCGCGCGGGTGGAAACGTCGTCAGCGGGGGCAGTACGTTGACCCAACAACTGGCGCGCAATTTATTTCTCAGCCCGCAAGAACGCTATACACAGAGCCTAAGCCGTAAACTGCGTGAAGCTTATCTGGCGTGGCGGCTGGAGCATCGCTACACGAAGAATGAATTATTGGCGCTCTACCTCAACCAAACTTATTATGGCAACTTTGCCTTTGGCATTGAGGCAGCAGCGCAAGTTTTCTTTGCCAAACCGGCGGCGCAACTGAGTCATGCCGAATGTGCCCTGTTAGCGGGTCTGATGCAATCTCCCACCGCCTATAACCCCCTCCAAGTGCCAGAGACCGCTAAGGCGCGCCAGTTGACCGTGTTGCGCCTGATGAAAGACGCAGGCTATATCAACGCTGACCAGGAACAACAAATTGCCAGCGAGCCGCTCCATTACGGTTCGCATCTGTTTAACATCCACGCGCCGCACTTTGTCATGTATATCCAGGATTTGCTGGCCCAGCAAGTGGGGGCAGATCAGTTGCGTGACGGCGGTTTGCGGGTGACGACGACGCTTGATCTCGATTTACAACAACAGGCGGAGCGCGCCGTGCAATACCGGCTGGATCTGCTTAACTGTCGCCAGCCCGGCCTCTGTACCGCCAAGACGGACCGTAACCGACGCGTGGACAATGCCGGTGCGGTCATTTTGGACAGCCACACCGGTGAAATCCTGGCGATGGTCGGCAGCCCAGACTATTTTAACGAACGCATTCAGGGTAATGTCAATGCCGCGCTGATCTTGCGCCAGCCGGGCAGTGCGATTAAACCGCTGACCTATGCTGCGGCGCTCGATCCAACTTGGAGTGCTAAAAATGGCCTACAACCGTTAACGCCAGCCAGCATTATTCCCGATCTAGCCACGATCTTTTATGGCAAAGACGAGCAAGGCAACACCGTGCCCTACAAGCCGCTCAATTATGACCAGCGCTATCACGGGCCGGTGAGCGTACGCACGGCGTTGGCCAACAGCTATAATATCCCCGCCGTCAAAACGCTTGAACGCATCGGGGTGAATACGTTGCAGCAAATTGCCATGCAGGCAGGCATCAGCACCTTTAACAAGCAATACGGGCTGGCGCTGACGCTGGGTGGCGGCGAAGTGAAATTATTGGAATTGACCGCCGCTTTCGGGATTTTCGAAGATGGCACGCGTCTAGAGCCGAAGACGATATTGGCGATAGGGAAACAGGGAGACAAGGAGACAGAAAGCGGCTCGCCCAATCTCCCCGTCTCCTTGTCTCCCCATCCCGTCATCGCGCCGGCCACCGCTTATTTAATCACCAATATCCTCTCCGATCACGTGGCGCGCATTCCCGCCTTTGGTCAAAGCTCCGTATTGGATTTGCCTTTTGCCGCTGCTGTCAAAACGGGCACGACGACCGACTGGCGTGACAACTGGACGATTGGCTATTCTACCGAACGCCTGGTGGGGGTTTGGGTGGGCAATGCGGACAATAAACCAATGATCGACGTGAGCGGCATCGACGGCGCCGGTCCGATCTGGCACGATTTGATGCTGGCCGCGCATCCACAGGTGCCGCCCGCGTTTCATCAACCGGCGGCGATTGATACGGTTAGCATCTGCGCGCCCAGTGGCTTGTTACCTTCGCCAGCTTGTCCGCACACCCGTCAAGAACGCTTTATCCGCGGCACTGAGCCGACCCAAATCGACAACCAATTTCAGCCCATTGTGATCGATCTCGCCACGAATCTGCGCGCCACCGCCACAACACCGCAGGCGCGGACCCAAACGCGCATCTACTGGGTGCTGCCGCCCGAATATACCAACTGGATGATTGGACAAGGGATTGCACTTGCCCCGCCCAATGCGGAGTGCGGGGCCCAGGGGGCGCCCCAGAGTGCGGAGTGTAGAACAGCTACGGCTTCCACAAGCACTCCGCATTCGCTCGTTCTGACCGCGCCTACGTCTAACATTGCCTATGAAATTCATCCCGGCGTGCCGCGTGAACGCCAACGGATCGAGGTGGCGGGTTACAGCGCAGACGGTGAACCGTGGGTCGAATTACGGCTGGTTAAAGACGGTGTGGTACTGGCGCGGGCGAACAATGCGACGCGCATCAGCGCTTGGTGGGTGCTGGAACCGGGCAATGATCAATTCTGGCTGGAAGGCACCCAAACAACCGGCAGTGCGTTAATTCATTCAGAGCGGGCGCTCGTCGTCGTGAAAAACTTCACGCCACAACCGCTTGAAGTCAATGTCGATCCCAATACACCTTGACTTCTGCTTGATGAAGCTGTGTACTTATAGACAAAACAAATAGACTTCTCATTAATTCATTTTTGTAGGTGCGGTTTCTAACCGCACTTTGCTGGTTTACCCACGACGTGCGGTTAGAAACCGCACCTACCCTTTGTGTGCCTTTGATTGGCCTGCTCTATGAGTAAATGCAGGAAGTTCTACCAATCCTAGCGCGGCCGTACAATAGACTCTTGCACTAATTGCGTCGAGTCGCAATCTTGTATTTTTTATCCTTTCCTTACGGAGTTCTGGTATAATATTAATCTAACCCGCGTCACGGGGCAAACAGGCTATTCAGGAGATACAACTGTGCCAAGACTATTTAAACCTTATCTACTTCATCGTTTATTGCTGATTTTTGCCATCATTTTATCTAGCTTTGCCGGCAGTGTGAGAGCAGCGCCGATAGCGCAACAGACCACGGCCACCCTCCCCCCTGTCTTAGTTTCCACCGACCCGATTAGTGGGGCCAGTTGGAACGATGGACCGGTCACCTTCACATTTGATCAGCCGATGGCCAGCGACAGCGCCAACAGTCTGACCATTGAGCCGGCATTAACCGGCACCGTGACCGTTGACGGGGCAAAAATTATCTTCACACCGAATGCAGCGCTTGAGCCAAACGCCCGCTATCATTTCACCCTGAATACCAAGGCGAAATCGGCAACTGGCGTGGCCTTGAACGCGCCGGTCGAGCTTACCCTGGCCGCTGCGACGCCGTTGCAGGTTACTTCCACCCAGCCCAGTGACGGCGCCAAAGCGGTTGACACCGACGGCCAGATCGTCGTCGTCTTTAACCGCCCCGTTGTGCCTTTAACCGGTGTGGATGACCAGGCCAAACTGCCGCAGCCGCTCACAATTGACCCCGCGATTGATGGCAAGGGTCAGTGGCTTAACACCAGCGTCTATGTCTTTCAGCCCACGCTCGGTCTGGCTGGCGCAACCAACTATCAAATCACCGTGGACAAGCTCACCGGTTTGAGCGGTGAAACGTTGGCCAAGCCGCTTATCTTCAGTTTCACGACCGCCGCGCCGGTGGTCACCGCAGTCAAGCCAACCGTCAACCCGTTCCAACCGGATAAAGATAACCCCATCCGGCCCGACGCATCATTCCAGGTCGCATTCAGTCAACCGATGGATCCGGCCAGTACCGAAAAAGCGTTCTCGATCAAAAATGCGGCCTCATCGGCAGTGGTGGAAGGCCACCTAATTTGGGCGAGCACATACGAAACCTTCACCTTTACGCCGACCCAAATGTTGGCCTTTGGCGCGCAATATATGGTGGCGGTGGAAATTAGCGCGCAACCCGCCAGCCGCCAGGGCAATTTGCGCGAACGTTTCGAAAGAACGTTTGATGTCGTACCGCTGCCCGGCGTCGGCACCACCACACCGGCCCAGGACGCCACCAATGTCCCGCCCGAACAGGACGTGGTCATTCGTTTCAGTGCGCCAGTGAGCGCGACCACTGTGCTCTCCAACGTGCGTATCTCGCCGATGTTGAGCACGACCCAGGTTTACAGCTATTACTCACCTTACAATGGCGAACTCAATTTAAGTTGGAACAAAAAGGCGCAAACCGCTTACACCGTCACGCTGGGCAGCGCGGTTGGCGACGATTTTGGCAACGCCTTGGGCAAAGACTATGCGCTGCACTTCACCACCGGCGATTACACCCCTTATGCCCGCATCAATCTAGACCGTTTTACCCATTTTAATGTCTATTCGCAAACGTTGGTCAGCCTCTATTATCGCAACATACCCAAGGTTGATGCGACGCTTTATCGCGTGCCGATGGACGAATTTTTCAAGCTGACCGGCCAGGACCAATATCAAGTTTGGAATAACTATCAGATTCCCAACCCAGACGCCAATCGGGTCTGGTCACGGAGTTATGCGCCAGGTGTTGCGCGCAACATCACTGGCCGCCAGGTGATTTCGCTGACGGATGAAGCTGGCAATATCCTACCGCCAGGCATTTATCTGCTCGAGGTCGCCCAGACGCCGAAACCCAAGGATGACAATAGTCCAACCGATCCGGAAAGCCAGAAGCTGATTATCCTCGGCAATCACAACTTGGTGGTCAAAAAGAGTCAACAAGGCGCAAGTCTAGCCTGGGTGACGGACTTGCGCACCGGCCAGCCTGTCGCGAACCAGAAGGTCCGTTTCTATCGCAGCAATGGCGACCCGCTGGAAGCGACGAGTGGCCTTGATGGGATTGCCACCGCCCGCCTGAAATTGGATGCTAACACGAGTAACCTGCCCCTGATTGCGATGGTAGGCGAACCGGGCGCGGCCAACTTTGCCGTCGTCTCTAGCGACTGGAATCAAGGGGTCGCGGTCTATGATTTCAGTCTGAATACCGGCTACAACAACGGCCAATATCAGATCTATTTCTACACCGACCGCCCTATTTACAAGCCAGGCCAAACTGTCTACTGGAAAGGGATTGTCCGCAGTTTGGCAGACGACAAGTACACGTTGCCGCCACCAAATCTGCCCATCAGTATGACGGTGCGCGATGCGCAGGGTGTGGCGATCATGTCCACAGAAATGACACCCACCGCAAACGGCACGCTCAATGGGAAAGTAGAGCTAGCGCCCGAAGCCGGCACGGGTTACTACTATCTGGACGCCCAGATCAAAACCGGCACGGATAGCTCCGTATCCAACGGCGTCGGCTTCTTGGTCAACGCCTATCGCAAGCCCGAATTCCAGATTGATGTCACCAGCGATAAACCGGAATATGTGCAAGGCGACAAAGTGAAATTCACCCTAAAGGCCAGTTACTTTAGCGGTGGGCCCTTAGCCAATGCGCCGGTTGAATGGCAATTGCTCGCCAGCCCTTATTCATTCAGTTGGACCAAAGGCCCAGCTAATCGCTACTTCAGTTTCGATCCCTATGATCCGAGCCAAGACAGCTTCGATCCCTATCGCAGCAGTGTCAATGGTCTGTTTAAAGATGGCAAAGGCAAAACCGACGCCGCTGGCAACTTTGTGCTCGAAGTGTCCGCTAATTTAGGCGAAGCCTTGCAAAGTCAAAATTGGCTGTTCAACGCCACGGTGCAAAGCTCAACCAATCAATTTGTGAGCGGCGCTGTGACTGTGCCCGTTCATCGCGGCGCGTTCTATATTGGGCTCAGCCCGCAGAGCTACGTTGTACCGGTGAACGATGAAAGCAAAGTGGATGTCGTCACTGTTACACCCCAAGGTGATCCATCTGCGGCAGCTAAACTAGACGTCATCGTCTCCGAGTTCCAATGGAATAGCGTCTACGCACGCGCCATCGATGGCTCCTACCATTGGGAAACCAGCGTTTTGCGTTCACCAATCGTAACGACCACGCTGACCACCGACGCCAAAGGCGTAGCTACGCTAGTCTGGACGCCCAAGAAGGGGGGTCAATATCAGATTATCAGCACTGGCAAAGATCAGGCCGGCAATATGATCAGCAGCGCGGCCTATGTCTGGGCCAGCGCGCGCAGTGAAAGTGATTTTGTCGCCTGGCCGCGCGATAACAATGATCGCATCGAGTTGGTGGCCGACAAGAAACTTTACGCCCCCGGTGAAACGGCCAAAATCCTCGTGCCCAGCCCATTCACGGGGCCAGTGAAAGCGTTGGTCACGCTGGAACGCGCCGGTGTGCTCGAGTCTAAGGTGATTACGTTGACCAGTAACAGTGAGACGATTGACATTCCGATCACCGCCGCGCATATTCCCAATATCTTTGTCAGCGTGGTGATCGTCAAAGGCGTGGATGCCAGCAATCCGACAGCCGCCATTCGCGTGGGTCTGGTTCAATTGCCGGTGGACACCAGTCAGAAAAAGTTGAGCGTAGCCATCGCGCCGTCCGCGGCGCAGGTCAAGCCAGGTGACACCGTCAGCTATACGTTGACGATCACAGACAGTGCGGGCAAACCGGTGCCCAACGCCGAAACCAGCGTTGCGTTGGTTGACAAGGCGGTACTTTCGCTAGCCGTGGGCGACACGCGCAATTTGCTCGACATCTTCTATTATCAACAGCCGCTTGGCGTCACTACCGGCGCGCTGTTGGTGATCAACCGCGATCGGCTCAGCCAGCAACTGAGTGAAGGCGCCAAAGGTGGTGGTGGCGGTGGCGGTGGTGGCCCTGAAATTCGTGAGGACTTCCCAGATGTTGCGTTCTGGCATGCCGAT
>JBBREZ010000325.1:0-8036 GCA_038225095.1 Caldilineales bacterium
TTCTCATTCCGATCCTGTCTGTCTTGAATATGAATGGTACATTTGCTTCGTACGCGCCAATCGCAATCGCGGTGGTCGGTGGAGTGGTTGCCGGTTGTGCTGCCTGGGAGGGAGTAGCCAATTATGGAGAAATTTGGCGTAAAAAGCGGCGATCATCTGAATTGCTAAAGGTCGAAGGGTGGCAGTTTTTTCAACTCTGTGGGAAATATCAAGAGGACGGATGCCATGAGAAGGCATTTCCTCGCTTTGCGGCTGCGGTCGAAGACATGATCGCCAGGGAGGTCGGTGAATACTTTGCAGTCTTTGGTCCATCATTGGAACAAAGCAAAGTTGTAGCAGAGAAAGTCTTCTTGGATATCGTAGACGACGTTAGGAAAAAGCTCGGCTACAATCCTCTGCACGAATTGCCCACAGAGGACAAGCCTTAGGAAAGTTCGGCATGGTGCAAAATAGCCTAAATTATCTTTTCTTCATTTCTTAACAGGAAAAACTATG
This sequence comes from Caldilineales bacterium, assembly GCA_038225095.1. Lineage (GTDB taxonomy): Bacteria > Chloroflexota > Anaerolineae > Caldilineales > Caldilineaceae > JAPLGZ01. The sequence continues at coordinate 496 of JBBREZ010000325.1, forward strand.
ACGGAACCTTCAAACCATGGCTTTCATGGGGTAACCTATTTTGCGTTGGCGTGGGGCGGTGAAGTCTATTGGCGGGTAGATTGGATCATGGTGCGATCCGGGCAGCAGTCGGTCCAAACGACTTCCTGCACGATTGTGCGCGATGCCGAACCGCCAGTTTATGTGAGTGATCATTACCCAGTGCTGGCAGAGGTCTTGATCGGGGAGTGATCAGAAAGTCCGTAAACCGTGTTCACAGAGGTCAAGCACCGATGAATTTTCCACCACAGATCGAGTCTTTTTGGCAAGCCTACCTTGCCACACGAGCGGATGACAACCAACCACGTTTGGACCCCGACCCAATTTGGCAATTCGGGGACACCCACGAAGTCGCAACCCGCGTCGGACATCTAGCGAAAACAGGAATCAAGACGGCGACCAGCGGCTTGGTCTGGGAAACAGAGCATGACGAGTTACAACCACCCCAAGTTGGCGATTGCGCCATTGTGACTGACGGGGCGGGAGAACCGCTGTGCGTCATCGAAATTACGGAAGTCGTGATCAAACCATTCAATGAAGTCGATGCTCAGTTCGCCTTTGATTATGGCGAAAACGACCGCACACTCGCCCAGTGGCGTGTGGATAGTTGGGACTATTTCGCGCAGTGCTGTGTGAACATCGGACGCCAACCCATCGAGACGATGCCCATGGTCTGTCAGCGATTCCGTTGTGTCTATTCTTAAGATGGCTCATCTGTTCAACGTAAATGTTGTCACCAGACGGTGGCAAAGTACAAGGAGAAAGAAATCATGCGGCTCGACAGACAAGTTGCGATTGTGACCGGTGGCGGGCGTGGCATTGGTCGCACGGTTGCTCAAGAATTAGCCCGAGCCGGCATGAGCGTCGCCATCGTAGGAGAAAGATCAGTGGCAATCTACTTAATCGTTCATGGCGGCTTTTCTGGTGGTTGGGGCTGGCGCAACGTTGCCAATCAATTGCGTGGCGCCGGGCATGAGGTCTTTACACCGACGTTGACCGGGCTAGGGGAACGCGCCCACCTCGCCAATCCTGAAGTCAACTTGGCTACGCATATTCAGGATATTGTCGGCGTATTGGAATGTGAAGACTTATGGCAGGTCATTCTGATTGGGCATAGTTCTGGCGCAATGGTGAGTACTGATGTGGCGGAAAGAGCAGCGGAGCGACTGGCTTGGCTTGTTTATGTCGATACAGCAATTCCCCAAGACGGACAATCCTGGTTCGACCTACTGGGGAGCGCGATGGCACAGCAGCTTCTCGATCTGGCAGCGCGCGCTGGAAAAGGTTGGCAGATTCCTTTAATTCCCGATCCACCCAAATACCAACCACACCCACTCAAAAGTGTTACAGATCGGTTAGCGGTCAAGAATCCAGCCGCGGTTGGCTTGCGTCGAGCCTTTATCCACTGTACCGACAAATCACCCGATAGCCTCGTGGCGTTGGCTTGGCCAACAATTGAGCGCGCCGCGGAAACGGCAAGACAACAAGGTTGGTGGTATCGCACGCTGCCGACGGATCATAGCCCACAGCATACAATGCCACACGAATTAGCTGGCTTGTTGCTCGAATTAGCAGTGTGAATCGCGAAACATGGCATTAGGTGAGCGACAACGGCTACTTGGATGATTGCTATTTTAGGGAAATTTAGGCATGACAGGCTACGAACACTTCGAATTACGGCGTATGAGTGATGATCTGATCTACCAGTTTGACCGCAGACAAATGCCCAACGGGCAGATTGGCTATCAGCGCCGGGATGCCGATCTATGGATCGTCTTTAGACCAGATTGGGGGTGGGCTGCCTACCTCGAAGACCAGCAAAGCTTGGCAGGAAGACCCTGGAATATCCTACCCAAAGACCAAGGCGATCACCCGCCCGTAGGGGAATGGGTGAGCAAAAAAGGCAGCAAATCATACGTCTACGAGCTCAAATACTGTGCGATTGCTTGACCATCATCCCCACTAACCAGGACTCGCAACCCTGGGACCAGTGTAAGGCTGTGGCCGGGTTGGTGGAGCCGGCGTTGGCGTAGTGAATGTCCCTCTTTCCTCGGTTAATCTCTCATTGGGGAGAAGTCGTACATCGCGCAAATCCCTCTTTGGGGAGATGACACGCCCGCCGATTCGCAAGTATACTTTCTAAAATACTGTTCTGGTTGTGAACCGGCATCTTTTCTCAAACAAACTAATCACCCATGAGGTGTCTATGTTGTCTGACCAGGGTTCCAAAGGCGATAAGCCAAGCAGTGATCGCACGACCAAGACCGACGCGCCGCAATCGGGAATAGGAATCGCTGCGCCCTCGATCGCCTTGCCCAAAGGGGGCGGTGCGATCCGCGGCATGGGCGAGAAGTTCGCTGCCAACCCGGTGACCGGTACCGGCTCGATGAGCGTGCCGATTGCCACTTCGCCGGGCCGTGGCGGCTTTGGGCCACAACTCAGCCTCTCGTATGATTCTGGCGCCGGCAATGGCCCTTTTGGTCTGGGCTGGAATCTCTCCCTACCGTCCATTACGCGCAAAACCGACAAAGGCTTGCCCCAATATCGCGACGCCGAAGAGTCGGATGTATTTATTCTTTCGGGTGCTGAAGACCTTGTCCCTGAGTTTGAAAAAGATAGTGCTGGTCAATGGCTGCTCAAGGCGGGCAAACATGTGATTTATGAGCAGTCGCGCACGGTCGACGGTGTCACGTATCGCGTTCGGCGCTATCGCCCGCGCAGCGAAGGGCTGTTTGCCCGCATCGAACGCTGGACGAGTGTCCGCACAGGTGAGACACACTGGCGCTCAATCTCCAAAGACAATATCACCACCCTTTACGGCAAAACCAACAACGCTAGAATTTTCGATCCGACTGATCCTGCCCCCCAACATCCAACGCGTATCTTCACCTGGCTGATTTGCGAAAGTTACGATGACAGAGGCAATGCTATCCTTTACAACTACAAAGCCGAAGATGCCGAGGGTGTGGATCGCACAGCCGTGCATGAACGCAATCGTCTGACTGCATCGACATTTGCGCAGCGTTATCTCAAGCGCATCCACTATGGCAATCGTACGCCGCGCCAAGCCAACGAAGATCTGCAGCAACGCAGCGATTGGATGTTCGAGGTGGTGTTTGACTACGGCGAGCACACAGGCAATACGCCGTTGCCTGCCGCAGGTGACAAATGGGCGACCCGCATGGATGCCTTCTCTACCTGCCGAGCCGGCTTCGAGGTACGCACCTATCGGCTCTGCCAACGGGTGCTGATGTTTCACCACTTCCCCGCCGCGGGTGCAGCAGACTTAGACGAACTGGCGGTCGGCCAAAACTGTTTGGTACGCGCCACTGAGTTCAGCTACGAACCAACGCCGATTGCGACTTACCTAGTTGCCGCCACCCAAGCAGCCTTTCAGCGCAACGACACTGGTAGCTACACCCGGCGCGCCTTGCCGCCGTTGCAATTTGAATACAGCAAAGCGCAGATCCAAGCGGAGCTAAAGACCGTTGACGCCGTCAGCCTCGAAAATCTGCCCACTGGCATTGATGGCACGCACTATCAGTTTGTGGATTTGTATGGCGAAGGCATTGCCGGCGTGCTCACCCAGCAGGCTGAAGGTTGGTTCTACAAACGCAACCTTAGCCCGCTGACTATGCAGACCGTGCGCGAGGCCAATGGCATGGATCGTATTGCCATCGACGCCCGTTTTGCGCCGCTCGAACCCGTTGCCCTGCGCCCGTCACCGGGAAACCTGAACGGCGGCCAGCAGTTGATGGATCTGGATGGCGATGGGCGCACTGATCTGGTGCAGTTTGCGCCACCACTGGCTGGTTATTCGGCGCAAAACAGCGCGGGCGCGTGGTTGCCCTTTGTGCCCTTTCGCAGCCAACCGAATCTGGACTGGCAAGACCCCAATCTGCGCCACGTCGAGCTAACCGGCGATGGTCATGCCGATTTGCTGATCACGCGCGAGGGTGGCTTTGCCTGGTATCGCTCGTTGGAGAAAGATGGTTTTGAGCCGGCCCAGTTTGTGACGCAGCCGCTGGATGACGAGCAAGGACCCCGACTGCTCTTTGCCGATGGCACGCAGTCGGTTTTTCTGGCCGACATGAACGGCGACGGGCTGACCGACTTGGTGCGCATTGGCAACGGCAATGTCTGCTATTGGCCGAGCCTGGGTTACGGGCGCTTTGGCGCAAAAGTGACCATGAGCCACGCCCCGCATTTTGACCATCCCGACCAGTTTGACCACCAGCGCATCCGCATCGCCGATATTGATGGCAGCGGCGTGGTGGACATTTTGTATATCGGGCGCGACGCCATTCAGGTCTATCGCAACGAGGCGGGCAACCGTTGGGCGGACGCCGATCGGATCAGCGCTTTCCCACGCGTGGACAACCTGGCCAGTGTACAGGCGATGGATTTGCTGGGCAATGGCACGGCCTGTTTGGTCTGGTCGTCGCCATTGAGCAAGGACGCGCGCCAGCCTATGCGCTATCTGGATTTGCTGGGCGGGCAGAAGCCGCATCTGCTGGTGCGGACAATCAACAACCTGGGCGCGGAAACCCACGTGCAGTACGCGCCCTCGACAAAGTTCTATCTGGCTGATCAGTTGGCAGGCAAGCCCTGGATCACGAAGCTGCCCTTTCCGGTGCATTGCGTTGAAAAAGTTACGGTGACTGACAAATGGCGCAAGACCCGTTTTTCGACGACCTACAGCTATCACCACGGCTACTTCGATGGCAGCGAGCGCGAGTTCCGCGGCTTTGGCAGGGTGGAACAAGTCGATGTCGAGAGCTATGGTGAATTCGCCGCGGGCAATGTTGCCAGCCCGTACATCACCACTGATAAAACGCTCTACCAGCCGCCGATCAAGACGATCACCTGGTATCACACGGGTGCCTTTCTGGACCGGGAGCAGATTTTGAGCCAGTTTCAGCAAGAGTATTTCGCTCCGCGCTCGGAACATTTTCAAGAGAACGAGCTGCCGCAGCCTGATCTTACGAGCCAGGGTCTTTCCAGCGACGAGTGGCGCGAAGCCCTGCGCACCTGCAAAGGTATGGTGCTGCGCCAAGAGATCTACGAGCTGGATGTGGATGCGTTGGAAGGTGGGGAAGAACGCCGGATCAGGCTCTTTTCCACTGCCTTTCACAACTGCCAGATCCAGCGCCTGCAACCGCAAGGACACAACCGGCACGCCGTGTTCCTCGTCACCGAGAGCGAGGCCATCACTTACAACTATGAACTCGATTTGCGGCAGAGCGCTGTGACGCCCGACCCGCGCATCGCCCACACCTTGAATTTGAAGTTCGATGAGCTTGGCAATGTTTTGCAAGCGGTGGCCATCGTCTATCCACGGATTGGTAATTTTGAAGATGATCTCAACCTGGCTGCTGGACTCACGGCTGCGTTGCCCCTCATCCGCCAAGTCCAAAAGCAAGAAACCCATCTAGCCTATTCTGAGACGCGCTACACCAAGGATTTCGGAACTGAAGCGGCAGATACAAGCGCGGCACTGGACAACCACCGCCTGCGTGTTCCTTGTGAAGTGCTCACCTACGAACTCACCGGCATCGTTCCCATCCGGCCCCCATACTTCACGCTCGCAGAGCTGCGCGGCTATCGCCTGAGCAACGTGCATCAGACTACAGGCACAGCGGTCGCGGAGATCGCCTATCATGTTATTCCTGACCGCCCAACGCCCCCAACACTGCCACCGCCCCCACCGCTGCCAAAGCCGCAGAAACGCTGGGTCGAGCATGTGCGCATGCTCTTCTTCAAGGATGATCCCGCTGATCTGATGGCGCTCAAAGCGCCGTTGCCCTTCGGTCAGTTGAGCCGCCTGGGTTTGCCCTATGAAACCTACAAGCTGGCGTTGACGAAGGAGCTGCTCAACGCCGTCTTCGCGGATGTCAACGGCAACAAACTCGATCTGCCCGTCCGTGACACGCTTACGGCTCGCCAAATGCTGAGTAGCCCGGCTATCAGCGGCTACCTCAGCGGGGCAGAGCTCGCCGCCCGCTTTACATCCATACCCGCCAACGAACGCGACGGTCAATACTGGATGCGCTCTGGCACGGCTGGCTTTGCCGCGGATGCGGCGCAACACTTCTATTTGCCGGAACGCTATACCGACCCTTTTGACAACGTCACCACGCTGGAATACGACAGCAAGTACGACCTGTTTATCCGATCCAGCAGCGACGACTTGGGCAACACGGTAACCGTCGAACGCTTTGACTACCGCGTCCTTGCCCCCTTTGAAATGGTTGACCCAAATGGCAACCACTCCGCCGTGCGCTTCGACGTGCTCGGTCTGGTGGTTGCGGCTGCGGTCAAGGGCAAGCGACTCAACGGTCGCTGGCAGGGTGACCACCTCGACGACTTCAGTGATGCCCTCGCTGACCCACCCGCCGCCGATGTGTTGGCGTTCTGCACCGATGCCGCGTTCGATGAGCCACAGAAGCAACAGGCACGCGCCTGGCTCGCCACCGCCAGCGTCCGCTTTGTCTACCACTTTGGTGATGAAAACGGTCTGTGGGGTCAACGCATGGCGGGAGCCTGCGCCATCGCTCGTGAGCAACATGTGGGTCAATTGGCTACCGCTCAAGAAAGTCCGCTGCAAGTCTCGCTCGAATGCTCGGATGGCAGCGGCAATGTGCTGATGAAGAAGGTGCAAGCCGAGCCAGACCCCGCCAGTACAGCTACGCCCCCACCGCTGCGCTGGATCATCAACGGACTAACCGTGCTCAACAACAAGGGCAAACCAGTCAAACAATACGAGCCCAAGTTCAGCCCTGATTTTGGCTGTGAGCTGCCGCAAGCCAACGGCGTCACGCCCGTGATGTACTACGATGCCGCTGGTCGATTGGTGCGCACCGAGTTGCCCGATGGAACATTGAGCCGAGTCGAGTTCTCGCCGTGGCATGTCAAGACTTTCGATGCCAACGACACGATCAATGAGCCGAATAATGCCTGGTATGCAAGACACACTGCGGCTGGCGCTTCGGTTGAAGACAAACGCGCGGCCAAGCTGTCACTCGCGCACCAGGACACGCCTGCGCTGACGATTCTCGACAGCCTGGGCCGCGATGTGATCGCCATTGCCCACAACCGTGTGGAAGACGCGACTGGGCCACGCCTGATAGACGGCAAGCGCTACCGCGACGAGCGCTACCTGACCTTTACCAAGCTCGACGCCGAAGGCAAGCCGCTGTGGATTCGCGATGCGCGCGGCAATCTGGTCATGCAGTACATCACACCGGCCAAAGCCAACAACGATGCGAGTGATCTCATGCCCAGCGATGCGGTACCTTGTTACGACATCGCTGGCAACCTGCTCTTCCAGCATAGTATGGACGGCAGCGATCGCTGGATGATCAACGACGCCGCCGGCAAGCCGATGGTGGCCTGGGATTTCAATGTGCGCAATCTGGACAATGGTGACATTCGTCCCGAAGCGCGGCTGTTTCATACGCGCTACGACACCCTCCATCGACCCGTTGCACAATGGCTGAAGATCAACAGCAACCCGGCCGCCA
>JBBREZ010000326.1:0-8025 GCA_038225095.1 Caldilineales bacterium
TGGCCGCCGTGCTCTTATTAGTGGCCTTGCTTGGCGCCTTATTATTAGCGCGCCATCCGAAGCTCAAGGTAGAAGAGCGGTAAAAGCGTAGGGCCGGGGTAAGTCTGAGAAGCCATGAATGCGTTCACGGCCTGCTATATAAAACGCGCCCTAAGGGCTCCCGAAGCACGTTAAGCACATCTATGAACCCGTTTCGCGCCCCAATGGGCACCCGCCTTAGGGCGCGGTGAACTTTTCAGACCGTCTCTAAGTAATCAGTCGGAAAACACTGATAGAGAAATCATTTAAACATGACACAAATGCTGTAGGGGCGCTGCTGGCTGCGCCTTGTGTTCTGCACAGTAGGCGCAGCCAGCACGGGTACCCACTGGGTGCCTACGATTGTCCGACTGTAAATGGTTTATCTATTAGGATCAATTGATGACAGTTGCTTATGTAGAAAAACAGAGGAAAGCATCGTGATTCCTACCAGTTACTATCTCTTGTTAGGCGCAATTATTTTTATTATCGGCGCCCTAGGTGTGTTGACCCGGCGTAGCGCACTGATTATTTTTATGTGCGTAGAAATGATGTTAAACAGTGTTAACTTGACGCTAATTGCACTGAGTCGCCAATGGGGCAATTTGAACGGGCAAATTTTCGTATTCATGATTATGGCCGTGGCCGCTGCTGAGGTAGCCGTGGGGTTGGCCATCCTGATTGCCCATAATCGTCATACCAATACCACCAATATTGACGAAATCAATTTGCTCAAGTGGTAGTTATCAAAAATTTTAGCTTTAAAATTGAGTAACGGATAGCAAAGAATCAATCATAGGCAGCGCCTGTTGGCGTTTATCTCGACTAATCACCTGTTATTGGTTACTAATATCTGTAAAAAAGGATGGATCCATGTTTGATCTTGCCTGGTTATTATTTGCCTTCCCAGCGGTTGGTGCGCTGATCAATTTACTCATCGGTCATCGCTTGAACAAGACCTTGATCGGGGCGATTGCTTCTGGCGTTGTCATTGCGGCCTTTATCGTGGCCGTCGGGTTGCTCTTCAGTCTGCTCGGATTAGATCCAGGCGCGCGTTCAGTCACGGTCCATTTGTGGGATTGGATCACGATTGGGACGTTCAAAGTAGGCTCAGCGATGTTGATCGACCCGCTCAGTATTACAGTAACGTTGGTCGTAACCGGTGTGGGTGCATTGATTCACATCTACTCCACCAGTTATATGGAGCATGACGAACGCTTCCAACGCTTCTTCATCTATCTCAACTTCTTCATTTTTGCCATGCTGATCCTGGTGCTGAGCGATAGTTTTCTCGGCATGTTCGTTGGCTGGGAAGGGGTGGGCTTGGCATCATTCCTGTTGATCGGCTTTTGGTTCGACCAACGCGATGACAGTTATGGCTATTATGCCGACGCGGGGAAGAAAGCCTTTCTGGTCAACCGTGTGGGTGACTTTGGCATGATCGTAGCGATGCTGGCCCTGTGGTCGGTGCTGGGTACGCTTACCTTTAAAGATATTTCTGCCAGCGCCAACACGGGTCTTACGCTGGGCGCAGCGAATTTTATTTGTCTCATGCTACTGCTTGGCGCCACCGGCAAAAGCGCACAAATTCCGCTCTATATCTGGTTGCCGGACGCGATGGCTGGCCCTACGCCGGTTTCGGCTTTGATCCACGCGGCCACGATGGTCACGGCGGGCATCTACATGATTGCCCGCACGCACGTCTTGTGGGAGATCGCCACCAATGCGTCGATGGTCGCCGCTTGGCTCGGCGCCTTGACCGCCCTATTTGCTGCGTCAATCGCGCTGGTGCAGACTGATTTAAAGAAAATTTTGGCCTATTCGACGGTGTCCCAGCTTGGCTATATGATGCTTGGTGTCGGTGTCGGTGCGTATGGCGCTTCCATTTTCCACCTGGTGACGCATGCGTTCTTTAAGGCATTGCTGTTCTTGGCGGCCGGCAGTGTTATGCATGCGCTGAACGGCGAGTTAGACATCCGCAAAATGGGTGGGCTGAAGAACAAAATGCCCAGCACATTCCGTACTTTCTTGATCGGTTCGGCGGCGCTGGCGGGTATTCCGCTCATGTCTGGCTTCTTTTCGAAGGATGCGATTCTGACCGGCGCGCTCGCCTACAATCCAGCGCTTTATGTCATCGGTTTGTTTACAGCATTGCTCACGGCATTCTACAGCTTCCGCGCTGTGTTTATCCCGTTCTACGGCACCCCGCGCGACAAGCGGCTCTACGATCACGCACACGAAAGCCCCGCCCTGATGACAATGCCTTTATGGATTCTAGCCGCGCTGGCGCTAATCGGTGGCGTATTGAATCTGCCTTTTGTTGCGAGCTTGGAACACTGGTTGGAACCGGCGCTCGGCCATCATGAAGAACCATTTCTCACCTACGAATTGCTGGCGCTGACGTTGAGCGCCATTATCGCCGTTGTCGGCTATCTACTGGCCTATGAGCGTTATCTCAAAAATTCGCCACGGGTGCGCCAACTTACAGAACCATTCAAGGCCTTTCAGTCATTGGCCGAGCACAAATGGTACGTGGACGAATTTTACAATAAAGTGATCGTCAACCCGATCCGCCGCTCGTCAGAGGTATTGTCCACTGTGGTCGACCGTAAGGGCATTGATGCTGTCGTCAATTGGGTCGGCCAAATCAGCCAACAACTAGGCAGCAGCGTGCGTCTCTTGCAAAATGGTGCCGTTCCCACCTACGCGTTGAGTATTCTGGTTGGCGTCACCGTGCTCGTTGCCTATTTCGTTTTTGCGGCTTAAATGGAATGACCACAAACACTAGAACGTTGTGGTCCGTAGTCGCCCGCTAGTAACGTCAGCGTTGTCGTCAACTACCGCTCATAGCATATTAGGAAAGATTTGTCATGTCATCTCCTATCCCGTACTTACTTTCGTTGATTACATTTCTGCCGTTGATCGGCGCCTTAATTGTGATGGGGCTAGCAGGCGACGGCCCCAAGAAACGGGCAGCTTTTATTACGAGCATTGTCACGTTTGTCGTCAGCTTATTGCTCTGGTTCAACTGGGAAAATGGTCAGGCCAGCATGCAATTTGTCGAAGATTTGCGCTGGTTGCCAGAGTTACACTTGCGCTATCACCTGGGCGTGGATGGCATCAGCTTGTTCCTGGTGCTCTTGACCACGTTTCTCATGCCAATTACCATCTACTTCAGTAATAAGTATGTAACTGACAGTATTGGCCCCTACTTAGCGCTGATGCTCCTCCTAGAGACGGCCATGATTGGTGCGTTCATTGCCCTGGATCTGATTTTGTTCTTCGTTTTCTTCGAGTTTACCTTGATCCCCATGTATTTCTTAATCGGGCGCTGGGGCAGCGGCAACCGTGTCTATGCCGCCATGAAGTTCTTCTTGTATACCTTTGCTGGTTCGGCGGTCATGCTAGTGGCGATTTTGGTCGTCTATTTTGCGACGGGCAGCTTTGACATTGTCGATTTGCCTGGCCTGGCATCAAAGATGAGTCCAACGCTACAAACCTGGGGCTTTATCGCCTTTGCGTTGGCTTTTGCGATTAAAATCCCGCTCTTCCCCTTCCACACCTGGTTACCCGATGCCCACGTGCAAGCGCCGACGGCCGGTTCCATTATTCTGGCTGGTGTGTTGCTGAAAATGGGAACGTATGGCTATTTACGCTTTGCTGTGCCAATCTTCCCGCAGGCCGCGGCGCATTTTGGCCCTGTGATCGCCATTTTAGCCATTATCGGGATTATTTACGGCGCGCTGGTGGCGTTGGTCCAGAAAGATGTAAAATCACTGGTGGCGTATAGTTCAGTGGCTCACTTGGGTTACGTCATGTTGGGCATTGTCGCGTTGAATCCACAAGGGGTCAGCGGTTCTGTGTTGCAAATGGTCAATCATGGGTTGAGCACTGGTGCGCTCTTCTTGATGGTTGGTTTGTTATACGAACGTCGTCACACTCGTCTGTTGGATGAGTTTGGTGGTTTGTGGAAGAGTGTGCCGATCTTCTGCGGCTTTTTCCTGGTTGTCGCCATGAGCAGCGCAGGGTTGCCCGGTCTCAATGGCTTTGTCGGTGAATTTACCATTCTGGTCGGCATGTACAAACACGAGCCGGTTTTTGCTATTTTGGCCGCCATCGGCGTGATTTTGGCGGCCTGGTATTTGTTGACCGCTTTCCGCAAGATTGCGCAGGGACCCATCACCAATCCAGCCAATGAGGCAAGTCGCTTGCCGGACTTGAAGTTTGACGAAATTGCCATGTTGCTGCCGCTCGTGCTGCTTTTCTTTATCATTGGCCTCTTCCCCAATTTGTTTCTGGACAAAATCAACCCATCCGTGCAAGCCTTGGTTAATCAACAGCCTGCGATTGTCATGAAGGTAGGGCGTTAATCTATGTCTGCGAATCTCAACGTTAGCGTGATCCTCCCCGAGCTAATTCTAGTCGGTTTCGCCGTACTAGTCATGATCTTGGATATGGTTGGCACAGATGAACGGCCAACTGGGCGCACTTTATTGCCCTGGTTAGCCCTGATTGGCGTAGCGGTGGCAAGCATTGTCTGTATCCAGCAATATAGCCAACCGGCAGCTTCCTTCCAAGGCGCAGCAATTTCTGACCATTTTGCGCTTGGCTTGCGCCTGATCATTTTTGTGGCGACGGGGCTGGGCATTCTGCTCAGTGTCAATTACATTCCACGCATTAACAAGCAAGTTGGCGAGTATTATGCACTGCTGTTGCTGTGTGCTGCCGGAATGACGATGATGGGCGCGGCCACCGATTTGATGGTGGTTTTCGTGGCGCTGGAAATCTTATCGCTGGCCCTCTATATTCTGTGTGGCCTTAACCGCGAAAGCGCACGCAGTTCGGAAGCAAGCATGAAGTATTTCCTGCTTGGCGCCTTTTCCAGTGCCTTTTTTGTCTATGGGGCAGCGCTGATCTATGGCGCAACGGGTAGCACACAGTATGATGTCATTGCCAAAGCATTGGCGGGCGGCAAAGGCGATCTCGCCTTACTCTATCCTGGTATTGCGTTGCTGCTCGTTGGTTTCGGCTTTAAAGTCAGCTTGGTACCTTTCCACATGTGGACACCCGATGTCTATCAAGGCGCGCCGACACCTGTGACGGCGTTTATGAGCGTCGGCACCAAAGCAGCAGCGTTTGCCGCGTTCATTCGCGTGTTCGTCATTGCGCTACCAGCGCAACAAGCCCATTGGGGCTGGGCGTTGGCTGTGCTGGCTATTTTGACGATGACATTAGGTAACTTGGCGGCTTTACGCCAGACTAGTCTGAAACGAATGCTGGCCTATTCTAGTATTGCCCATGCTGGGTATGTGTTAGTCGGTATGGCCGCGGGCACACCAGAGGGAGCTGACGCTGCGCTTTTCTATTTGTTCACCTATGCGTTTATGAACATCGGCGCCTTTGCCGTGGTGATCATGTTGGAAAAGGCCAACGAAGGCGATGCGTTGCAAAATCGGGCAGCCGGTATTGGGCAACGCTGGCCGTGGTTGGCGCTGGCAATGGCAATTTTTATGTTTAGCTTGAGTGGTGTACCACCGCTGGCTGGTTTCTTTGGGAAGCTTTTTGTCTTCAAAGCGGCCGTGGACGGCGGTTGGGCATGGCTGGCCGTGATTGGCATGTTGAACAGCGCAATTGGCGCCTATTACTACTTGCGCGTCACCGTCTCCATGTACTTTGAGAAGCCGGACACCGAAACGTTGGCCGAACGCAGCAACTGGTCAGCCCTCAGCGTAGGTGTGGCCGTGGCCGCCATTTTCACTGTCTTAATTGGTATCTTCCCCGGCATGTGGTCAGCGCTGTTTACTGGCGGGCTAACAGGACTGGGTGGATAGACCGGTTGTGCAGTACAGACTGTGGAATCGCAAGCGATGAGGCTTCTGTTTTCCAGCATAGTTTGGCAAAGTAGAGAATAAAGCGTCCTCGTTGTAAACTGCGAGGGCGCTTTTTGTTTGGGTGCCTGTTGTTGCTTGTAGGCAGCAAAAATTAGACAGTTAGACTAGACGGGTGAAGACGATGGGCATACAAGTGCCGGGATGGGGCAAGCTGGCGATGCGTCGCCTGCTGCAACTCGATGTACCAGTAGACGCGCGTAGCGAAGCAGAATTGCACGCCGAGATGCATGAAAACTACCGCTGGAATTTTGCGGTCAATCTCGGCGATGGTGCCTTTTTCTGGTTTGGGCTCAGTTTTATTTCCACGACCACGATCTTGCCACTCTTTGTGAGTAAGTTGACGCTCAGCCCACTCTGGTTTGCCTTGCTGGCGATTCTGGGTCAAGCAAGTTGGTACTTGCCACAACTCTTCACTTCCAGCACAATCGAACGGTTTGCCCGCAAGAAGCCGATCATCGTCAACTTAGGAATTTTTGCCGAACGTTTGCCGTTATGGTTGCTGCCAATCGCGGCGCTGGCGGCCTGGCAGAGCCGAACTTTGGCCCTGATCATTTTCTTTTTTGCGTATGCATGGTACGGCATCGGGGCGGGCATGATTGCGCCAGCCTGGTCGGACATGATCGCCCGTTGCTTTCCCGTGGATCGTCGCGGTTTGTTCTTTGGATTCACCGCTTTTGTGGGGACGGGACTGGGCGCTGTGGGTGCGATTTTCAGCGGTTGGCTGCTATCAACCTATCCCTTTCCAGTCAATTTTGCGTACGCTTTTCTGATCGCCGCCGTGGCAACCTCACTCAGTTGGTTTTTCATCGCCATGACGCGTGAGCCGGTGCCGCACGCGCCCGCCCTGCGCACACAGCGTACAGGACAAAGCCGGCGCAAGATCTTGCAAATTTTACGCGGCGACCGCAACTTTCGGCGTTTCTTGCTAGCCCGGTTATTAGCCACGACGGGGAGCATGGGCGCAGGCTTCCTAACCGTTGCCGCCGTCGAGCGTTGGAATCTAGCTGATAGCACCGTTGGTATTTTTACGACCGCACTCCTGGTTGGTCAGACGATTGGCAATTTGATCGCCGGTCTGCTAGCGGATCGCTTCGGCCATAAGCTAGCATTACAATTGGGGATCGGTGCCACCGTTGCCGCCTATTTGCTGGCTTGGTGGGCGCCCAATCCAGATTGGTATTATCCACTCTTTTTCCTGATCGGCGCGGCGAATGGCATCTCGATCGTGTCTGGCGTGTTGATTGCGCTGGAGTTTTCCTTGCCACAGCACCGGCCCACCTACATTGGCATTGCCAACACGGCAGTCGGCATCGGCAACGCGCTGGGTCCGATCATCGGCGGGTTACTCGCCACGGTCAGTTATATTTGGCTTTTTGGTGCGTCGGCACTGATTGGGTTGGCTGCGCTGCTCATTATGGTATTTACTGTACGCGAACCGCGACGACAAAGTGAGTTTTTTGCGGTGGATGAATGACCCCCATCCCCGGCCCTTCCCCAGCAAGGGGAAGGGAGTCGTTTAACGATAGTGGTGTTGACTAAAGATGATTAAAGAGCCAACGTTATTTAATATAGTCATTTCGTAGACCGGTTCCCCCTTCCAGCAGGGAAGGGGGTCAGGGGGAAGGGTCGCCTAATTCAACCGCTCAATAATCCCTGCTGCACCCATGCCGCCACCGATGCACATGGTAATCAACCCGAATTGCTTATCCTGCCGCTGTAACTCGTGGATCATCTGAACCGTAAGTTTGGAGCCGGTGCAGCCGAGTGGATGACCGAGCGCAATCGCGCCACCGTTAACGTTGACGCGATCCTCATCCATTTCCAGGGTGCGGATGACGGCTAGCGCCTGCGCAGCAAACGCCTCGTTGAGTTCAACCAAGTCAATGTCTTTCAATGCCATGCCAGCCAGTTTCAGCACTTTGGGCACAGCCGCAATGGGCCCAATGCCCATCAATTCTGGTGGCACGCCGCCCACAGCAAAGCTGACAAAGCGCGCTAACGGCTTGAGGCCAAGCGCTTTAGCTCTTTCTTCGCTCATAATCAGAACCGCAGCCGCGCCGTCACTGGTCTGACTGCTGTTGCCAGCCGTCACACTGCCTTTGACATGAAAGACCGG
>JBBREZ010000327.1:0-8020 GCA_038225095.1 Caldilineales bacterium
CAAAACCTGGATGGCTTCGGGCAAGATACGCCCCAGGCGATAAGCTTGCCACTGTTCTTTTTTCCAGATGCCGTGGGGGCCTTCGACTTGCAGACGGTAGGCATCCAGGTAGAGATGATGGCGCACGGTGTCATAATAAAGTTGCCACGCCTGGACGGTGTGTAGGCGCGGTATACCATCGGCTTGGCCGGGGGCAAGATACTGAAAACGAAGTAGACGGTGTTGGGTAATAGCGCGCTCGATGGTCGTTTGCACACTGGGCACAATCTGATCATCGTCTTTACGCCGCAAATCGACGCGCAAACGTTGGCGGCGCATGGGAATCGACTCACGCTGGTTGGTGGGTAGCCAGTCGCTTATGTGACGAAGCAGATGTTGAATGGCATGGCTGTTCAGCGCGCCGGGGCTGAAAGTTTCGACCAAAAATGCCAGCGCGTTCAGGTCAGCTTCGGTTAGGCCGACCGGCGTGAATTCGCCATAGCTGATCAGGTGGTAGACACCGTCGTAGTGGTCGAGTTGGACGCCCAACTCGCGCAAGCGTTTGATGTCGTTTTCCCACATTTTGCGATCCGCTTTGCGGCTGAAATCTTCATAGGCGGTCGAGTCAGCCTCGATTTGGACAAAATACGCCAGTTGATCACGGCTGGCGGGTCCGAACTGCAAACGGCGCAAGATGCACAGACTGCGTTGGAGCGGTACATTTTTTGATAACATAGGCAATGCTGGGTGGAAAGGGTAGCTTTCGATAATTGGCTCGTAAAAGCCAAGATACGGATGATCAACAGGTCGATAACGACGCGATTATGTAGGCTATACTTAAGGCATTTTCCCTGTGCAGTTACACTGTCACAGGCCTCCCCTATTGCGGCTCGATTAGAGCGGGGACGATGTTTGTTGTGTGCGACAGTAGACGGTCTTAGGCCATTCCAAATCAATAAGGACACGGGCTGGGCCTCTTGCGCCCAGAGGGTACCCGCCTGACCGGACGTTCGGCGGTCTTCGGCAAGCGTTCGACTGAGCGTTCGACTGAGCGCTCACGCCGAAGTCTCACGCCGAAGTCTCAGGTCGACGCCT
The DNA here is from genome assembly GCA_038225095.1 of Caldilineales bacterium. Classification (GTDB taxonomy): domain Bacteria; phylum Chloroflexota; class Anaerolineae; order Caldilineales; family Caldilineaceae; genus JAPLGZ01. The sequence goes on from JBBREZ010000327.1 coordinate 1,075, forward strand.
GACCGGTGGAAAAGACCCCACGACTCGACTGAGCTCGCCGAACGTCCTGTCAGGTCCGTTGATAAACTCAGCCCGTATCCTTATTGATTTGGAATGGCCTAAAGCGCCCGCTTCAGGTTTCGACGTGAGCACTTTACCTACTACCGCCTACTATCTACTATCCGTTCACCTTGTAAGTGTACGCCATCTTTTTGGGCATGTGGAGACGGAGAAAGGCGAGGGCGTCGGCGCGCTCGTGGAGAGCTTGATAGCGTTGTTCCACCTTAAGGCCAGCTCGCTCAGGTCCTTTTCGTGCTGCATCTGCGCTTGGCTGAGTTCGGGCGTTTTGTCGATGTGATGGCGTTCCAGGCCGGCGCGGCTATAGCCATAAGCGCCCGCATACAAGGTCGCCTCGCCTTGTGTGATCAAACCCACGCCCGAGAATTTGTTCTGTGCTTCCAGGTCACGAAAGTAATCGTCTAATTCGTTTATGTCATGCATGAACCAATTCCTTTAGCCCCGCTGCTGCTAACATACTCTTTACCCTTGCTGTTCCTACAATGGATTCACCGCGGACGGCTGGGCTGGAAACAAGGTGTTGATTAACAAAGTTGCGTCTTGATTCACCCAAACGTCGGGATAGCTAGCGCGCAGCTCGGCTAAACTCCGATAACTAAATAGCAGTTGCAAAAAGATGAGCGGCGGACAACCTGCATTGGCGTTGTCCCCGTAGGTGGGCGCGCGCCAGGGTTCGACTGTAATTATTTTGCCCTGTTCAAATTGCAGACGTAGTCCGCCCCGATAGAAATCGATCTTGAGTTCGCCGGTATAGCCGTTCAAGACGGACTTCGCCAAGCGTTCTTCCAAGACTGGCGTGATCCGCTGCAAGAAGGCAGGCACATCTGGCACACGTAGATACCAGGCGTAGGGTGGCTCAAAGCGCGGCGCGAGGGCCTCGCCCAGCGCAGTATAGAGCGGATGTGCCCGGCCCAAGACGAAGTTGATTTCGCTGAGTGGTTCGGCATCTGGCTTGACGGTCGGCGTCTGTAGGCCCTGGTCACGCAAGACGCGTAGCAAGGTCGGCATGGCTGCCTGCCAATTGATGCCTGGGTACAGTTGAAAATCCGTCACCTGAAAACTACGCCCGCGGCGTCTGGTTGCCAACAAACTATAGCCACAAACCCGGCCATCATTGTCCACAATCAGGTAGGGTCGCCTGTGTAACGCAGTAGTCTTGGCCGCGCGCTCTTGGAGCGCCGGATCGTCCCACCGGCTCAGTTCAAAGCGCCAGAAAGCCTCGTCCGCTTCGTGCCACACCAGACTCGCATTGCGACCTTGGTTGTAAAGCGCCATCAGGTGCGGAATATCATCGAATGTGGGCAAGCGCAAATGGTAACGCTCCGATTCATCCGGTTTTTTCGTTGGAATCAAGCTCAGATAAGTGGTGCGCTCGCCCTCTAAATCCAACACAAATTCATAGCCGAATTGCCGGTAAAAGTAGGGAATGCCGGTAATCGCCTGCACCAGATGGCCTTCCGCCGCACTGCGCGCATGCACCATCTCAAACAGCTTGCGCACCAGGCCGCGGTTGCGATAGGCTGCATCCGTCCCCACAAATTCTGGTCGCCCGACGCCAAATTCGATGCCGGCATAAGTCCAGCGGTGACGCCAGAGACAGGTGCAGGCGACGAGCGGGCGCTCTGGCTTGCTGGTATCTTCCACGACCGCCCAATCCTCTGCCCCCATAAACGGAAAGTCAGGATGCATGACCAGGCGCGCCTGATCCATCATGCGCGGGTTGGGCGGCTCATCCTCACTGTTGCGAAAGGCTGTCCCTAACAGGTAGCCAATTTTTTCCTGGTCTACCTGGGTAGACCAACGGCAGATCAGACCATCACCTAGATCATCAAGACTACTCATTAGATTATTCTCCTTATTCTGCTTGTGATTATTTTTGTTTGGTGCGGTTTTCTGGCGTGCATTACGCCGCTAGCACAGCACAGTTGAAACTGGCTGCTGCTGACAATAGGAAGTGCCCTCAGGCACTGGGAGCCTAGTCGCTGAGGCGGCTTGTTGTTGTCAGCTGCGGAATTTATTCCTGCTTATCTTTGCAGCACAACGACATCTAACCGACCTGGCTTAGCCGTGTTAGTGGTAAGCCACTGGGGAAGCGTGACCACTGGTTTAAAGCCAGCTTGGGCAAACAGCGTTGCCTTGGCGGCATTGCCGTCATCGATATAGACAAGTGAGTGTATCGCTGGTGGCAACGGCAATGCCGCGAGCAGTTTCGGCGCATCATGCCAGTAATCAGGGTGGCAATAACAATCAACCAGGCAAGTGTCGGGCCAGATTGGATGCCAGGACCAAGCCGCCAACCCCACGACGGCCGTGGTAACTTGCTGATAGAGCACCACGACGGCAGGAACTTGGTTCGCTTGTTGGCGCTTGGTCGCATCCAGCAACGCTGGCAGAAGGGCGCCTTCGGTGATAACACGCCCGATCAACCGCAAGGGGGCGCAACGCACCAGACCTGGATAGTCACCAACGAACAAGGGCGTGGCCGCGAGCCAGTGCAGCCAGTTGAGCGATTGCACCGCTATCGGCCCCGGTGCAAAATAAGCCGCGTCGAACTCAGCTTGTGTCTTTGTGTAGTAGGCCATCGTGCCGCTCTCCGTTGCGATGCCCACAAAGCCCAAACTGGCGTACATATTGTAGGCAATTGATGCATACCCGGTGTTCAGAAAGAGCGCCTGGCCGCTGCGCGCAACAAAATCTTGCATTTGGAGGCGCATCAATTGCGAACTGGCGCCCTGTTGGCGATCCGTTGGCTGAGTCCAGACGTGGCCGAAAACGCCAACGCCTGCCCGTTCGACGGTCATGATATTGGCAAAAGGCGTGCCGTCACGGTGCAACACATAAAAGCACGCGTCCAGGCCAAGATCGCGCTCCAGCACCTGGGCATTCTGCCAATTCCACGGGTCACCTTTATGCCAGAGCAATGCTTCCAAGCGTTGCGCCCAGTCTAGATCCGGACCGCGCACAACCCCTGCCTCCACTTCTTCGCCACTTTTTAGCTTGACAACCCCAAGGCGTTGATACATTGATTTTTTTCCCATCTAATTTTATGCTGAAATTTTATCGTGATAATATTTTTGATAACGGGGCAAAGGTATAGCCCTGGTCGACCAAATAATCGATGATGCGGGGCAACGCTTCATAGTTCGCCGGGTTGACATCATGCATCACAATGATGGCGCCAGGGCAGACATTTTGGGTTACACGGTTATAAACTCGGTTGGGGGTGGCGCCATCCGTCCAATCGCTGCTGTCAATCGTCCAGCCAACCACATAGTAGCCTTCACGCTGCGCCGCGTGCACAATGGTGTCGTTGATTGCACCGAACGGGGCGCGAAAGAAAGGCTTTGTCGTCGCCTTGGGGTTTGCTGCGCGAACAGTTGCCTCGGTTTTTTGCAACTCGGTGACAATCTCGGCCTCTTTCATTTTTTGCATGTTGTTATGGCTCCACGAGTGATTGCCCAATTCGTGGCCATAATGCAGGATGTCATTGATCACATCAGGATGGCGCGACATACTATCGCCGACGACGAAAAAGGTCGCCTGGATACCCCGGTCCGCCAACATTTTCATGCGCGCCGTGTTGATGGGTACATAGCCGATGTCAAAGGTGAGGGCGACCCGCTTGAAACGATTATTGGCGCCGATGTAATAACCAGAGAGGCCAAAGGGCAATGCTTGAATCCCTGTGAAAGCAGGCAGTGCTTGTTGCCACTGGGTCGGTGGTATGCTGCGGATAGGCAAATGGATCACGCTGCCAGCAAACCCCTTGTAGTCTGGATTTAAACCGAGCAGCGTCGTCATTGCTTCGCGGGTGTTAAGCGCCAGTTGCGATAATGTATCGCCCGGCCACAGACAATACGCCTCTTGCCGATCCGGGTGGAATTGGGGGATTGGAATGGGCGTTAGCGGCGCAATCGCCATGTTATGCGTGCCTGTCGCCGTTATATTTGTCGTGAGTATGCCCCCGCTCGGTTCATTTCCTGGAGTCGCCTTCGCGGCCGGCAAGGCTGGCGCCACGGGTATACCCGTTATTTGGGTCACTAATTTTCGGTTGATATAGACGAAAGGGAGAGCAATCAAGAGCATGAAAATCAACGCTACCGTATACTTGCGCACAACTTTATCCCAGATTTGAATATGGCAAGGCTTACGTAAAACGCCGAAAAGCGCACGCAAAGCCGCCAAGAAAAACAGCTGAACTTTGTGAACTTTGCGCCCTTTGCGGCTTTCGGGTGCATTCTGGGCGCGTAAGCCTTGTATGGACGATTTATCAATGACTATGTCACCTGCGCCGTAAGACAAAACAGGTCGCGTTCAGGATTACCCCGCAGCCGTTTGGCCCAGGATGATGCCAGGTTTACCCACGCCGCCGGTGGTAAAACTTGGCTTTGCACGTTATGAAACCCCACTGCATGATACCGCGGCATGAGCGCTATCTCGAAATACTCATCTGAGAGCACGGGCAATTCTAGCCGCTCGATCTCGGCCTGGTCGCGCGTTGGATCTAGCCCCGTGATGATTTTCAGGCATGCCCCAGGTGCGCAGAGCCGCCGGAGGTTGCGCAGCACCCGCTCCTCACCATTGAGTGTCGCCCGCAACAAACTGCCCCACGGAAATTGGATATGCACTTCCTGCGCAAGGCCATCCAGTTCCGCCGGCAAATCCTCCACCGCGGCCTGAAGAAAGCGCGCGTTCGGCAAGCCGCCTTTCGTCGGTTTGCGGTGAAGCTTCTCCGAGATTTTCTCGAGCGCATCCGCATTTGCGTCGATCCCGATATAAAATTTCTCTGGGTGCTGTTGCGCCATTTGGCAGACAAAGCGGCCATCGCCTGTCCCAATGTCGATGACGACGCCTGCGCGATAGGGCGCAATTAAGGCATGGAAGTCTTGTTGGTCCAGTCATCAGAAACTGGGGCCACGAATCATTTTTAACATAACTTTTACCCTTTTTATTGTTGTTAGTCGCTCCAATGAAAAACTCACATCTCACTTTCTATGAGTGTTCTCCAAGTCTCAAGTGTTTGCTCAACATTCATCACCGTCGCGTTGTCAGGCCAAAGGCCCCCACGGGCGCAGTGGTGATTGCAGCCGTTTTTTCATAAAGTGAGAGTTTTCGTTCAAGCATTCTTTCTTTGATAAATTGCTGATACACCTCTAAAAAAGTCGGATCATGTTTGATCAGGTATTTGACCGCTTCTTTATCACCTTGCCAAGTAAGCTGTCGTATCGTAAAGTAACCAAACCAGATATCTGAATGACCATACACTGATATACGAATCTCTACAGTTGCTTGATAGAGTGGATCATTTGACAATGCCATCCGTCGTGCTTGGGCGAGGTTATAGTTTATCCCGAACCATGCCCCATATGCATCACTCTCGGCGATTGGCTGTATCCATTCTGCTTCCCTGACCTTTGTTTGCCCTCGTTACAGGCGTTGCACCCGATCAAATAAAATGTTGCCCTGCTTTAGCCAACGAATGATCGGCGCGAGTTCATGTTCTTGTGCGACGGGCGCATTTAGCGCCATGATGCGTTCGAGCGCTGATCCGGCTACGAAGATAATATCTGCAAAGCGATGGTCGATCTGTGTGACACCTACATACCAGGCTTGCGCTGCCTCGTGCAGGACGATCACCAGATCATAGTCGCTGGCTGATGTAAACGTGTTCTCGACCAGCGAACCGATGGAGAGCACACCTTCGACTTGTTTATGCGAGCTCAGACGCGCGATAACTTCATCCAGTGACCAGTCAACGGTTGTTGAAATGGCTATGTTTTCCACGATAGAATGCCTCGGTGCAATAAAAGCAGTGCCGGCAACGCATCACACTGACGGATAGTTTTTGCGAAAGACAAGAACCTGCTGTGCCACCTGAAAACCGATTGACGCATAAAGATGAAAGGCTGCATCGCGATAATTATCGGTTTCCACAAACATTTGTTCAGCACCAAGCCGCTGAAACCGGCGGAGATTTTCGGCCAGAATCGCTTTGCCTAACCCCTGCTTGCGAAAGTCCGCATGGACGCCGAGCGGCTCAATCTGCGCACTGGGTTTTCCCGCCAAGCCCTGCTGGTTAAACCAGCCAATACAAAAGGCTGCGAGCCGCCCATCAGGTGCTTCCGCGACTAAATCAAGTTCAGGTCTATATTCACGTTGTTGCAAGGTGTTTTTGCGCCACGCACGGGTCATGCTCTTGCTTTGGAAGACGGCTTGATGCAATGCGACGTAGGCATCCACTTCGGCCTCACCATTGAGTGGGCGTATCTGAAAGCCTGCCGGGGGCGGATAGGCTGCAACGGGCGCTTTCCCAGCGCGCGCCATGAAGACTTTTGACCAAGCGTTCTCTGCAACGTCTGACTGACAGACAAACCCGCTTTGCTCCACGTCACGAATGTGCTTCGCTTGGTTAGCAAAGACATTGATAAACCACATCGGATGACCGGCCGGACTGTTCACGATTTGCCGCGCGCGGTCGTCAGCCCAGGCCAAAATACGTTGAGGGATATCTGTGTCGCCTAAGACGGGATGATAAGCATAATCAATCGTCCAGAAAGGCGTTTGGAAAATGGCCCAGGCTAGAATGTGCTGAGTCCTGTCAACCCATACCGCCATATTTTCAGGAGCGTCAAACGCCCACGAACTCAGGCGATAGGGTAAGTCCACCACATGGACATTGCCCGCGGGCCATGCTTGGACAAGCGCCCGCATCTGTTGCTTATCGGCTTCACCCGCAAAGGCGCGTTGCAAGATTTTCATTAGGATGCCCCGTGAAACCCAATGTCTTTAGCTTTGGGATATGAGGGGCTAAGCGGTTCGGACGCTACTGCGGACGATGCTTCAGCATGATCCATATTGACGCTTCGATTCTGAAGCGTCACCTTCCTTT
>JBBREZ010000328.1:0-7981 GCA_038225095.1 Caldilineales bacterium
GAGCCAGGGGAGACGCTCAATTTGCAGTTAGCCACGCCCACTAATGCGATCTTGGGCACGGCCAACGCTACGTTGACCGTGATCGACGATGACAGTGGACCACTCGTGAACTTCAGCAACGCCGGTTACACGGTGAACGAAGCCCACGGTGCGGCCACGATCACGGTCACCCTCAGCGCGCCATCTGCTAACAGTGTGACGGTGGGTTATACCACGAGCAATGGCAGCGCCACCAGCGGTAGTGACTATACGTCTACCAGCGGTACGCTAACTTTCGCTCCTGGCGTTACCAGCCAGATTTTCACGGTGGCGCTTAACGATGATGGACTGGGCGAAAACGATGAAACCGTGGCCCTCAGCCTGAGCGCACCAAGCGGCGCGACGCTGGGTGCCCCAGCCAACGCCACCTTGACGATTGTCGATAATGACATTAATCCCATGCTGCTATTTAGCAACGCGACCTACAACGTCAATGAAAATGGCAACGCGGCGACGATCACCGTGAACCTGGATAAGGCATCTACCAATGTGATCAAGGTGGATTATGCCACCAGCAATGGCGCCGCCACGGCTGGCAGCGATTATACGGCGACGAATGGCACACTGACCTTCAGCCCGGGCATTACCAGCCAGACGTTTGTCGTGCCGATCATCGACGATAATGCGGATGAAAGCCTGGAAGCGCTCAACTTAGCGCTGAGCAATGCCACTAACGCCACCTTGGGGACGCCTGGCAATGCTACGTTGAATATCATCGATAACGAAGGCGAGCCGATCGTTGAAGGTCAAGCCGCCAACTTACGCGTGGAAGAGAACGTGAGCGGTGGCTTGGCAACGGTAACCGTCACACTAAGCGCGGTAGCCACGCAAACCGTTCGTGTGGACTATGCGACGAGCGACATTACGACGCTGGCTGGTCAAGACTACGTGGCCAGCAGTGGTACATTGACCTTCAACCCTGGCCAAATCAGCCAGACATTTACGGTGCCGATCCTAGACGATAGCCTGGATGAAGCCGACGAGAACATTCTGATCCGATTTAGTGCGCCGGTCAACGCCAACCTGGGCGCAGTGCGTGATGTCATCCTGGTGATTGTCGACAACGATCTGCCGCCCACGGTAGAGTTCAGCCGTGCGACGTACATCGCTGCGGAAGACGCTGGAACGGTGCTGATCACGGCGACGCTCAGTGTACCATCTGCACTTACGGTAAAGGCGCCCTATCTGCTCCACAATAATTCAGCAACTGCGGGCAGCGATTACGTGGCTAGCAATGGCAGCTTGACCTTTGCCCCAGGCCAGACCAGCCAAACTTTTGCGGTAGCCATTCTTACGGACGTGATGCAGGAAGGTGATGAAACTATCGACCTGGTGCTGGGTGCACCTAGCAATGCAACCCTGGGTGCTCGTCAAACCGCCACCTTGAAGATTGTGGATAATGACAAAGAATTCGTAGCAACGGCCAAGTTGTATCTGCCGTTCATTTCCTATTCGCTTCCGATTGGTAGGTAGTAGGGACGACCGGAAAAAGTAACAATAATCTACCGGTGTGTTCTGTGAGCTATCGATCATAAACAAGCAGCGGATGGCAAATCGCCATCCGCTGCTTGTTTATGGGTGTAGAAATAGTCTCAATTGTTTTGCCATCCTTACAGAGAAAACAAGTAAACCCCGCACCATGAAACTGGACGGCCACGGTATCACGGCTGTGATTGCGCCCGAGGCGACCAATGCCCTTGCTGTCTTACGTCATGGCTGTGAGGCCTTTGCGCATTAAGGGTGGGGGAGATGGGGGAGATAAGGCATAGCGATTCAATCACTTGGCGCGTAGAGATTGGCGATGGTTGCTCTGTCATCTCCCATCTCTACGCTTTAATCTCCGCAATGGACAACTTATTTAATCGTCATTCCTAAGAGACGGTCTGAAAAGACTTTGTAGGTGCGGTTTGTAACCGCACAATCAGGGGATGACCGAGAACGTGCGGTTACAAACCGCACCTACAAAGTCCCTGATCCACCCTTTTCAGACCGTTTCTTAGGAGAGACTGGGAGATAGTACCCATGCGAAATAGGTGCTTTTTCGTTGCTTGATCCAAACTGCGAACGTGATATAGAATAGGGTAACGACACTCATTTCAAATTCCCAACAAGAACTGGTAGAAACTTCTCATGATGACCGACATTGAAAAATATGAATTTGACCGCTTAGGCTATCTAGTGTTGCCCGGCTTGCTTTCATCAGCGGCTGTTGCGCAACTGGCTGATGCGGTAGATCGCTTGGAGCAGCATGCGCTTGCCCACAAGGATCTGCCGCCGCGCTTGGTTGCACCCTGGGGTTCTGAGTATCACCACAACGAAGCCGGCGGCTATCACGTACACGCGTCTGATAAGGCCGGTGGCCTGACTTTGCTGATTGAAGACTTTTTTAATTTCGATCCCGCGTTTGACCAATTGGTCAACGAACCCAAGACGATGGTCTATATTCACGGCATCATCCAGGAACGACCCACCATTAACAACTCCGAATTGCGCGTCCGCTATACTGGCAACTATTCCGGCACGCACATGGGCGGACCAATCTCCCAGAAATATCGCTATGTCTTTAATCCGAAAGGTATCGACTGTATGATGGTGCGCATGATCTATTTTGTGCACGATGTCAGCGCCGAGGAAGGCGCCTTTTGTGTCGTGCCGGGCACCCACAAAAGTAACTATCCGTCGCCGTATGGTCGTGTGTCACCCGAAGCAGAGCCAGGCATGATTCCACTCCCGGTCAAAGCAGGCGATGCGATCCTGTTTACGGAAAATTTACGGCACGGTGGTTTTAGCAATCAAAGTACCCAGACGCGTAAAACCCTGCATGTGGGCTATGGGCCGTTCTGGATGAAGTCGCAAAATATCGCTACGATGGAACAGGAAGCCTATATTTTGCCCGCAACGCATGCCCGTTATCAAGACGAACAGCGTAAGCTTTTCTATGCACGACCGGAAGTCCGCTAATGAGTTGTCAACATCGCAACCGATAATTTCTAGCCTACTGAACAGCCTCGTATCCTGCCTCGCCTTCAAAACACCCAGCCGATATTCGTAGCTAGATTTAGCCTGTCTTGTCAGGTTGCCCTGGGCTTTAAGCCCAGGGCAACCTGACAACAGAGTGCAATGGCAACCCATTAGGCACAAAATTCATTATTTTGATCTGTAACGAATTGAACGCTGCCGATACTATATAGCAGGATCGTATTCGATATTGGCGCGCCGAAGAAATCGGTAGCGAAGCTACGATATAAGTGCAGACAACGTCGTTCGCAATCGCCTGGACAACATTGTGACAATTAGACACGGCCCCAAAACGGCTGTAGACTAAGCGCTGTCCAATATGACGTTGATCAAATTGGATCATTGATCGTTTCACCAGGCTGTTTCAATGGCAAAAGTTATTTGAGAACAGACCTTTAGTACTACCTCGCCTGTCGTCCTTCGCCAACGATTGTCTGAAGCTTTCGATTGGGTCTGATTTGTCAAAATAATTTCAAGAAAATTTCTGTTTTCTGATTCTGGAGCATTAACGATGAAGAGATTAAACCTGGGAATTGGTATACTGATCGGGATCTTCTTAACGGCTAGCCTGATTGCGCTTATGTACCTGGGCGCGCAACTGGCTGGTTTACCCTTCGCACCCTTTGATCTGTTTGACTGGATGACGCGGGTGTTGCCCGGCCCTGTAATCACCTTCGGCATTGACCGCATGATTGCGACGATGCTGTTGCTTGGCTTCGATGTGGCCGACACGGCCAAAACTGCCGAGCAGTCGATGGCAATTTTGCAATTTTTTGCGCTTGGTGTGTTTATCGTAACCCTTTTCTTTATGATGATGCGCGTACGTCGCGCTAAGGCTGATCGCAGCGCCGGTTTAACGCTTGGCGCATTGTTCGGCTTGCCGATGATCGCCCTTAGTATCGCCGTTGGGCAGTCAACCCTCAATCCGGCCTTGCGGATTTTATGGCTTGTCATTTTGTTTTTAGGGTGGGGGCTGGCCGTAAGTTGGAGCTACAATCGCCTGTTTCCGGTTGCGCCCGCTGCGTCTGACAATGCGGTGGAACGGATCGACCGCCGGCAATTTGTCATTCGCTTAGGCGTGACCACGGCGACCATCACCGTGGTCGGCGCTGGGCTTGGGGCCTTTCTGGCACGCAATGAACAACGCCGGTCAGAGGCGGCTTTGGCTAGCTCGACAGCGCATAATGCCGAAGGAACCAGCACCATGCCTTTTCCGAATGCCAATGATCCGGTGGCGCCTGTTCCTGGCACGCGCCCCGAATACACGCCGGTGAAAAACCACTACAAAGTCTTCTTGCGCACCGAACCCACGGTGATCGACGGCGCCACCTGGAGTTTGCCAATTACAGGGCTGGTTGACCATCCGCTCATGTTGAAGATGGCGGATATTCGCAAGTACGAGTCCAGAGATCAATATGTCACCCTCTCCTGCATCTCTGGGAACGTTGGCACCACCTTGATCGGCACGACGCAATGGACCGGCGTGAGCTTGCAAAAGATCTTGGCGGATGCCAAGGTGCGGCCGGGCGCGCGTTATCTACAAGTCACTTGTGGTGATGGCTTTTATGAAAGCTTGGACCTGGCCGCGATTGCCGCCGACGAGCGCATCATGCTCTGTTATGCCTGGGATGGCAACACGCTGCCGGTTGATCATGGTTTCCCTGTCCGGGTCTGGTTGCCCGACCACTTTGGCATGAAACAGCCAAAGTGGATCACCGGCATGGAGTTGACCGATCAACACAAAAAAGGCTATTGGGTGGATCGCGGTTGGAATGAGGTGGCGCAGGTAAAAACCACCTCCGTCATTGATACAGTCGCCGTGGACGCCATGATGACGAATGGCAACCAGAAACTGGTGCCGGTGGGCGGAATGGCCTTCGCAGGCACGCGCGGCATTTCGAAAGTCGAAGTCAGGGTTGATGGTGGTCCGTGGCAGCCCGCCCAATTACGCAAGCCGCTCTCCGATACGACCTGGGTGCTCTGGCGCTACGAGTGGCCTTTCGCTGCCGGCCAACACAACTTTGAAGTGCGCTGTGTTGCGAAGGATGGCAAGCCCCAGATTGAAACCGTGGCCTCCCCCCATCCCGATGGCGCAACCGGCATTCATCATAAAGCAGCAAAGTTGTAGCAGAGAGAACTTACGCATGCAAAGACCGCAAAGTTTTTCTGTAGCTGCTAAGCAACCCCACCCTCACCCTCCCCTAGAAAAGAAAGGAACCATGAAGGGAAGGATGATAGATTTTCTGCTAGCCACCCACTAGTGGCATCTCCGCAACAGCCCCCTCCCTTGTTTGGGGAGGGTGAGGGACACGGCCATTGAGGTAAGCATAAAACAGGAGATTAGGCGATCAGAGATTGAACGAGTAAGAACGGTCAATCTCTGATCGCTCAATCTCTTCGCTTACTTTAATGGCCGTGAGGGTTATAGCCGAACGGATAAAGATTGCCAGGCCACGTCTGGGGCAAAGTGTTCGTGATCGTCTGAAAAGCGGGGGCGTATTTAAGCAAAGCAACCAGCGGCGTCGCTGGTTGCTTTGCTTATGATTTCTACTTTGCTGCTAGCCGATTACAACTCGCTCAGCAAGACGCGTTCGCTGCGCGCCAGACTGCGTTCAATCGCCGCGCCAATCTGAATCGCTTCGATCATCTGGGCGGGGGCGACGGGATTGGCACCACCCCGCAGGCAAGCGAGGATTTGCTTCATGCCTTCGCGATAACAGTCACTGATGTCTAGCACCGCGTGGTGCGTCGCTTTAACGCCCAGCGCACTCACTTGAAAACTATATTTGGCGTCAACGGTGCAATTCAAAGTAGCGGTGGCGCCATCTGCCCAGGCACAGGTGGCAACCACATTGCCATTGCTGGCTGCATCGATGCCTACGCCTTCGACTGCGTGCACCCACTGCACACCTGTTCCCTGGTTCATCAACAGTAACTCGATGCAGTGAATGGCGTAAAAAAGAATGCCGCCATAGGGATTGCGCCGGTTGGCGGGCCCGGTGTAAATGGCCGCACGAATGCCGCCCAGTTGAGCAGCGTCGGCCAATAAGCGTTGGGCGTCGGCGCTGAAGCGGACGGTTGAAAACGAGGTAAATGGTGTATGAGTAGCCGCGGCCAGGGCGACAATTTCACGCGCGTCGGCGGGCTCGATCGCCAGTGGTTTGTCCACAAAAGTGGGTACACCAGCCTGGAGATAGGGCCGCACCAGGTTAAGATGGAGGCCGCCGTGCCGGGTGACGCAGAAAACCGCATCGACTTTGCCCAGCATTGCTTCTGGCGTCGCGATAACTTCTTCAATCAAATTATCACGCGCCACTTGTTGCGTGCGTTCCGGCTCCGCGCCCCAGATCGCAACCACTTTGGCCTCTGCTTCGGGCAGATAAGCCGCATGATCTGTGCGATTGAGAATCTCTGCGAAGCGTTCGGCGTGACTGTTGTCGCTGCCCAAAATACCAATTTTTAACATACTTTCTCGCTTTGGTTCAGGTTTGGATGACTAAGTCTTGGGCAGAAGTTCGGCCACTTTGCGAATCGCACCGGCTATGTCTTCAATGTCGCGTTGGCTGTAGTTTTCATTCAAACCAATCGTGACCATCGTTTGCAGGGCTGCTTCGGCGTGTGGACATAGGCCCTTCGTGTACTCAATCTGCCGGCCGCCGTGGCTGCCATCCAAGGGATAGCCAGAGTTGCCAAAGGTCTTTTTACCCATCAGGGCATCCATACAAAGATAGATTGGGTCACCGGTGTAACCTGCACCTGTTGGTATGCCTTCTTTGGTTAAGGCTTCGGCAAAAGCTTGAATCGGCCAAGCATCTACGTGCAAGGCATAGAGCCAATAACTATGCTCTGAACCAGGGGTATTCGGTGCTGGCGTGATACCATCAACTTCACCGATCAGCGCCGACAAATAATGACCGAGTTCCATCCGTTTCTCGACGACACTGCGCACTTTCTTCACCTGCGCCAACCCGACTGCGCCTTGGAGTTCCGTCATGCGGTAATTGGGGGCCAGAAAGGCATATGAGCGCGCACCGTAGCCCGGTTTGCGGGTCCAGCCCTTGTCGCGAAAGAGATCCATGCGCTCGGCCCATTCACGCCGATTGGTCATGGTCATGCCGCCATCACCAGTCGTCATATGTTTGGACTGTTGAAAGCTGAAAGCGGCGATGTCGCCCCAGGTGCCCAGATAGCGCCCTTTGTATTGCGTCGTATGCGCCTGGATTCAATCTTCAATCAGGGGTAGGTGATGGCGCTGGGCAATCTCGGCCAGTGCTTCCACGTCACAGGCGTTGCCAAAAAGATGAATCGCCATAATGGCTGCTGTCCGGTTGGTAATCTTACGCTCGACATCCACTGGATCCATCGTGTAAGTCTCGTTCACGTCGGCAAAGATCGGGATGCAGCCTTGATAAAGAATCGGAATAATGGAACCGGCGTCGGTAATCGGACCGGTAATAATTTCATCGCCTGGGTTAGGATTAATCGTGCCAATCGCAATATGAATCGCCGCTGTGCCAGAGGTGGAAGCAACCGCCCGATTGACGCCATAGAGGGCAGCAAAGGCGCGCTCAAAAGCCGCAACTTTTTCACCGCCTGGCCCAAAAAGATTCTGAGAGTTGATCGCTTCAGTAGTCAGCGTAATCTCTTCCTCGCCAAAAGGCGTGCGCTTGGGAAAAGGCGTGGTGCGATAGGGCAAGCCACCCTGGATCGCCAGTTTGGCATGGATAGATGGTTGGGTCATTACAGATTCCTCTTTGGTCATGAAATTATATAGGTGAAGGATGGAGAGCATTATAGAGGATAACATTCCATTGCGCAATCAGCTCAAAATTCTCGCTATTTTCTGCTTGCTTGGCATTTCGGCCTAGAGCCGCTTCAATCACAGGGCAGGGGCAAGTCTTTTTGCCATCTGAAAATTATAATT
>JBBREZ010000329.1:0-7969 GCA_038225095.1 Caldilineales bacterium
GACCGGGGGCTCCATGGCCGTGAGCGCCACGAGTTGCATCACATGGTTTTGCACCATGTCGCGGATCGCACCGGCTTGGTCATAATAACCACCACGGTCACCCACGCCCAGCTTTTCGGCCACGGTGATCTGCACGTGATCGATATAGTTGCGGTTCCAAATCGGCTCAAAAATACCGTTGCCGAAGCGAAAGACCAAAATATTCTGCACCGTTTCCTTGCCCAGATAGTGGTCGATGCGGTAGATTTGGTCTTCGCTAAACAGGTTTAATAGGTGATTGTTCAGTTGCTGCGCGCTCTGCAAATCGCGGCCAAAGGGTTTTTCGATGATGATGCGCGTCCAGCCGCCGGTTTGGGAGCGCTCCAACCCCATCTCGTGCAGGAGGGTCGTAATTGGTTCAAAAACGTTCGGCGGCGTGGCTAGATAGAACAGGTGATTGTTCTGTGAATTATGCTCCGCATCCAACGCCGTTATGCGCGCCTTCAAGGCTTGAAAGCTCTCTTTGCTGTCATAATTGCCTTGTTGGTAAAAACAATTACGGACAAAGGCCGCAGCCTGCGTCTCGTCAAAAATTTTGCCGTTATGCTCATCTTTCATATGATCGCGCAACCCGTCCAGGATCAATTTGCGAAAATCGTCATCGCTATAGGCGGTGCGTGAAAAACCGAGCAGGGTAAAGCCCTCCGGCAGCAATTGTTCTGTAGACAAATGATAGAGTGCAGGGATTAATTTACGATTTGCCAGATCACCTGACGCCCCAAAGACGACGATCTGGAATGGTTCTTCAACGCGTTTCATAATTATCTCCACTGACGGATTGAACAATTAATGGACAGCGGTCAATTTTATAGTAACGACTCAGCCCTCGTGTAGACAGGTAGACAGGTAAACAGGTAAACAAGGCATGCTACCTATCTACCTGTTTACCTGTCTACCTAAGTATTTGTATTTTCTAACGCTTTGACTTTATCCAGCCGCCGCACAAAGCGTTCCTCCGGCTGAAATTTGGCATTCATAAATGCGCGCACCAAGGTGCGCGCGACTTCCTCGCCAATCACGCGGCTGCCCAGGCACAGCACATTCATGTCATCATGCTCCACACCCTGGCTGGCGCTGTAAGTGTCATGCGTAACACAAGCCCGAATGCCGTGTAATTTGTTCGCTGCAATGCACATACCAACGCCGCTGCCGCAGATCAAAATGCCGCGATCCGTCTGATTATTTTGCAGCGCCTTGCCAACGCGCTCGGCATAATCAGGAAAATCAACTGATTGTGGACTGTCTGGCCCTAGATCAACGGCCGTGTACCCCAGGCGACGCAATTCGTCAAGCACAACAGGTTTGAGTGAGAAGCCAACATGGTCGCTAGCTACGAATATTCGCATAGTCATAATAAACCCTATCATTAGCTGTTCTGTAGAGATGCTGCTTTTGATTGACGATTGACGATTGACGAAGTTACTTTATAAACGAAACTATTTCGTCAATCGTCAATCGTCAATGTTATAACTGTACTCGTTCAAAACCATATTGGACGGATGTGGGGGGCCAGAACAGCCAAACGAGACCTAGCATTGGTTGGAAAAGTGGGAAATAGCCATAATCCGCCCCAAAGTGGCGCCAGGCCGTTTCGCCTACGGTAAGTGGGTCAAGCAGGCTCCATGTACCCACGCTCAGCGTCAAAACGATTTCTAAAGCAAGGACAAGCACTGACAGCCACCATGTCCAGCGTCGGCGATAGGCGAAACCGAAGGTCGCCAATAAGTAGAAAATGGCCGTGACGCCTGTGAGCAGGGAGGGTAAATAATTAGTCACGCCCGCTTTGAAAAACAGTTGATACACGGCGCGAAAGCCGGTCGATAATGCCAAGACCGGATAGGAAACGGCCAAAATGTAACCGGCGGGTTTGGCAATATTTGCCATCCACGTTGTTTTACCAGCCGCGGGCTGGCTTTGTGCCTGTACTTTATCTGTGCTCATCTCTATTTACCCAAGCGATTTTTTATGCCAAACTCATTGGTCAACTGCTGCACCCAAGCCGCGATTCGTGCGCTAGTCAGGTCACGTTGCTTGTCCTCGTCCAAGGCCAGACCAATAAAGCGGCCATCCTCGATCGCCCAGGATTGTTCAAACTGATAGCCAGTGTTCGCCCAAGTGCCGACCAACTGCGCCCCGCGTTCACGCGCTTTGTCGGCAACAAAAAACAGGGCGTCCAAAAAGGTGTCGGGATAGCCAATTTGGTCCCCGAGTCCGAAAAGCGCCACCATTTTACCAGTCAAGTCCAGCGTGTCAAACTCTTCAAAGCTAGCTTCCCAATCTTTTTGCAATTGGCCTATATTCCATGTGGACACGCCTAAGATCAAATAATCAAAGTCCAGCATTGATTCCAGATAAAACTCAGCGATATCAAAAAGCTCAATTTTGGCTACATTGTTGCTTTCAAATTCACGCTGGATCAGTTGAGCCATTTGCGCGGTAGCGCCGTTGGTGCTGCCGTAGAATAGACCGATAGATAACATAGTTGCGATTTACATTGACGATTTACGAGCGATCTCGTCGACGAACCTACTTCGTAAATCAAAAATCGTCAATCAATCTCATGCCTTTAAAAAGTCGGTTGCCAATAGCTTAAGCTGCTCATAATCCGTGACCACAGGAAAGTGTGGGAAATTGGCTACAACCTTGGCGGGCGGGTTGAAAAGCGCCCCGAAATCGGCTTCAGCCAGCATCGCAGTGTCGTTATAAGAATCTCCAAAGGCCATGACCCGGAAACCAATTTCCTTTAAAGCGTGGACCGCTTTACGCTTACCTTGGGTCAGGCGCAACTGATAGCCGCACAGCATGCCCTGGTCGTCCACCTGTAACGAGTGGGCGAAGATGGTTGGATAGCCGAGCTTGGGCAGGAGTGGCGTCAAAAATTCGTAGAAACTGTCTGTGATCACAATCAGGCGTGTCTGTTTGCGAATCCAGTCAATCATTTCCAGGGCGCCCGGCAGAGGATTAACGGTCTCGATCACGGCATGAATGTCGGCCAGGGTAATATGATGTTCGGCCAGCACGCGTAGGCGCAACTTCATCAATTCGTCGTAATCGGCAATGTCACGCGTCGTCAGCAATAATTGTTTGATTTTGGTTTTTTCGGCGACCGCTTCCCAGATTTCGGGGATCAAAACGCCTTCGAGATCAGAGGCCAGCAACGTGGGTTGACCAACTTTTAAATCATTCTTCATGGCGAACTTTCCATTTTATGATTGCGCTTGCCTATAAGAAATAAATAGGGTGCGGCCTGATTACAGATTTATTTTTCGTGTAGCCATAAATAAACTCACCCTTACTAGCTTTCGTTATAACGCAAAACAGCATCACTGCCAAATCTCTGATAGACTGGACATCATTGTCTAAGATTGACGTTCAGTGCTCAACTTCTTTGTTACTACTTTGTTACAAATTTGACAAACGATGCATCGTCCTTTATGCTAGGATTGTTTAGAAATTATTTGTTACTTTGCAACGTTTTCAGTTCATACAAAGGTGAAAGCAATGAACAGGAACAGCTCTAACGAATCAAGCAGGCTGCGTAGTCCTATAACGCGCGCCCTATTTGTTACACCCTCAACCTCCTCCCTCTGCCCCTGTACCTGCTTCTGTTGTACCTCATTTCCTTGTTGTACTTGTTGTTGTTAGTACACACCATTTCATTTTTGCTCATCAACGTTTAATTGCATAGACTAACGCATTACACTCGCGCTTGGGCTGGTTTTTCCTGGGTTGTGGTATTCTCCTCTGCCCACGTGCAGTGCATTTGACTTAGCACTGGATGAGCTTACCCAGGTAAAGTATTTGCGCTTGAACAATGGCAATGAACGCTACTATTGATCTTTGAGAAAGGAAATTCACCATGTCTGTTGAAATATTAAAAGCGGAAAGTCATGGCCTACGCGGCGCGATTCCGATTGAATTGCAGGAGCCGACACCAGAATTCAGCGAAGACATGACAAAGTTGCTGAAATTTCATGGTGTCTATCAACAACACGACCGCGACATTCGCGGCCGTAACAATCGCCACTATCAATTTATGGTGCGTAGCAAGGTGCCCGGTGGCCGACTGACGGCGCAGCAATATCTGATCCATGATGCGCTGGCCGACGAATTCAGTCAGGGTGATCTGCGCCTGACCACGCGCCAGGGCGTTCAGTTGCATGGTGTGATCAAAGGTGATCTGCAATCAACGATTCGCGGCTTGAACTCCGCCCTGGTATCAACGCTGGGGGCCTGTGGTGATGTGGAACGCAACATTATGTTCTGCCCGGCGCCCTATGGTGACCCGATCCGTGTGCAGCTCCAGGCGGTGGCCGAGCAAATGGCGCAACACCTGGCTCCGCACACACCGGCCTATCACCAAATCTGGTTGGAAAATGATGAGGGCAAGCAGACGCTACAAAAATTTGACGATCAGCCGGTCGAAGAACCGCTCTATGGCAAGACTTATCTGCCGCGCAAGTTCAAGACGGCAATTGCCTTCCCTGGCGACAACTGTGTCGATATCTTAACCAATGATGTCGGCCTGGTCGCGCTGTTTAATGAGGGCGATCCTCAGGTGCACGGGTTTAACATCTATGTGGGCGGCGGCATGGGCCAAACCCACAACGATGACGAAACCTTCCCGCGTTTGGCGACGCCGCTTGGCTATACGCCGCTGGAGCAGGTGATCGATGTCGTCGAAAAGATCATCATGGTGCAGCGTGACTTTGGCGATCGCGTAGAACGCAAACATGCGCGCATGAAATATTTGGTGCATGACTGGGGCACTGAGAAATTCCGGGCCAAGGTGGAAGAATACCTGGGCTATACGCTCGAAGATTTTCGCGACATGCCCGCCTTGGGAACAGACGATCATCTGGGTTGGCAGCAACAGGTAGATGGCAATTGGTTCTATGGCATCTATGTCGAAAATGGTCGGGTCAAGGATGCAGACAATCTGCGCATGCGCAGTGGTCTGCGCAAACTTGTCCAGGACTACAATCCTGCGGTTGTGATTACACCGCAACAGAATATTATTCTCAGCGGCTTTACCACGCAGCAGAAGTCTGAAGTAGAGCAGATCATGCGTGACTTTGGCATCCCTACTGTGGAAGAAATCAGCAACGTACGGCGCAACGCGATGGCTTGCCCGGCGCTGCCCACCTGTGGCTTAGCCCTGGCCGAGGCGGAACGCTATCTGCCCAGCTTGATCGATGAATTGGAGGCGGAGCTGATCGAGCTTGGCCTAGAGCAGGAACAGTTCGCCATTCGTATGACCGGCTGCCCCAACGGTTGCGCCCGTCCTTACATGGCCGAGATTGGCCTGGTGGGCCGCACGCTGGGCAAATACACGATTTTTCTGGGCGGCAACATGGAAGGCACGCGCATGAACGTGCAGTACCGCGATCTGGTGCCGGCGAAGGATTTACGCAACGTGCTACGCAAAGTGTTGCATACTTATGTCAAGACCCGCCTGCCGCATGAGCGGCTCGGCGATTGGTCGCAGCGCGTCGGGGTTGAGAACGTAGATTCGCTGGCCGCCGTCCCTACCCATTAATGCCAGCGTGGGTTTTGCGAAAGGAATTATCACGCAGCACAACCCACGTCACTAAGGAGACATCATCATGGATCCCGTTATGACACAGAGTTCTGTTTTAACCCAAAAGCCACCGGCTGCACCCGCAAAAGCGCCGGCGTCTGACATGCTCGGTTGGGCGAATCTCGTCTTTGGTCGTCTCAACAACCGCTTTGATCGCGGTGAACCTAAAGCAGTATTAGAATGGGCGGTCGAAACGTTTGGGACAGGACTAAGCATCGGCACTTCCTTTGGCGCCAGTGGGATTGTTATGATGGATATGGCGTTCAATATGAACCCAGAAATCGACATTTTCTACATCGACACCGGGTATTTCTTCCCTGAAACCCATCGCTTGATCGAGCGCCTACAACAACACTATCAGCGCGGTTTTCGTTCGGTGACCACGAATATCAGCATTGCCGACCAAGCGAAGCGCTATGGCCCGAATCTGTACGAAAATGACCCCAACCTCTGCTGCCACATCCGCAAGGTTGAACCGTTGCGCCAGGCATTGGCCGATAGCACGGCCTGGGCCACTGCCTTGCGCCATGACCAATCGTCCACACGCACGCAAGCCGCAATGGTAAATTGGAACACGCGCTACAACGTGGTCAAGCTAGCGCCCCTGGTGCGATGGACCGAGGATGACATCTGGCAATACATTCATGAGTACGCTTTGCCCTACAATGAACTGCACGACCAGAATTATCCCAGCATTGGTTGCTGGCCCTGCACGCGGCCAGTCCAACCAGGTGAAGACATCCGCTCCGGGCGCTGGCAAGGCACGGATAAGAAAGAGTGCGGCATCCATTTTGAAATGAACGCGAATGGCGCGGGAATCTAGAAAGGCAGGGAGTAGGGATACGGGATTAGATGTCCAACCTAATCCCGTATCCCTACTCCCTATCCTTAACCCCCACCCTTAGTCTTCGGAGCGTATTATTATGCCAAAGCGTGTTCATGCGGTGGTCGTGGCTGGTCACGGCAGTTTGCGCAGCGATAGTGGTGCTGCAATGTTTCAGGTGGCCGCCCAGTTGCGTCAACAAGGGGTGGCTGCTGTGATCGAAGCTGGTTTTCTCAATTATAGTAGCCCAACCCTGGCCGAAGCGGTCGCCAAATGTGTTGCGCAAGGCGCGAATGATCTGATCATTCAGCCTTATTTCCTGATCGCTGGCGTCTATGTGGTGAACGAGTTGCCCAGCGTGGTTAAAGCCATCATCGCCCAATATAGGGGGGTGCATTTTCATATAGCCGAAGCTTTGGGCGAACATCCAGCCCTAGTGAAATTAGCCCATAAACGGGTGCAAACAATCGATCCTGTGCCAGACTTGACTACGGGGCTGCTCTTTGTGGCGCATGGCACGCCGCTGGAAAAAGCCAACGGGCCGATTACACGCATCTTGGCGCGCGTGCAGACCCGCGCTGGTTATGGTCAGACGGCGATTGGTTATTTGGACTGCAACGAGCCGGACATCCCGACGGCGATTGCGCAATTGATCAACACTGGAGTCAAGCGCATCGTGGCGCTGCCCTATTTTCTGCATCTTGGCCGGCATGTGTGCGTAGATTTGCCCGCCATTTTCGGACAGGCACAACAAATTTATCCGCAAGCAGAAATCCGCGTGGCGGCCGAGCTTGGCTATGATCCCTTGCTCAGCGAAGTGGCGGCTGAGCGTGTGATGGCAGCGATGATGTGTTAATTCAGTTTACGCAGGTAAACAGGTAAACAGGTAGACACGGATATACGGGCGTACTCCCTATCTACCTGTTTCCACAAAGGCTGAACAGTTACTTTTTGCCCGCCTTTACCAGAAAATTGCCCAATCTATCGTTGACCAGAAAAGGAAAGTATGCGCAGATGAGCACAGTAACAACCAAAGCCAGCCGTGGCAAAGCCTATTTGGTGGGCGCCGGTCCTGGGCGCGCCGATCTGATCACCGTGCGTGGTCTACGGCTGCTGCAACAGGCCGACGTCATTCTGTATGATCGGTTGGTGGCCACCGAACTTTTGCTCGAAGCCCGCGCCGAGGCCGAACTGATCTATGTCGGCAAAGGCCCCGGCCAGCATGCCGCCAGCCAGGATGAGATCAATCAGTTGTTAGTGGCGCACGTTGTGGCTGGTCAGCAAGTGGTGCGGCTCAAGGGTGGTGATCCTTTTGTCTTTGGCCGCGGTGGCGAAGAAGCAGTGGCGCTCCAGACCGCCGGTTTACCCTTCGAGATTGTACCAGGCATTTCTGCGGCGCTGGCCGTGCCCGCCTATGCCGGTATCCCAGTGACCCACCGCGGCCTTGCGACTAGCTTTGCCGTCGTCACGGGGCTTGAGTGCACCACGTCCAGCCAAACTAATTGGCAAGCGTTGGCATGCATGCC
>JBBREZ010000330.1:0-7931 GCA_038225095.1 Caldilineales bacterium
ATCAAAACTACAATAAATACGGCGACTGAATACAAAAATGTGGGCACGGTCGAATTCGAACTGGACAGCCAAGCCCTACGTTTGGCCGCTCAAGACTACGGGGTCCCGAATCAACTGGCGATTGTCTTCCGGGATGCGACATCCGGCCAGCAAACTTATGGCCCGGCGCGTTTTTTATCGGTGGATGTAGATGACGAAGGCAATGCCATGATTGATTTTAATAAAGCCTATAACCCACCCTGTGCGTTCAGCCCTTATGCCACCTGCCCGTTGCCCCCGCATGAGAATATTCTGTCCGTACCGATCGAGGCAGGTGAGCGTTATCCAGTAACGGAGGCTTACCATAGTCACCGTGCGTTGAGCCAGCTGGCGGTTCCGCTATAAAGAGGCCGCCTTTCTATTTCATCAACAGAGCAAGGATTAATCCATCGTGGCACACTTATTTGATACTTTTACACTGCGCGGGGTCACATTCCGCAACCGGATTGGCGTTTCGCCGATGTGTCAATACAGCTCAGAAGATGGTTTTGCCACTGACTGGCATCTAACCCATCTGGGCGCACGGGCCGTGGGCGGCGCAGGCCTTGTCATCGCTGAGGCTAGCGCCGTGCAAGCGCATGGCCGCATCTCGCCCCACGATCTTGGCATTTGGCAGGACGAACATATCGCTAAACTTCGGTCGATCACCGAGTTTATTGCCAGCCAAGGCGCAGTGCCTGGGATTCAACTGGCCCACGCCGGCCGCAAAGCAAACACGGCGCGCCCCTGGGAAGGCGGTCAACCGTTGCCGAATCCACAAAATGCCTGGCAGATCGTCGCGCCCAGCGCGATCCCCTTCAAAGCGGGCCATCCGACGCCGCACGAACTCACGCTAATCGAGATCGACGGCATCAAGCAAGCGTTCCGTGCCGCTACCCAACGGGCTGTGCAAGCTGGCTTCAAACTGATTGAAATTCACGCTGCCCACGGCTATTTGTTGCACAATTTCTACTCGCCGCTCGCCAACCAGCGTCGCGACGCCTATGGCGGCAGCTTCGACAATCGGATTCGCCTGTTGCTTGAAGTGGTGAATGAAGTTCGCCAGGTTCTGCCCGATGACTTGCCGCTCTCGGTGCGCGTGTCGAGCACGGATTGGGTGGAAGGTGGGTGGATTGTGGAAGATACCGTCGATCTGGCAAAGCGCCTCAAGCAAGCTGGCGTCGATCTAGTAGATTGCAGCTCGGGTGGCAACGTGGCGACGGCCACCGTACCCATCGCGCCTGGTTATCAAGTAGGTTTTGCCCAGGCCGTTCGCCAGGACGCAGGCATCTCCACCGCCGCAGTTGGCCTGATCACGCAGGCGGAACAGGCCGAGCAGATCATTGCCAGTGAGGAAGCCGATCTGGTGCTGCTGGCCCGCGAATTGTTACGCGACCCGTATTGGCCGTTGCACGCTGCGCAAACCTTACAGCAAGATATTACGCTGCCGCCGCAGTATGTGCGGGCATTTTGAACGAAACGGCTAAGTGTTAGCAGTTTGTTGCTTAGCTATAATGCTAGTTGTTACTGCGCAGGGCTAGACTGATATTCTAGACTTGGATTATAACGGCGTGAATGGAATGGTTCGGATGAAGGCGCAACGTGTAGCATTCGCCCCCACCGAGCGATCATTGCGCCGCTCGGCACACTGTCGGGTAAAACCATCGTGCGGTCGTCGCCAACCTTTGTCACCTGCAAGGGTTGTTTTGTGTAATTCATAGGCTTCTCAGGCAAATTGGCAAGAGGTCATCAGCGAGCCAACCTAACACTTACGTCCAATCTTCGATTTTCAACCCAGGCGCCTGAGCAAAGTCACGCCGATTGCGGGTGATCAACGTCCCATTACTTGAGAGGACAATCGAAGCAATTCGCAAATCTTGTGTTCCGACTCGAAGCTTGGCTGAGATCTAACACGTGGATTGTATTGAAATATTCAATACCCTGGCGTAATCCCAGGTACGCCCATTGTAATCTTTCCCCAGAGGTCGCTTGCCGGATAGCATCAAACCAACCCCGCAATTGCTCTTCTGCACTGATGATGGTCACAGCCAGTTCCCCAGAATCCGTTGCTTGTACACGGGACACAATTTGCGGATGTGACTTCTGGTAGAGCGAAATATGGTCTGTGTCCAACACATAGAGGGTCATACCACAGTATCATCTTCATCGATTACGCGGCGATAGGCTTGAATTGAATCCATTACTTCATCAAACAGCAGATTTGTCTGGTACATGCCGGCAAATTTTGACCACGGATGATTGGCATTGACCATGGTTAGATCCAGGTGGGTTGACTCCACTTCAATTAGCACAATTTCAACTTGATCAAGGCGTTCTGTAAAACGTTGCTTCACGCGCGCAACGGCTTCTTCGCGCGTCGTGCCTTCTGCTACACAACTGGGCCAGCCAATCACAGTTGCTGTATAACGATTCGCCGTACCATTTTCTACTGTGACGTAATAGGTCATATTTTCGCCTCCTGCAAAACGGAAAGAATCCAGCGTCGATCAACGCTGATTATACCATAGTCATGACGATGAGGTTGGCGTGTTGGTTTGTAGGATTGTGCTGTTTCTTTATAGAGACCCCGGGCGGTAAGCCCGCAATGCATTCTTATCGACAAAATATGTAAGCGAAAAACAAAAGATCGTATACAATCATGGAGCTTATGAATAAGATGATTTGTTGATAAATTAAGGACTGGCTTATGCAGGCTCACG
Source organism: Caldilineales bacterium (assembly GCA_038225095.1). Lineage (GTDB taxonomy): Bacteria > Chloroflexota > Anaerolineae > Caldilineales > Caldilineaceae > JAPLGZ01. The sequence continues at coordinate 2,739 of JBBREZ010000330.1, forward strand.
TCTGGCAACCCTTCAGCTTGCTCCCTCGCTACCCAATCTTTGCGCGCTTTTGGGCTGCCAAATCAGTGTCACTGCTAGGTGATCACATGACGTTTATTGCGCTCCCGTGGTTTATCTTCCAGCTAACCGGCTCGGGTACGGCAACGGCGGCGATTATGCTTTGTCTGCAACTCCCGGCCCTGGTCACGGGGATGCTGATTGGCTCGCTGCTTGATCGCTTCCAACCGCGGACAATCATGGCCGTCGATAATGCACTTCGCACCCTCATTGTAGGGCTCATTCCCCTGCTCTACTGGTTTGGCGCGCTCAAATTATGGCATCTCTTTCTGCTCGCCGTACTTGCGGGCCTGGTGCAACCGGCCACGGCGGTCGGCGAGCGCGTGATCCTGCCGGAACTGGTGGCGGATGAAGACCTGGAGACCGCCAATTTGCTGTGGTCGTTTAGTGGCAATCTATCCGTCGTGATTGGCCCTGCGGTGGCGGGTATCCTCGTTGCGGCGTTTGGCGGCCCGTTTGTCTTGCTGCTTGATGCGGCAAGCTTTGCCCTGATCGCGCTGATTGCGGCCACCCTGCCTGCGCTCAAGCGAACGGCAACGATTACTACCATCCCACTCACCGAACGCTTGGGGTTACGGCAACTCTGGGATGTGAAAGTGCTGCGGATCACCACGTTGTTAAGTTTGGTCTTCTTTTTCTCGTATGGGCCGCTAGAAGCAGCCTTGCCCATTTACAGCGCAACCATTTTACAGACCGACGCGCGCGGTTATGGGCTGTTGTGGACATCACTTGGTGTTGGTGCGCTCTTGGGCACAGTGAGCAGCGCCACCCTGCGTCGATATCTGCGTGTGGGGGTCGCGCTGCCGTTGATTGCGCTGTTGTGGGGCGCCAGTCTTTTGCCGGTGGCCTTAACCAATCAGCTTTGGGTCGCTTGCGCGTTGCTTGGTTTGGGCGGCTTGATGTGGGGACCCTATACACCCTTGGAGACAACCTTGTTACAGCGCAGTATTCCTAAAGAACAACTTGGACGGGTGTTTGGAGCCCGCTCCACTTTGTTGACCAGTGGTGCGCCGCTTGGGCTGGCGGTTGGCGGTGTCCTCCTCGCGTTTGTCCCCGTCACGGTATTAATTGTCGTGTCGGGTTTGGCCTGTGTGCTCGTCGGCCTGGTCGGGCTTGCCTCGCCGACCTTGCGCAACCTGGCACTCCCGACGGTCAATTCCGTAGCCAGTTTGGTTAGGGAGGGGGCGGATTAAACCAGGTTACAGGTAAGACTGATGAATGATGAAGAGTAGCTAATTATTGAAGATCGCTACACCAAGACTGTAGGAAAAATTACCGACGAAACTACAAAGCTGTAGTGTAATCACTCGCACTTATAAACGGCCACGGGCGATCTAGCCCGTGGCCGTTTATTTGAATTTGGGAAGCAGACCAAAAGGGAGGAAGGTCAATGACTGTCTATGCACCGAGTATAGGGATGTGCGAATCAAGATTTTTAGCTGTCCGTCTAGCTTTTGAGGCCAACTTCCGGCAATTTGGCGATATCGGTGGCGCTGTAGCCATCTATCACCACCGGAAACTAGTGGTTGATCTTTGGGGTGGGTATGCCGACAGCGAGCAAAACAAGCCTTGGCAGCGTGATACCATTGTGAATGTCTGGTCCGTGACCAAAGCCATCGTTGCGCTCTGTGCGTTACGCTTAGTTGAGCGGGGAGAGTTAGACTTGGATGCACCGGTCGCCCGCTATTGGCCGGAGTTTGCCCAGGCCGGTAAAGCGCAGCTACCCGTGCGCTATCTCCTGAACCATCAGGCGGGACTCGCCGCTGTTGCCGATGCGCTGCCAACCCAAGCTATATTTGATTGGCAATTGATGACTCAGCTGTTGGCTAAACAACGGCCATGGTGGACCCCTGGCACCGCATTTGGCTACCATGCTGCTACCTTTGGCTGGTTGGTGGGCGAAGTTGTCAGACGAATTAGCCACAAGCGGATCGGCGTGTTTCTGCAAGATGAGTTTGCCCGACCGCTGCACATTGATTTTCTGATTGGATGCGGCCCAGAGTATGATGCTCGTGTGGCGACCGTAGTTGAGCAAACTTCATCAGCACAAAGTACAGCTGAACTGAAGGGAACTGTGGCCCCTGACTCCCTACAGGCGAAAATGAACAACCCCGCATTGGACGATTTCTCGATTTTCAATAGCCGCGCCTGGCGAGCGGCAGAGATTCCTTCGGCCAATGGAACTACCAATGCGCGTGCGCTGGCCCGTTTGTATGGGGCACTCGCCTGTGGTGGGGAGATTGATGGAGTTCATGTGTTGAATCAGGATGTGCTCAAACAAGCGACGGCCGTGTCGTCAATCGGGACTGACACCATATTTGGCTTCAACAGCTGCATCGGTCTGGGCTTCAGTCTCAACCGGCCTAGTGGCTTGATGGGTCCCAATGAGGTAGCCTTTGGACATGCCGGGTATGGCGGGTCGATTGGTTTTGCCGATCCCAGTACGGGCGTTGGCTTTGGCTTTGTGACCAACAGCATCCCAACGGGGCCGGCTCAGGATCAGCGAGCAGCTAACCTGATTCGTGCCCTTTATCAGTCACTATGAGCTAGTGCTCTGAACTTTAATTCTTAGAAACGGTCTGAAAAGGGTGGATCAGGGACTTTGTAGGTGCGGTTTGTAACCGCACGTTCTCGGTCATCCCCTGATTGTGCGGTTACAAACCGCACCTACGAATTCTTTTCAGACCGTCTCTAAGAAAACGTAACCAGAGAAAAACCGAATCTTTCCAGTGGACGTAATTCTAAAAATTAAGTGTTCGCTGTACTAGTGCGAGCTATCCCACAAAGAAGATATGCTCTGTTTCTGCACTGGAAAGCGTATTGCCGGGTGCCGCCTCGTAAGCTATTCAATCCGCATTCCTCCGCGTCAATCGGCGTCTATTTTCCTTTATGCCGAACTCAGGTTATGTTAGACTGTGCACCATTGATTGGTAGAGGTGAGTGCAGCGCACTGGTCGGGAAGCGGTTTCTGGAATAAGCCTGGTTTGACCAGTGCAATGCACTCCCTTGCCATGTAACAGGTTGGATTGGCTAGAAAATAAGGATGAAAAATTAATGAGTACAATTCGTGCAGTTGTTGTGACGCCGGAAGCGCCTGCTCATCTCGCGCTCGGCACGGTGGAAGCGCCGGTTGCGGGACCAGCTTCCACGCTGGTGCGGGTAAAAGCAATTTCGCTTAACCGGGGCGAGGTAAATGGCGCGCAGCACGCGGCGGCTGGGGCGCGCCCTGGTTGGGATCTGGCGGGCATTGTCGAACAGGCCGCAGCCGACGGTTCTGGACCACCGGTTGGGACGCGCGTGGTTGGCTTTCTTCCATCCGGCGCATGGGCTGAAGTGGTGGCTGTGCCTACGTATGCCCTAGCGCCACTGCCGCATGAAGTGACGTTTGCGCAGGCCGCAACGCTGCCGGTCGCCGGGTTGACGGCGCTATTCGGGCTGGAGAAGGCCGGCGGGTTACTTGGGCGCAGGGTGTTGGTCACCGGCGCATCGGGTGGCGTGGGCGACTTTGCTGTACAACTCGCCCGCGAGGCTGGCGCGCAGGTGGTGGCATTGGTGCGTTCGGAGGCGCGCGCCGGGCGTGCGAGCGAAGTTGGCGCGTCTGTCGTCGCCATTGGCGAAGATGCTAGCGCAGCGGCGGAATATGGTCCCTATGATCTGGTGATTGATGGGGTTGGTGGGGCGGTGTTGGCCAGTGCACTGCCGCTGCTCGCTTTGGATGGTCTTGCCGTGGCTTATGGCCGCACCGTTGGGCCGACGATCACGTTCGATCTGGGGCAATTCTTCGGCAAGGGTGGGTTGCGCTTGTATGGGTTTATTCTTTTCCACGAGGTAGTACGCCAGCCGGCGGGCGCTGGTTTGGCGCGGTTGGCCGCCCTGATCGAGGCCGGTCGGCTGCACCCGCATATTTCTGTGGAGCAGAGTTGGACCGAGATCGGCACGGTTGCTCAGCAACTGCTGGACCGGGCCTATCCTGGCAAGGCTGTGTTGCACGTTGATTAAAGCAACGGGTCAAATGTCGTCAACAGTTACGGCTAGATTTCCAAGCGTGCCACAAGGCGTTTGGGCGCGGTGATGCGATAGCTCTTCTGTACGAGATCGGCAATCATCGCCCAGTCGATCTGGCCGTCCAGCCGGATGCCGACCCAGCCGTGCTGGCCGACATAGGGCGGCGCAAAGTAGCGCTCGGGTTCGGCGACCACGAGCATTTCCTGGACGCCGCGTGCTGCCTTACACCAGAGCGACCAGCGACCTTGATGCAGATCGTGGCGCATGGCAAAGATCTTGTCGCGCACCTTGAAGCTAGGGTTGCCCACGCCGCCCGCTTCCACGGCTTCCGGTAGGGCCAGACAGATGGCGCGCAGTTGATCCAAGATATCGTCAGTCATTGTTCTATCGTATTCCTCGTTATTCTTTCGCACACCACGTTTAGTGATTTCGCCCAGATAATCGACCGATCATCTAGGCGAAACATTACGCTGGATGATCTTGTTCGGCTTGGGCGACCCGTGCTTGTCCCCCGGCTACACCCTGGCGCACCACATTGCCATAGGGACCAGCCGGCAAGCAATCTAGCTTTTCCGCTGCCAACGTATAGTAGCGGTTCGCTTCGGCCAAGTTCCCAAGCGTTTCATATGACCAGCCCATATTTAGGTAGAGCGATGGATAAAAATTAGCTACTCGATCAGCGTTTACGGCGTCGGCATGTTGCAAGGCTACTTGGTTCCAGCGCAGCATTTCTGCTGGGCTTGCCTGGTGACGCGCGACATAGTGCGCAGCTACACAAGCATCAAAGTCATCCTGACGAGCGGTCCAGGCTTGCATAAATAGTTTGTGAGCATCGTCAAGCCTGGACTGGCCTTCAGCCTGCATGCCCTCTACACAGAGTTTTACAACAGGGTTATTGGGGTCCATCTGATTTTCTTCCTGTGCTTTCCTCTACAGACAATTGTTGATCCTAGCTTTCAAAGAGGCTCATGCCTGGGCGCGCTGAAGAAACATCCAGCGATGACCTTCGCTGTCCTCTGCCCGATAGCGGCGACCTGACTCATCATAGAACCACATCAAGCCCACAACATCGGCGAACAGCGGTGGCGGTCTGTAACTATGGGCAATCCTGCTATTGGCGCTTTCATCTTT
>JBBREZ010000331.1:0-7911 GCA_038225095.1 Caldilineales bacterium
GATGGTTGCGACAATTTCGGCGATCTGTCGCCGACTCGACTGTCTGCCATTGGCAATTGAACTAATTGCGGCGCGCATTGATCTGTTTTCGCCGCAAACCATGCTGACCCGCTTGCAGGAGCGGCGGCTCGATTTACTCGCAGACGGTGCGCAGGACATACCGGAGCGCCATCGCACATTGCGCGCGGCCCTTCAGTACAGTTATGCATTGCTAGAGGAATGTGAACGCAGTCTGTTTCGGACGTTGGGCGTCTTTATCGGTGGATTTGACTTGGCGGCTGTCGCACACTTTGGCTTTGATATAGCGGTATTACAGGGATTGATCAACAAAAGTCTGGTGCAAGTCGCTGCACACCCGAACGCTGGCCGCCCAGGCGAAGGTGCGGAGCGACGCTTTCTGCTATTGGAAACAGTGCGTGACTATGCGCTTGAACAATTGGCGGCCAGCCAGCAGGCGGAGGAGACGCAGCAACAACATGCTGCCTATTATGCCCAATGGGTGGAGGCGGTGGAACCTAATTTGCGCGATTCGCAGGCCAAAATCTATGTGGCCCAACTGGAAACGGAACATAACAATGTACGTGCCGCGCTGACTTGGACGATTGCGCAGGGTGATGATGAGACGGCTTTGCGGCTCAGCGGGGCCTTGTCGCAATTCTGGATTATTCATGGTCATACTCGGGAAGGCAAGCTTTGGCTTGCCAAAGTGCTCGCTCTGGAGACAAATCCACCCAGCATGGCGCAGGCGAAGGCGCGTATGGCCGCAGGTATCGTCGCGTCTATGCTCGGCGAGAATCAGGCGGCGCAAACATTTTTTGAACAGAGCTTGCATTTCTATCGCGCCAGCAACGACTGCCAGAATACCGCCTGGGCGCTCGCCAACTTGGGCGGTGTGTACTATACGCAAAACGCCTATGCCCAGGCAAAAGCGTTTTATCAGCAAAGTTTAGCCCTCTATCAGGCCTTGGATGACAAGCAGGGCCTGGCCGATTTATTCACCCAGCTTGGCTGGCTGGCTGTAAGTGAGGGTGACTGCGAGCAAGCAAAGACACACTTTGTCCAAGCAGCAGCCTTGTGGCGTGAACAAGGCGAGCCTGAACCACCCATCACGATTTTAAAAGGGTTGGCCAGTGTAGCGGGTCAGCAGCAGGATTACCAGCAAGCAAACGTCTACCTTGCGCAACTGCTCACTCGGCATAGAGATCTAGAAGACACTTTCGGGATTGCCCATACGCTCAATCACTTAGGACGAATTGCCCTCTATCAAGGTGAGCTTGCGCAGGCGACGCGCTATCTTACCGAAGGCTTTGGTGCAGCACAGGCATTGGGCTATCCACCACTCCTGCGTTTTGTGCTGGACAATCAGGGGAACTTGGCTTTTGCGCAAGGCCAATATGCAGTAGCGATCGATTATTACACCCAAAGTCTGCGCATCGCCTGCCAACTACCAGATAAATTCAATATCGCCACACTCTTGGAACGACTCGCCGGTGCCGTTAGCGCACAGCAGAAGGCAGAACAAGCGGCTCGCCTCTTGGGTGCAGCAGCAAACTTGCACGAAGCTATTGGTGCACCTGTACGCGCCCTTGATCGACCGCGCTACTACGAGATTACCATGGCCGCCCGCGCTCAACTAGACGAAGCCACCTACGCCACCGCCTACGCCGCAGGCTACGCCATGACCGCAGACCAGGCTGTCGCGTTTGCGCTGGCACAATTTGACGGCTCGGAGAATGCCGCACTCAAGTCATAGCTGACACTGCGCCTGGATTGAAGATAATAACAGTGATTCGAGACTAGGTTCCGAAGGAGTCAATATGAACGCTTCAGTTACGATAGAAATTGTTTTGGAAATGGCCGCGCAACTGTCAACCGTGGATAAAGTGCATTTGATCGAACGCCTTGCACCCCAAATTGCGCGCGACCTGAGTATACCACGCAGTAAACCGCGCAAATCGCTACGCGGCCTGTGGCGTGGTGTTGGCATAACAGCCGATGAAATTGACACAGCCCGCCGCGAGTTATGGAAAGATTTCCCCCGAGAAGATATCTGATGCCAACCGATTATGTAACCGACACGCACGGGTTGATCTGGTATTTAGAAGATAGCCCGTTGCTTGGTATGCAAGCACAGTTCGCCTTTGCTGCCTGTGATCGGGGAGAATGTCGATTTACATTCCTACGATCTGCCTGGTGGAAATTATTTACCTTCAAGAGAAAGGGCGTATCGCATCTGGCCTTATTACTGAACTTCAGAAAGAACTCAGTACTGGCCTGACTGGGCTATTCATGACGGATTTAACCTTCGCAGTTGCCGCCGCGCTCGCCACGATTCCACGGACGACTGTGCCTGATATGCCAGATCGTATTATCACCGCCACTGCGTTACATCTTGGCTTACCATTGATTAGCCGTGACCGTCGGATTAAACTTTCTTCCGTGAATACAATTTGGTAAAAGTAACGGCTAAAGCTACCAGTGGTCCAGTATCAATCAGGATCACAGTTGCCCCTGCTCGCGTTTCTTGAGGAGCGCCTCGATGAATTTTTTATTTGAGTCCGTTGCCATTTGCGCCCCGTCTGGTACATGTTCACTGCTACGCAGTATGCCAATCGCAGAACCAAGAAAGTCGAACAGTGTCGCTTTGGCTTTGGACTGTTGCTCTATTGCTGCCGTGCTGACAAACTGTTTGCGCAGAGTTTCTAGCGCCAAGTGTTCTGGTGTTGTTCCTTGCTGGCCTGCATGTTCGATCAATGCCTGTTCAATTTCAAGCGTGAGTGTAATCATCAGGGTGAAACCTCTAAAAGCGGCTGTGAACTTGCTATCCGACTATGCGCTCCACATCACTAGCGGAAGCGCTTGCGCCCCGGCGGCACTAGCTTCTTACCCTTCGGTTTGTTCATCATCGGCTTCTTTCTGCCGCCGGATGTCTTTTCATCATTCGGCGTCGCCAGCCGAATTTTGGCGTCGTGGCCGCGGATGGCGGCGTTGGCCATGCCATCCAGCACTTGTCGCACATAGCGGGCTGGAATATCAACCAACGTAAAGTAGTCAAAAATGTCAATCGCGCCGATCACGTTGCCCGGAATGCCCGACTCATTGGCGATGGCGCCCACAATATCGGTGGGACGGACACCACTGTCGCGGCCGGTTTCGATAAACAAGCGCGCCGTTCCGTTGTTGCCGGACTGCGCCACTTCGTCGGGGATCGCGGCCGAGACAACTTCCAACGATTTGTCCCCTTGGGCCAGACGAGCGGCGGCGGCGGCAATCTCTGCCATCTCGTGGCCGCTCTCCATCGCAATCTCACTCACCAACGATAGGTAGAGATCGAGTTCACCCGCTTCCACGGTTTTCAAAATGCGTTCTTTGAAGAGTGTGATGCGCCGTGCCGCAATATCGGCCTTGGTGGGCGCTTTGATTGGTTCAATTTTTTGGCGGGTATAGCGCTCAATGTCGCGCAGCATCCGTTGTTCGCGCGGGGTTACAAAGAGAATCGCCTTGCCCGCGCGTCCAGCGCGCCCGGTGCGTCCGATGCGGTGGATATAGGATTCACTGTCGTAGGGCGCATCGTAATTGACGACCAGCGTAATCCGTTCCACATCCCAGCCGCGCGCCGCCACATCGGTTGCGACGACAATTTCGACCTGGCCGCTGCGCAAACGCCGGATCACGCTTTCGCGTTGCGCCTGGTTCATGTCACCGTGCATGGCCTCGGCCGCATAACCGCGCGCTTGGAGCTTCTCAGCCAACTCGCCGGCCCCGATCTTAGTGCGGGCAAAGATCAACACCGCTTCGCCAGGCGCATTCTCACTTTCCAACAAATGGGTGAGTGCTTCGAGCTTCTGCTGCTCAGGCACGATCATATACCGCTGTTCAATCGCCGGTACGGTGAGCGTCTTCTGCTTAATTTCAACCATCACCGGGTCAGTGAGGTAGTTGTCGGCAATCCGGCGAATTTCTTCGGGCATGGTGGCCGAGAAGAGGGCAATTTGCAGTTCGCTGGGGGCTTGCTCCAAGATCCACTCGACATCTTCGAGAAAGCCCATGCGCAGCATTTCATCGGCTTCATCCAGCACTACGATCTTGAGTTTGCTGAAGCTCAGCGTGCCCCGTCGTAAATGGTCCATGACGCGCCCCGGTGTGCCCACGACTACGTGAACCCCGCTTTGCAATTTGCCAAGCTGTTTTTGAATGGGTTGGCCGCCATAGATGGGCAGCACCCGCACCTGACCCAGGTGTTTGCTATACGTGTGAAAAGCCTCGGCGACCTGAATGCTCAGCTCGCGGGTGGGCGTTAGAATCAGCGCTTGCACGGCATTACGGCCAAGATCGAGTTTTTGGAGGATGGGCAAGGCGAAGGCTGCGGTCTTGCCCGTGCCCGTTTGCGCCTGCCCGATCACATTACGCCCAGCCAGCAGGAGTGGGATAGTTCTGAGCTGGATGGGCGTTGGCGCTTCGTAGCCAACGTCGTCGATGGCGCGCATCAACGGCTTGCTCAAATGAAATAATTCGAAGCTGTCCACTGCTGGTTCAATTTTCTGTTCTTCAGTCATACTCTTCTCGATCACTGGTTATGATAATGCTATGCGTAAAAATCAAGAGTGTAAGTATACCCTAACTCTTCAAATTAGCCTAAGTTTAGGAGGGCCCCGCGATTTCGAAAGTTGATCTGAGCTGAGTGGCTAGTAATTGGCGCCTGGACTTGAGCCAGGCTGAAACACCGCTTCACGCCTGCGGGCCCGTGACAAGGGTGCTTGCTACAACCAGCGTTCGTAGGCGCGCAAAAAGGGCCCGACCTGAGCAGAGGCCGTTGCCACCGCTGCAAAGGCGGGCAGATTGCCGTGAACAGCGGCGAGGATCGCGATGTGCATGAACGCCCCAACCCATGCTTCAACTCAGTTGGTAGATGGTACCATATTTGTTGCGCAAGTAGTCAAGATAATAAGCGAGATTCAGTGGTTCGCCCGTTGCGCGTTGCAATAATTCGTTGGTGGTAAATTTGCTGCCATGCTGGTAGATGTTCTCACGCAGCCAAGTGTGCAACGTGGAGAACTTGCCTTGCGTGATTTCGCCAGGTACTTCTGGGTGCGTGCGCAACGCGGCAGCGTAGAATTGCGAGGCCATGATGTTGCCCAATGTATAGCCTTGAAAGGTGCCGCCGATCAAGCCGCCATACCAGTGGACATCCTGCAACACGCCATCGCGATTGTCGGGCGCCATGATGCCCAAGGTCGTTGCGTAATGTTCGTGCCAGGCGTCTGGCAAATCGGCCACCGCCAGTTTACCCTCAAGCAGCGCCAATTCCAGATCAAAACGAATGATCACATGCAAATTATACGTGACCTCGTCGGCGTCGGTGCGAATCAATGATCGCTGCACTTTGTTGATGGCGCGGTAGAAGTGCTCCAGCGGCACGTCACGCAGTTGGACAGGAAAAGTGGTTTGCAACTTGGGATAATAATACTGCCAAAAACCCCAACTGCGGCCGACAATATTTTCCCACAGGCGCGATTGGCTCTCGTGCACGCCAGACGATGTCCCGTCGGCCAAAGGGGTTGCTTCAAATTTGGGATCGATCCCTTGTTCATAAAGCGCATGGCCGGATTCATGCATGGTGCTAAATAACGCATCGCCTAGATCGTTTTCATTGACGCGCGTGGTGATGCGAACATCGCCCAGCGAAAATTTGGTCATAAACGGATGATGGGTCTTATCCTGGCGTCCACGTTGAAAATCATAGCCAAACTGTTTGATCGCCGCAAGGCCTAACGCTAATTGATCGGCTTCCGGAAAAAACTCGTGCAGAAAGCTGTCGTCTGCTGGCTGCTGCGCGCCGATGGCCTTGACTAAGGGCGTCAACTCGGCGCGTAATTGCGCAAATAAGGGGCGAATAATCGAAACCTTCATGCCGTAATCTGCTTGATCGATCAGCGGATCGGCAATATGTTCATAATCGGGGAAAAAGTTGGCAAAGCGGCGACTCAAGTCGAGGGTTTTTTCGAGCAAGGGCTGGACCGCGGCAAAGTCATTATTGGGGCGCGCCATTACCCAAACTTCATAAGCGGCCGCCGTATGGCTGGTCATTTCGGCGACAAACGCAGCCGGTACTTTAGTGGCCTGTTCATATTTGCGCCGCGTCAGACGTAGGAGGGCGGCGTCGTCGGCGTCATACAGCAGATTTTCTGCATCATCATGCAGTTCATCCAGTAACTTGCCAATCGCGGGATCGATAAATTTTTCATGCGCCAGCCGTTGCAGCGTTGATAGTTGCCGGCCACGCGCCGGACCGCCACCCGGTGGCATGTACGTTGATTGATCCCAGTTTAACAGAGCCGCCGCCGACGCAAGGTCATTAATTTCTTGTAAGCGTTCGAGTAAATCGGTACGTTTTTCGTTGCTGCTTTTCGTTGCTGTATTTTTCGTCACAATAATTTTCTCTGCTTCTGATGATTACGCAGCTTGCAATAATTTATGCGGTCAGCTATCGCCAGCGCGCGCTGTTGTTAATCCAGGACCATTATCCGCTGCTGTTGCTCAGGCGAGTATAACATAAGGTGTAACAATGCAATAATTTACGGTTTTCCTACCTCAACCGCAGCGTAAGCGTATTCTGCCGTACCCATAGTTGATCGGTTTCATATGTTACAATGTTCACAAGCCGAACTTATCTTTGGCAATATGAGGTGTGAACAGGTATAATAGAACAAATTATGATATTTAATGAATTGGGGATTGCCGCATAATTGATTAACGTGATTAATTAATGTGCTGCCAGGATTGGGGAGGAAATAATGAGTGAAAATACAGAAATGATCGCTACGGGTACAGAGGTAACTGCTGATGCAGTTGCAACACCGAGCGAAACACCTGTGAATGCAGCACCCACCAATACATCTGAGCCGACAGCCCAGGCGTCTAGCGAAAGTAATGAAGTGGTTAGTGAAGATGCAGAAATGACCGCTACGGGCACCGCGGCAACTGCTGGTGAAAACACCAATAGTAATCTTGATGATGATGGAGAATTCGCCACTAGCGAATATGGCGATGATCAAAGTGATGAATCCAAAGGCGTTGTACGAATGCTCAGTGTCGGTCAGCCGGTCAAGGGCATGGTAAAGCGCGTTTCCGATTTTGGCGCTTTTGTGGACATTGGCGTAGGTCGTGATGGCCTGGTGCACATCTCTGAATTGTCGGTCAAACGCATTGGCAAAGTAAGCGACCTCCTCAAGGTGGGCCAAGAAGTCACTTTGTGGATCAAGAAGTTGGATCGCGAGCGCAACCGCATTAGCCTGACGATGATTGAGCCAGGCACCAAAACGATGCGCGATCTAGAAAAAGGGGATGTCGTCCAAGGCACCGTCACCCGTTTGATGCCTTATGGCGCATTCATTGACCTGGGTGTAGGTCGCGATGCTTTGTTGCATGTCCGCGAAATGGGTGAGCGCTTTGTCGCTCGGCCAGAAGATGTAGTGACGGTTGGCGAAGTCGTCGAGACGCGCATTATTGAGATCAGCCGTCGTCGCAGTCGCATCGATCTGAGCATGAAGGGTTTGCGCCCAGAGCCGGAACCAGAACCAACACCGACACCAGAACCCCAGGCTGCCCATGCGCAAGCTCCTCAAGCCGCACCGGTTGAGGAAGATCAATTTGCGGACCTGGAAGTGCTCTCGCCAATTGAATTGGCCTTTAAGCGGGCGATGGAAGCCAGCGGCAAGACGATCAACATGAAGCATGATCGGCCCACCAAACGCAATACGAACAGTCGCAGCCGAGCGCGCGCCATGCAAGAAGAGATCATTTCACGCACGCTTGGATCAAAATAATTCCCCAGATCCAGTAACGATTGCACTAGAAGAGCCGCAAGGATTTCCTTGCGGCTCTTTTTAATTCCTAGGAACGACTCAGCCC
>JBBREZ010000332.1:0-7871 GCA_038225095.1 Caldilineales bacterium
TTATGAGAAGGTTTAATTATGACTACCCAGTCCAAAATCTTTGTTCTGCTGCGCCCTAGCCTGTACACAGAATTATTTAGCCCACAAAGCGATCAAGCTTTACGCACACTGGGCGAGGTTGTCTTTCACGCCCAGGAAACTAATCTTACTTCATCCCAATTGGCCCAACAGATCGGTGGTTTTGCTGTGATCATCACTGGCTGGGGTACGCCAGAATTTACGGATGAAGTGCTAGACGCAGCTGTACAACTCAAGCTAATTGCGCATTCGGCGGGCAGCATTAAAAGAATGACACCGCCAGCCGTCTTCGAGCGCGGCATTGCCGTCACCCATGCTGCGGTTGGGATTGCGCCCGCGGTGGCCGAAATGACTCTGCTGCTGATCCTGCTCAGTTTGCGCCAGGTGCACAAGCTTGATCAGGCCATGAAAACCGGTGGGCCGTGGGATGTCAGCCGCTTGATTGGCATGGGTCAGGAATTGGTTGGCAACCGCGTCGGCGTCGTCGGGGTCGGTTATACTGGCCAATGCGTGATCAAGTTGCTCACCGCGCTTAATGTCGAAGTGTGGGTGTCCGATCCCTACCTGACCACCGAACGCGCCACTACCTTGGGCGTGAGCAAAGTCCCCCTCGATCAATTGTTGCAACAATGTCCGATTGTCACCATGCAGGCGCCGCCCACCGCCGAAACTTATCACATGATCGGCGCGCGCGCGTTGAGTTTGTTGCAAGACGGCGCGATTTTTATCAACACGGCCCGCTCTCATCTCGTCGATCAAGCAGCGCTACTGGCCGAGCTACAAACCGGGCGCATTCAAGGTGCGCTGGACGTTTTTGACCAGGAGCCGCTGCCCACCGACAGTCCCTTCCGCCAACTTGACAATGTCATTCTCACGCCGCATGTGGCCGGCGCCTCTCGACAAGCGCGCCTGCGCCAGGGGCAAACGATGGTTGAAGAAATTCAGCGTTTTCTCCAGGGTGAGCCGCTCCGCTATCAGGTGAAGCACGAGATGTTGGATACAATGGCCTGAGGAGCCTCACCCCCGGCAGGGTCTCCTAAATCGAAGGACAGAGTTCAGGAGAGGGGGCGCCCACAGGGCGTGGGGGTGAGGCCGCAGTAAGACCTTTACTTGGACTTCGCCCAGCTATACCGTGTGCGAGCATGCATACATGGGCAAGGCAAGTTAAATCTAATTCCACCTTGGCGGCCTGCAACTTTGGTTTTATTTTTCACATAGAGGATAGTTTGCCAATGAGTCAGAAGACCAAAGTACGCGTGGCGATGATCGGTGCCGGCGGCATGGCGAACAATGTCCATTATCCATCGTTGGCCTCGTTTAATGACGTAGAAATTGCCGCGATCTGCGATCTGGACGAACAACGGTTGAACGCGACGGCTAATAAGTACGAAGTCGAGGGTCGCTATACCAATTACCGAAAAATGGTCGAGGAAATTGCGCCCGCCGCGCTTTATGTGATTGGCCCGCCCCACCTCATGTACGACATTTGGACTTGGTGTCTGAGCGAAGGCCAGAACCTTTATATCGAAAAACCGCTGGGCATCACCATCCACCAAGCGCGTGCGCTAGCCTATCTGGCCGAACAGAAAAATTGTATTACTCAGGTTAGTTTTCAACGTCGTAGTTGTCCGCTGGTCGTCAAGTTACGCGATGAATGTCTCAAGCGCGGGCCAATTGTGCACGCCGAATGTGCGTTTTTCAAGTGTGAACCCAAGTCTTATCTCCAAGCGCGCGACCATATGATGGATGACGGCGTCCACGCCATCGACACTTTGCGCTGGATGTGTGGCGGCGAAGTGGTCAACATAGCCAGCCAGTGTAAACGCGTCGGTACGCCCGACATTAACTTTATTTCGGCGCTGCTCGAATTCGATAACGGCGCGACCGGCGTGATGCTTAACAGTTGGACCAGCGGTCGCCGCATCTTTAAGGTAGAAATGCACGCGCCGGGCATTTGCGTGGAAATCGAACACGAAGTCAAGGGTATTCTTTACGCCGACGGCGACACCAAAGGCGTGGTTTACGACACGAAAGAAGTCGCCGGCAGCGATCAAAATTATGTGTATGGCGGTTTTCAAGCTAAAAATCGCGAGTTTATTGACGCGGTCAAAGCGGGGACCCAACCCAGTTCCCATTTTGCCGATGCGCTTAAAACCATGGAAATTGCTGAGATCATTCTGGCGCAAGCTTTGCTGAAAAAATAGACATTGATGAATATCAACGAACAAACAGTAAACCCACTGCCCGCCCGCTTTGCGCTTGTCAATGGCCGGATTGTGTTGCCCACCGCCATTGTGGAAGGCAAGGCTTTGCTGATTGAAGATGGTCGTATTACGGACGTTATCAGCACGGACGCGCTTGGGCAAGGCGTGCCGACCATCGATGTCGGTGGGCGCCTGATTGCCCCCGGCCTGATCGACATTCATATTCACGGCGCGCTAGGGCATAGCTTCAACGAGCCGACAACCGAGGCGTTTACCACGATCCTGCGCGAAAATGCGCGGCGTGGCATCACCAGTTTGCTGGCGACCACGGCCACCGATTCGATTGAGAATTTAGTCGCCGTATTAGAATTTGCCGATCAGTGGATGCAACAAAACGCCGCGCGCCCTGAACAAAGTGGGGCCAAGGGTGAAGCTCATAACGCCCAGTTACTCGGTGTCCACGTCGAGGGCCCTTACTTTAGCATGGCGCAACGCGGGGCGCAAGACCCAGCCCACATTCGTAATCCCGATGATGGGACGCCAGCGCAGCTTTTAGAATACAGCGACATTATTCGCATCCTGACCTTTGCCCCCGAATTACCCGGCGCGCTCGCGCTGGCCCAACAATTGGGGCAACTAGGCATTGTGGCGGCGGCTGGACACAGTTCGGCGCGTGAAGAAGATGTGCTACCGGCCATCAATGCCGGTTTGCGCCATATGATCCATCTGTGGAGCGCGCAATCAACGATTATTCGCGAAGGGCCTTGGCGCAAACCGGGGCTGCTCGAAGTGTCGTTGACCGACGAGCGGCTCACAGGCGAGATCATTGCCGATGGCAAACATCTGCCGCCTACCTTAATGAAACTGGCGTACAAATGTCTGGGGCCGGATCGGCTTTGCGCCATTTCCGACGCCACCAGCGGCGCGGGCTTGCCCGAAGGCGCGCGGTTTGGCATGGGTGGCATGCAATATGATGTGTGTGACGGCGTCGGCATGATGCTAGACCGCTCAGCCTTTGCCGGCAGCACGACCTTGTTGAATCAGATGATCCCAATCCTCACCGGCCAAGTCGGCATCCCACTAGTCGAAGCCATCCGAATGGTAAGTCTTACCCCAGCGCGCGTGATCGGCGTCGATCAGCGCAAGGGTAGTCTGGAAACGGGAAAAGACGCCGACATCGCGATCTTTGAACCAGACTTCGCGGCGTGGCGAACGATGATTGGTGGGCAGTGGGTGGACGTTTAGTAAAAGATTTAACATAAAAAAGCGCAGACGCGCAGAAGAGGCAAGCAATGCAACCACTTTCGACCAAACAATACGACCAACTACCCGTTGCCATCTATTCCAGCAATCAGGCGCTAGGGCAGGCGGCCGCCCTTGAAGCGCGCCTGATTATTCAGGCCGCGCTTGCCGAACGCGGCGCGGCGAATATCATCATCGCTACGGGCAATTCGCAGCTCACCTTTCTGCATGCCCTCCGCGACTTGGAAGGGATTAATTGGGCCAAAGTGACTGTCTTCCACATGGATGAATATGTGGGCATCGACCCGCAGCATCCGGCCAGCTTCCCACTCTTTTTGCGCCAACACATTCTCGACAAAGTTCAGCCGGGCAAGTTTTATCCGGTGCCCGGCCAGGTGGACGATGTCGATCAAGCCTGTTTTGACTATGCGCAATTATTGCATGCGCACCCGGCCGACATGGTGGCAATGGGGTGGGGTGAAAATGGGCACATCGCCTTTAACGATCCCCCTTACGCTGATTTTGATGATCCAACTTGGGTAAAAGTAGTGGCATTGGCTGATGCCAGCCGCCGTCAACAGGTGGGCGAAGGCCACTTTGCCACCCTCAACGACGTGCCAACCCATGCGATCACGTTGACGATTCCCGCGTTGTTGGCGCCGAAACGCATTTTGTGCATTGTGCCAGAGGCGCGCAAAGCTGAAGCCGTGCGCGCTTGTTTGACACAGCCGATCAGCGAAGACCGGCCCGGTTCAATTTTGCGCACGATCAAGCATGCCCAACTATATTTGGATCCCGATTCCGCGGCGCTGATTTAACCCCACCCGCGCCCTAAAGGCGGTTGCCTGCCAGGCGCGCTCCCCTGGTAAGGGAGGGAACTGATGAGGGACAGTCGAAGCAACTCATTCTATCCCGTGACGGCGCCCTCCCTTACCAGGGGAGGGCTGGGGTGGGGTATACATTCACAAACCACAAAAACACGCGAGGCTACCAATGAGTGACCCCTACGAATACCAATTCAACTTACGCCAGTGGCATTTGATCCAAGATGCCACTGGTCATCATGAGTGGCAGGAAATTAGCACAACGCGCCGCGTGCTCGCGAACAAAACCGCGATGATTATCTGCGACATGTGGGACAAGCACTGGAGTCGCGGCGCGTCAGAGCGGGTGGACGTGATGGCACCGATCATGAATCAGGTGCTCAGCGCGGCTAGAAAGCGCGGCGTCCACATTATCCACGCGCCGTCGGACACGCTGGATTTTTACGCCGAAGCACCGGCGCGCCAGCGCATGTTAGCGGTTCCGAACGTGACTCCACCTGCGCCGTTGGAGCATGATCATCCGCCCTTACCAATTGATGCCAGTGATGAAGGCTCGGACACCGGCGAGTTGCAGACCTACAAAGCATGGCAACGGCAACATGCGGCGTTGGAAATTGACCAGGCCAAGGACGTTATTTCCGACAATGGCCTGGAAGTTTACAGTTTTTTGCAGCAACAGGCAATCGAACAGGTCTTGATCTTGGGCGTACATACGAATATGTGTGTACTCAACCGCTCGTTTGCAATTAAGCAGATGGTGAAGTGGGGCGTACAAGTTGCCCTGGTGCGCGACCTAACCGACACGATGTACAACCCAGCGCGCTCACCCTATGTCAACCACGCGGAGGGTACACGCTTAGTCATTGAATACATTGAAAAATTCTGGTGCCCATCACTTTTGAGCATCGATTTATTGGCTTAGAATCTGATTGAGGTCAAATTTGAGGGTGGTATGTCTACAAACACAACCTTGTTTTGGCGTCGCGTGGATCAACCCGGCGCAGAGTATTTCTCGCTCAAAACTTCCCGTTCAGGCTGGCAGCTAAGGGGCACCGTCTTGGTCGCTGATGGCGAGCGCCCTTTTCGGATTTACTATGCCATTCGCTGTGATCGCGCCTGGCAGACGCGCCGGGTGAAAGTTGAGATAGCCGAAGGAACCAAGGTGCATCAGATTGATTTGCGCGTTGACACAGATCAACGCTGGTGGCAAGCCGATGAAGAATTGACGGCCTTTCGTGGTTGCCTGGACATTGATCTCGGTTTTACGCCGGCGACCAATACGCTGCCTATTCGTCGTCTCAATTTGGCCGTAGGCGAAAGCGCGGACGTTGTCGCGGTCTGGTTGCAATTTCCAAGCCTGACATTGCGGCCGTTTGCGCAAACGTATACGCGCCTGGCCGAAGATCGCTATCGTTATGCGAGCGAGGGCGGTTATGTCAACGAATTAACCGTGGATGAAGTAGGATTGGTTAGAAACTATCCCGAAGCCTGGGTGCGCGCGGCGACGGACAAATCAAGCACCCCACCCTAACCCTCCCCTGGTAAGGGAGGGGACTGATTGGTGGGTAGACGAAGATGGTCATTCTATCCGACCAACGGCTCCCTCCCTTCCTAGGGGAGCGGGAGCCCGTTGGGCGCGGGTGGGGTGCATCGCAATCATCAGAAGAGGTGAATTTTGAAACGTCTAGTAGGAAAAAAGATCCTGATCACGGGCGCCAGCAGCGGCTTTGGGCGCGGCATTGTGTTGGCCTGTGCCGCTGAGGGGGCAAATCTGGCGCTGGTTGGGCGCAACGAACAGCGTCTACAGGAAGTGGCAGACCAGGTGAAAGCAGAAGGCGTCCAAGTGATTATCTGTGCCGGCGACATCGCCGATGAAGCGCAAATCTTGGCGATTGTGGCCAAAGCGGAAGCGGCGCTTGGTCAGCTTGACATCTTGGTCAATGACGCCGGCATGAACGTTACGCAGCGCAGCATCAAAGACACTAGCCTGGAACAATGGCGGCAACTGCTTGATGTCAACCTGACCGCAGCCTTTCTCTTTACCAAAGCCATTCTGCCCGCCATGATCGCGCGCCAGGCTGGCACGATTATCAACGTGGCTTCACGCGCCGCCTTGCACCCCCATTTGGCGGGCGGCGTCGGCTACAGTACATCAAAACAAGGCATGGATGCGCTGACCCAAGTGACGAATGAGGAAGCCAATCCACATGGCGTGCGCGCCTGTCTGCTCTGTCCTGGAGTTGGCAATACACCGCTGTTGGATCGCCGCCCAGTGCCGCCACCCCAGGAACAACGGCTAAAGATGCTCCAGCCGCAGGATGTCGCCGCGGTGGCGGTGCTGATTGCCTCGATGCCAGCACACGTCAATATTGAACTCGTATCCATGTTGCCTACGCGCTTAACATGAGCTTTTTCTGGTGAGCAGATCCCTCCCTACAGGGGAGGGGACAGATCAGGAGAAGGCGATATAGTTCGTTCTATCCTCGCAACGGTCACAGATAAGAGCGTTTGTAGACGGTAGACGGTATAAAAGGCCGTCTACCGTCTACAAATGAAAAAAAACGCAGCTATGCCCGTGCCGAGTATATCCTAATAGCACTTTGCGATCAATTCCTAATTCTAAAACGCGAGAAGAACTTATGAGCACGAATCAGACAAAATTCGCCGTCTTCGCCAAACCGTGGAAGCAGATGTCAGTGGTTGAAGTGGGCGAACACGTACGTAAGCTTGGTTTTCAGTGGATCGAATTACCCGTGCGCCCTGGGTTTGCCTGCACACCAGAAAACATCGAGCACGATCTGCCGAAAATGGTAAAAATGTTGGCCGACCTGGGCGTGAACGTGTTGAATGTCACCGTGGCCTTACCGCTTGACGATGAGCGGCTTTACGCCGCCTGTGCCGCGGCTGATATCCGCATGAACCGAGTGATCTTTAGCCGCGGCCAGCTGGGCTATTGGGCAGCGGAGGCCAATGCCCGCCGCCAACTGGATGCAGCGATGCTCTTCTGTGAAAAATACAACGTCCAAATTGGTGTGCAAAACCATTACGGCGGCTCCGTCCCCATCAATTCGATGGGGCTTTATAACTTGCTCAAAGATTATAATCCAAAGTATGCCGGCGCGATCTGGGACCCCGCCCACAATGCCTTACAGGGCGAAGACCCGGAAGTTGGCCTGGAGATCGTGCAGTCGCATCTGTGTGTCGTCAATCTAAAAAATGCCTATTGGCGCAGGGTGAATGGTCCAGAGGCAGAGGTGGCACAGTGGGAAGTCTACTGGACATCGGGGCGCCAAGGCCGGGCTTCGTGGGCGAGCGTGGCAGCCAAGATCAAGGCGATGAACTATACCGGCCCGCTCTGTTTCTCGGCGGAATACACCGCCGAGCATGATGTGGATCAGTTGATTGTCGAAGATCTGGCGTTTGCTAAGACACTGTTTGCATAACTAGCGACCCGACAGTTTGGCAATTAGGTGAGTATCAGAGAAAAGATCGGAGCAAAAACCGTCCGCAGTTGTCGGTTCTGCAGGCAAACGATCGGAAATTAACCAGATACGCCAGTGAGTTGCACCGTTGAAAACAGTCT
>JBBREZ010000333.1:0-7857 GCA_038225095.1 Caldilineales bacterium
TCGCTATGTTTATCGAGAAAAAGCGGCAGAACAGGTTTGCCTTTTCTCTGTACGCGCTGTGAAACTGCTGTGCCAACGTAACGTGCGTTATTATATACAAAGAGTTTTTGCACAATAGTAACAAATTTGTTATCATGCTTAGATGTGGACAATAGCGTATTATGCTGAACAAGTGCAGCAAGCGATTCTATCCTTGCCGGTTGGGTTACGGGCGCGCTATGTGCACTTGACCAGCTTGATGATTGAGTTTGGTGCAAACCTGGGGATGCCGCATACGCAGGCAATGGGTGATGGCCTCTTTGAATTGCGCCTAAAAGACAAAGAAGGAATCGCCAGGGTGTTTTACTGTACACTGGTTGGGCAGCGCATCATTATCCTGCACGCGTTCGTCAAGAAAGCTCAGAAGACACCAGTGAAAGAACTTGCGCTTGCCCGCCATAGAATGAAGGAGGTAAAACAATGATGACACATGAAGCACTGCTCGCCAAACTTTTGGCTGATCCTGAAGTGAAGACCGAATATGATGCCCTGACCCCAGAATTTGAACTGTTGCGCATGATGCTGCGAGCTCGCCAGGAAGCAGGTTTATCGCAAGCCGATGTGGCCATACGCATGGGGACAAAGGCCTCTGCCGTCGCTCGGCTGGAATCCTCGCTTGCCAATGGCAAACATTCACCTTCCATTCATACCTTACGCCGCTATGCGCGTGCGGTCAATCGCCAACTTGAAGTGCGGTTAGTTGGATAGCCTTTCTTCATCATCTCAACGCCAAAAAGGTTCGCTACCCTATGACCACGCCACAAAATTTCCTGGCCTTTGACCTGGGCGCAGAGAGCGGACGCGCCTTGCTCGGCCAGTTCGACGGCCAAAAGCTGGAACTAGGCGAAATGCACCGCTTTCCCAACCTGCCCGCGCGACTGCCCAGCGGGTTGCACTGGGATATCCTGCGCCTGTGGAATGAGATCAAACAGGGTATCACCAGCGCCAATCAAAAGACCAGCGGGCAGCTTGCCAGCATCGGCCTGGACACGTGGGGCGTAGACTTCGGCTTGCTCGACAAAAATGGCGTGCTGATCGGCAACCCCTATCAATACCGTGATAGTCGTACGGATGGTATGCTGGATGAGGCGTTTCGCCGTGTGCCGCGCAGGGAGGTTTATGCGCAGACGGGCATTCAATTTATGTTCTTCAACAGCGTTTACCAGTTGTTGTCGATGGTCGTCAGCCAAGCCCCAGCGCTGGAAATTGCCCAGACCTTTCTCACCGTGCCTGATTTGCTCAACTACTGGCTGAGTGGCCGCAAGGTCTGCGAATTCAGCAACACCACGACCACACAATGTTATGACCCGCGCCAAAAAACGTGGGCGTGGCCGCTGTTGCAGCAGTTAGGCATTCCCACCCACATTTTCCCCGAAGTTGTGCAACCCGGCACCGTATTGGGCGAACTCTTGCCCAGTGTGCGTGCGGACACGCGCGCGCGCAACGCCATCCCGATTATTGCCCCGGCCTGTCACGACACTGGTTCCGCCGTGGCCGCCGTGCCAGCCAGCGGGACAAATTTCGCCTGGATCAGTTCGGGCACCTGGTCGATTGTCGGCGCGGAAGTGAATGCACCGGTGATCACTGAGCAAAGTCTCGGCTTCAACTTGACCAACGAAGGCGGCGTCAATCATACTTTCCGTCTGAGTGCCAACGTGGCTGGACTATGGTTGGTGCAGGAATGCCGACGGGCGTGGGCGCGCCAGGGTCAAGACCATAGCTACACCGAACTGACGCAGTTGGCGGCTAACGCAATGCCGTTGCGTTCGATTATCGATCCCGACCATGCCAGCTTTGCCAAGCCGAATGAAGACGCCGGTGATATGCCCGCTCGGATTCTGGCCTTTTGTGAAGCGACCGGCCAACCACAACCGACGAGCAAAGGCGAAATCATTCGCTGCGCGCTGGAAGGGTTGGCGCTGAAATATCGACACGTGATCGAAAATGTCGAAAGCGTACTCGGTTATCGGCTCGACCCGATCCACATGGTCGGCGGCGGCACGCAAAATCAGCTGCAATGTCAATTTACAGCCGACGCCACCAATCGCCCTGTGATCACCGGGCCGGTCGAAGCGACGGCCATCGGCAATGTGTTGATGCAAATGGTTGCGCTCGGTCACCTGTCATCGCTTAGCGAAGGACGCGCTATGATTCGTCGCTCGTTCGACGTAAAAACCTACGAACCGGCCAGCCAACGGGCGGCGTGGGATGAGGCGTATGGGCAATTAAATTCAATTCTCGAAAGAACGCAACCAAAACCGTAGGTCAGCGCTTTCAGCGTGACAGGTGTACTTTAGCCACTATTCGCGGGTTGACGAGGATTGTCACCCTAGAAGGGATGACCTACGATTTGTAATATAATCCATATAAGGAGCAAAATTTATGTCCAACCACAAAGCCGCTTATGCGGTACTTACTGACACGTTAACAGCGCAGGGGATTGATGTCGAAACGGTTAAGGCAACGCTCAAGCGCCAACAAATTGAAACGCCCAGTTGGGGTTATGCCAACAGCGGCACGCACTTCAAGGCCTTTCCGTGGGCAGGCGCGGCGACCACCACGCGCCAAAAGCTCGATGATGGGGCGATGGTGCACAAGATGACAGGCATTGCGCCTTCCGTAGCCATCCATATTCCGTGGGATAAACCGGAAGATAACGATTACGTGGCGATGTGCCAGTATGCGGAAGACCAAGGCATTCGCATTGGCGCGGTCAACCCCAACGTCTTTCAAGATGAAGCGTACCGGCTCGGTTCGCTGGGCAACCCGGATTCCGGCGCACAGGAACAGGCACTTGACCATCTGCTCGAATGTTGCGAGATCATGACCAAGGTCAAGAGCAATGCGCTCAGTTTGTGGTTTGCCGACGGCACCAACTATGCTGGTCAAGACAGTTTGCGCGCCCGCAAGCAGCGTTTCGAGCAGCATTTGAGCACGATCTACCAACATCTGCCCGCCGGTGGCCGCATGTTGCTCGAATATAAATTCTTTGAACCTGCCTTCTACAGCACTGACATTCCCGACTGGGGCACGGCCTATGCCTGGTGTTTGAAACTCGGCGAACAGGCACAGGTGTTGGTCGATCTGGGCCATCATGCACAGGGCGTCAACATCGAACAGATCGTGGCTTTCCTGCTCGACGAAGGGCGACTGGGCGGCTTCCATTTTAACAACCGCAAGTATGCCGACGATGATCTGATTGTCGGCACGACCAACCCCTATGAACTCTTTTTGATCTATAATGAACTGGCAGAGGGCGAGCAGAGCAGCGACAACGCGCTGCGCACGACAGCCGAAAACGTCGCGTATATGATTGACCAGTCGCACAACATTGAAGGTAAAATGGAAGCGATGATCTACTCGGTGGTCAATTGTCAAGAGGCCTATGCCAAGGCGCTATTGACACCGCGCGCAAAGTTGGCCGAAGCCCAAGCCGCGGGGGATGTGCTCGGCGCGCACCGCTTGCTCAGCGACACTTTTCGCATCGATGTGCGCCCGCTGTTGGCGCAGGTGCGCGAAGAGACGGGTACGCCGGTTGATCCAGTGACGGCGTATCGGGCCAGTGGCTACGAGGAAAAGGTGCGCAATGCACGCGGCAAGTCGGCGACGAGTGGTGGGTATCAATAGTTTAGTAGTTATAATAAAAAAACACTTAAACTTCTCTATAAGGAGGATAAAATGATTTCTGAACCTATCGTCTTACGACCAGAACTGCAAGATTTTCTAGAAAAAAGTGCGCAGCAGGAAGCTAAAAGTATCAACGATGTGATGAATGATGCGCTTGAATATTATTTCCACGCTCGTCAGCTTGAGAAAATCAACCAAGAGATTGAAGCTTATGAAGCCATGCATCCGAGCTTATGGAAGCGCATGCCGGGTGAATGGGTGGCAATCCATAACCAACAACTGATCGACCACGACCCCGATGATGTGGCCCTCTATCGCCGTGTCCGCGCCCAATATGGCCGTACTTCAATTCTGATCCGACGAGTCAAGGAAACATCAGTCGAAGAAATTTGGATTCGTACCCCCAACCGCGGTAGGGTGACCGCATGAAGTTTGTCTATGATACAACATATTTTCCACCAGCGCCGCATGTTGAGGTTCGTTTTGGCGCACCTGATGAATCCTTGAAAGTTGGCCCATTGCTTGCATTTGTTGATAGCGGTGCGGATGGAACACTAGTGCCTGCTCACTACGTGCATTCATTGCAACTTGAAATCTATGATAACAAAGCACTGATAGACTATTTGGGTGATCGGAGAATGGTCGCCACCTACCGTCTAGATGTAGGGATCGGCGACATTCGTCTACCAAGTATTGAAGTTGTTGCAGACGAGAACAGTAGTGAAATCATTATCGGGCGCAATGTATTGAATATGTTACGCGTCTTCTTGGACGGGCCGAAACAAATTGTCGATATTTCTGAATAAAAAGGAAGCAACCTATGCCACAAAATTTATGGAATGAAACCGAAGCACAAAAGCAACCAGCCATTGATGGCCTGGTCTACCGCAGCAATTTGCTCGGCAGTGACCGCACCGTCGTCAATATTTATGGCGGCAACATCAGCGCCAAATTACCGGCTAAAAATCATTTAGGCCAAGACGTGGAAATCTTGTGGGTCAAAGGGTCGGGCAGCGACGTGGCGACGATCACGGAAAAGGGCTTCGCGGGTCTACGCCAGGCCGAGATCACGCCGCTGATGGCGCGCGCAGCGATGAGCGATGAGGAGATGGTCGCTTATCTCACGCAGTGTACGCACGCCTTTGACCGCCCGCGCCAGTCGATTGAAACGTTGTTGCACGCCTTCACCCCAGCCAAACATGTAGACCACACGCACCCAGACGCCGTGATCAGCCTGGCTTGCACGCCAAATGGCCGCGAACTATGCCAAGCATTGTGGGGCGAGCGCATGGTCTGGGTCGATTACATCCGCCCTGGTTTCACGCTGAGCAAATGGATTGGCGAAGGCATCCGCGCCAACCCAAAAGCGGAATTAGTAGTGATGGGCAAGCACGGCTTGACGAACTGGGGTGAAACTAGCCAAGCATGTTACAACACGACGATTCGCCTGATCCAAGAAGCGGAAGACTTTATCGCCAATCGGCGCAGTGGACGCAAAATTTTTGCCAGCGCAGGTCTGCCGGTCTTAAGCGCCGACGAGCGCCACAAAATGCTTGCGCAAGTTTTGCCAGGCTTGCGCGCGGCCGTCAGCAAGCAACAACCAACGGTGTTGCAGGTGGATGACAGTGCCAAAGTGCTCGAATTTGTCAACAGTCAGGAAGCGCCCACCCGTTCGCAAATTGGCGCGGCCTGCCCCGATCATCTGGTGCACACCAAACGGTTGCCGCTATTCGTTGATTGGAAACCCGCCGACGGTATTGATGCGCTTAAAACCAAATTGGCGGCGGGTGTGGACAGTTTCATTACCAATTATCGCGCCTACTTCGACGAATGCAAACAGGTAGGCGATCAGATACGCGACCCAGCCCCGCGCGTCGTGCTCATTCCTGGCCTGGGCATGGTGACAACCGGTGCGGACGCTTTGGGTGCGGATGTGAGCAACCAGCTTTACCACCGCGCGATTGCCGTGATCGAAGGCAGCCAGAGCGTGGGCGAGTTTATCAGCCTGACCGCCCAAGAAGCCTACGATATTGAATATTGGCCGTTGGAAATCTATAAACTGTTGCTCAAACCGGCCCCGCGTGAGTTGGCCGGACGCATTGCGATTGTCACCGGCGCGGCCAGCGGCATTGGGCGCGCCACCGCGCGCCGCCTGGCCCAAGATGGCGCGCACGTGGCGATTTTCGACATTAATATGGATGGCGCCAAACTGGTGGCCGAGGAATTGAACAAGCAATATGGGGCGCGCCGCAGCATGGCTGTCCACTGTAACGTGACCAGCGAAGAGGCCGTGGCCAGAGCTTTCGAGGAAGTGACGCTGGCCTACGGCGGCCTCGACATCGTGGTGAGCAATGCTGGGATTGCGATCAGTGCGCCGATCGAAGAGACCACGGTGAGCGACTGGAATCGCAACATGGACATTCTGGGCAAAGGTTATTTCCTGGTCAGCCGTGAAGCGTTCCGCCTCTGGAAGCAACAGAAAATGGGTGGCAATTTAATTTATGTCGCCAGCAAGAACAGCGTCTACGCCGGCAAAGGGGCAGCCGTCTATAGTGCGGCCAAGGCAGCCGAATTGCACATGGCGCGCTGTCTGGCCGAAGAAGGCGGCGCTGCCGGCATTCGTGTAAACTCCGTCATGCCTGACGCCGTGCTGCAAGGCAGTGGCATTTGGGACGCCGGTTGGCGCGAATCACGCGCCAGAGGCTACGGCATCAAGCCCGAAGAGTTGGAGGAATTCTATCGCCAGCGTACCACGCTCAAGGTCAATGTCTATCCAGAAAACATTGCCGAAGCGATCAGTTTCCTGGTCGGCCCCCGCTCCAGTCGCACAACTGGGGCGTCGATCACAGTGGATGGTGGCGTCGCGGCGGCGTTTATGCGCTAGGGAAGGCAAGGTATAGTGGCGGATAGGCAGGATACACAACAGAATGAAACAGCGCGGGCTCAGTTTCATTCTGTTGTGCGCCTAAAAAGCAGGGATCGAGCGGCACGAAGCGATCATCGAATAATAAATAGCCTAAATGAGATCACAAGGTCTGATGCCTGGCACCAGCGGACAGTAGATGGGTGGTGGGTCTTGATCAATCGGTTTCGCGGCGACGGAGCCGGGTGCAGCCGCTCCATTCGCCGCCAATAGGTAGAGTGTGCATGTCAGCACCCCACTCACTATGAAACGATAAATGTGCATAATCGGCATATTGTTTTTCTCCTATTTTGTGCTATTAACCGCTAATCTGGCCTGCATCAGCAGTTTAGGCGCAGGCGGTGGGGCTTTACCGCTTGTATCCTTCTGCGGGGTGGTCAGGATTGCACCTTTAGGCAACAAGAAGACGGCGGAAAGCTGCGCCGGGCTAGCGCCAGCATTGCCCGCAGCATGGAGCATATTAGGGTGCTCAATCCAGCCTTTACCCGTCGTATACAAAGTCTCTGCCCCATCCCGGCGCAGGGTGATATCGCCATTCAACACCGTGATTACGCCCGTCCCACCATGTTCATGGATCGGCGTCCATGCGCCCGGTATAAAGTCGAAGATCAATTGTACAACCTCAAATTCACCCAAAGGTTCGCTGACGGCTTGTCTTGTCTGGACTGTTATCGTCGGGGGCGGCGGTGGAGCTTTACCGCTTGTATCCTTCTGCGGGGTGGTCAGGATTGCACCTTTGGGCAACAAGAAGACGGCGGAAAGTCGCGCCGGGCTAGCGCCAGCATTGCCCGCAGCGTGGAGCATATTAGGATGTTCGATCCAACCTTCACCGGCCTTGTACAGGGTCTCTACGCCATCTCGGCGCAGCGTAATCTCGCCTTCCACGACCGTGATCAGACCTGTGCCGCCGTGGACATGGTTGGGTGTCCATGAACCGGGGGCAAAGTCGATGATCAATTGCACGGTCTCAAACTCACCGGCGATGGCAACGGCTGGCTGTGCGGCTGCTGGTGGATTGGCCGCTGGCGGCGTGATCACCAAGTTACAGCCGGCCAGCAGTGCGCAAAGTAAGCCAAAAATGAACACGTGTGGTACAAACCAAAACTTTTTCATACAAATCTCCTTATCAAATTGTAGATGGATGGGGCCAGTAGGACCCATTGACGATAAACCAAACTGCACGATCTGCGGCATGAACACTCCGAGGGAGTAGCGTCCATGCCGCGGCGAATGAGCAGGCTACTCACGTTATCGATGACCGAAGCCAG
>JBBREZ010000334.1:0-7809 GCA_038225095.1 Caldilineales bacterium
ATGATTTTGTTCGGCAAACACTGGATACTTATTTCATTGAAATGGCCTAATAGAGAAAGCATTTAAACTTCGTAGATAGGCAAGGGCGCAGCAAGCAGCGCCCCTACGGTTGATTATATGAGTTTTAAATGTTTTATCTATCAGTAATCGTCCAACATGAAGTTAATCAGCTTCCGGGAAGCTTGTCTGACCGTTGAGATGATTGGGTCTGAGCTTCCCGGAAGCTGAAATCTACAATCTATTTCTGGATGATTACCAAATGTATTTTTCAAGACAGGTTTTAAAGCACAATCCATGCTTGTCAGTGTTCATTGCGTAGGGCAGTATAGCAAAAAACGGTTAATAGAACACCAACAAGTAATTAAGAAGTATTTAACAAAACTTAGTTTTTAACACTTGACAACCAAGTTGCCATACAGCATCATGTAGAGCGACGGACGTTATTGGCTTAGGGTTTAGGGGACGCCCGGTTATGTAAGGATGAAGCATTTCTGCTTGAACAACAGGTAGGCCATTTTGTAGAGCTGCCGTTGTGGGTGCCGACGAGCGAGGCTGGCTTGGGCAAGTTAATTGTGTAAAAGCGATCAAGGCTGGTTTGACGTTTCGGAGGTGGTTGACGTATGCGCCACACGTGGAATCGAATTAGCGCCACTTATCAGGCGCGGCATCAAATCACAACCCAGGATGTTCATTATGGGCCGTGGGCGCCGCCCGAACGGGAGCTCCATTTATTAGGTGATGTACAGGGGCAACGCATGCTTGAGTTAGGCTGCGGTGGCGGTCAGTGTTGTATTAGCCTGGCCAGAAAAGGCGCGTTAGCAGTTGGGCTGGATGTAAGCGACGAGCAGATTGCCTTTGCGCGCGCCCTGGCTGCTACAGAAAAAGTGGCGGTTGAGTTTGTCCAAGGTTCTGCCGAGCGCCTGAGCAACTGGTCAGCAGGCAGTTGGGACATCGTTTTTAGTGTGTATACCTTTCAATACATCAATCAAATCGAAGATTGTCTGCGCGAATGTTACCGGGTTCTGCGCCCAGGCGGACGTCTAATTTTCAGCCTGGATCATCCCCTGCGTGCTTGCTTTTTTGATGCCGAAGAGGATGAGCTAGCGCTCTATCCAGTGCGCAGTTACTTTGACAATCAACCCATGCGCTGGACCTTCCCTGAGACCCAGGCAACGGTCTACGCGCACCATTACACGATTGCGCAGTGGTTGGATCTACTACAAGCACAAAGTTTTCGCTTACAGCGCCTCGTAGAGCCACCGCCCCCAGCCACCTTGCTAGATAAGTTTTGGCCGCTTGATTCGGCTTACGCAGCCCTGCGTAACATTCCGCAAACCATTATTTTTGTGGTGGAAAAGGGATAACGACCAACAAGAGCAAGCGTATAAAACCCTGGCGTTTTGTCAGCATTTCAAGCTGATGCTACAATAATGGCCTAGGTATGCGCTGATTTAGCTCGGCGCAGGCAGCGATGTGATTGAATGAATTGGATGGTTGGAACCATGGCACCGGAAATATTAACACCAGACGACCGCGCAGCACTGGAAGAAATTCGGCGTTTGCTTGCCCACCCGATGGGTACAAACTGGGCGATGCCAGAAGAGTATCTGATGTTTGCGCAGGATATTGCCCATTATCCGCCAGCCGAAGCACGCGCCAAAGTCCAAGAATATATTGACAGGATTCGCACCCAAAACGCAAAACAACGGGGGAAATTTGAAAATTCCCTCAAATTCAGAGCGGAGATCACCGAAAATCCACTGACAAATGCCGGCAGACGCGGCGTTATTGGCTATTTTTGGCGCCAGATTTTGTCCACCATTAATGGAACACCGCTGACTAGCCTAAATTTATTTGAACTAACCACCGACGGTTTACAGATCTTCCAGCCTTTTGCTACAATTTCTAAACGAACGGTCCGCTGGCGCGAACTCAAGAACAATGAATTGACTCTTTCCGTCAATCCACCCGCTTACTTGGATTGGCTCTTGGGTTTTCTGCGCCAGTTTTTTAGAAATATAGCCACACCATGGGGAGAAATTGTGCTGTATGAGCGGGGCAGCGGTCGCGATATCGCCAGAGCGGTCGCCCTGTGGCCGGATGCGAAGATTAAAATGATCAGGTCAGCGCTTGAGCAACTTGCCTTAGCAGAAAATCAATACGAAGGGCGCAAGCGCGAGCCGCGCAAAGTTGATCTGCTCAGCTATTATGAAGTTGGCGAATGGGAATCACAAGACCCACCGCCGCCACCGGATGAGACGACCGTCGCCAATATCGAAGAGGCGCTTGACGAAGCGGCCCTAGGGGATAATGAACTTGATGAAGATGAATGATTCAGGCCAAAACTTTGCTTGCTTCAGCACGGCACGTCACCGACGATAACCACCGAACGATTAACAACAACCAGCGCCGTAGGGTGCAGATAGATTTTTTATGAAAGAGCAACCTTTAATTTTGCCGACCGCCGTCAAGATTACGGATATTCGCCAGGATAACTATCGCACCAAAACTTTTGTGCTAGACGCTCAGCTAGCTGCCTATCCCGGCCAGTTTGTGATGGCGTGGCTGCCGCGCTTCGACGAAAAACCGTTTTCTTTGGTCAATGCCAATCCGGTCACCTTGATGATCACAGCCGTTGGACCTTTTAGCCGCTTGATGCACGAACAACAACCGGGTGATCGGGTGTGGATTCGCGGCCCGTTTGGACAAGGTTTTCAGGTGCCAGCCGCCCAACAAAGGCTGGCGCTTGTCGGCGGCGGTTATGGCGTTGCCCCGCTCCATTGGCTGGCGCGCACCCAAATCGAACAGGCGGCGCAGATAACAGCCATTATCGGCGCGCGCACCGCAGATGACGTGCTTTACGCTGAGCATTTTACCGCCTTGCGCCAAGTCACCACGTGCGTCGCCACCGAAGATGGCAGCGCTGGACTAACTGGTCGAGCCACCGCTGCCCTCACGCCGTTGCTCGACGCTGGTAAAGTCGATGGCATCTATGCCTGTGGCCCACACGGCATGCTGGCGGCGCTGCAAAATTTGGGCCAGCGCTATGCCGTGCCTTGTCAACTCAGTTGGGAAGCCTACATGCGCTGTGGGATTGGCATTTGTGGGGCTTGCGAACACGAAGGCCAGGTGCTCTGTCTGGACGGCCCTGTATTAAAGTAACCCGTTTCCCGAAGCAGTTGGCTAGCGATTTGGAAAATTGCGTTACATCGCGCGCCGTGACTTGGAAGACAAGCCACGGCGTTTTATTGATTGGTATGCTATAATGACGACACTGTTTGAGCAGAAATCCGCAGCAAAGATCGCGGCGGTGATTGCCGCGGCCGGGCAGAGCCGGCGCATGGGTTCGCCGAAACAACTATTGCCCTGGGGCGACAGTACCGTCATTGCAACGGTGGTGCAGAATTTGACGCTAGCTGGCGTCGAACCAGTGATCTGTGTCGTTGGTCATCGGCAAGCCGAGGTTGCCGCCGCGTTGGTCCACACCCATGCCGAAATTATTTTCAACGCGGATTATGCGCACACGGAGATGCTGACGTCCTATCAAACCGGCATTCGCCGTTTGCTGGCAACCGAGTGCAGCGGCGCGTTGATCGCGTTGGGCGATCAGCCGCACATTCCGGCAACGGTGATCCAGCAAGTGGTTGAACAGGCGCGCCAGACGCCGGAGCAGGTCATTATTCCCAGCTATAACATGCGGCGCGGTCATCCGTTTTACATACCACGAACGCTGTGGTTGGCATTGCTGGCCCTGGGCAATGATGACTCTTTGCGGACGCTGCTCAAGCGTTATCCAGATGAAATTGGCTATGTGGTGGTGGAGACCGATACGATTTTGCGTGATATCGACGTGCCGGCCGATTATACAGCCTTACAAGCGGTCGCTATACAGTCGGCAACCGAAGAAGTTTGATTTTTTTGCGCACGAAGGGAGAATACTTTATGTCAACTACTTTTTATCATCATTTACAAAAGTTGCTCGATCAGGGCATGACGGTTGCCGTGGCGACGATTACGGATGTCAAAGGCTCGGTGCCGCGCGAAGTAGGCGCCAAGATGATCGTCCATCCCTATGGCCAGCATGTGGGCACGATTGGCGGCGGCTGCGGTGAAGCAGACGTGATTCGCGCTGGCCTGGACGTGATTCAGGATGGCGAATCGCGCAATGTAAACGTTGACCTGACGGAAGCGATCAACATGAATAGCCTGGGCGTTTGCGGCGGCATCATGAATGTATTTGTCGAGCAGTGGCGCGCCGAAACAGCGGCATAGGAGGTAAGGCAATGAGCGGCAAAGCAGACAGATCAACGGGTGTCCATGCATAATCAGGTGCTCCAAGCGGTATTGGCTTCGATTGAAAACCGAGAATCAGTGGCGTTGCTCAGTGTCACGGAAGCGACTGGTTCATTTGCCAGTGTGATGGGCCAGCATGCGGCGCTCTGGCTCGATACAGCCCTGCCACCTGTGGGCAATTTAGAGCTGGGCGAATTAACCGAGCAAGTGTACGCCGATGCCCGCCAGGCGCTGAATGACCGCAAACATCGTCAGCTTGAATACCAGACGGCGCAAGGTCACCTCAAAATTTTTGTGGAAGCCCAGGCCCAACCACCGCACCTGATCATTGTCGGCGCCGGCCACATTGCCGTGCCGCTGGCTGCGATTGCCAAGATTAACGACTTTGAGGTCACGGTGCTGGATGATCGCCCGCAATATGCCAATACGGCGCGCTTCCCCACCGCCGACCGTGTGATCGCAGGCCCATTTCGGCCAGAGTTGAATCAATTACGCGGCGGCAGACCCACCTTTGACAACCATACCTATGTGGTGCTCGTCACACGCGGCCACCAGTATGACATCGATTCACTGCTCGAAGTGCTGGACGATCCATTGGCCTATATTGGAATGATTGGCAGCCAGCGCCGGATTCGGGCCGTCTTCGAGTTGCTGGAAAAGGATCAGGGCATTCCTGCGGCTAAGTTCGAGCGCATCTATGCCCCGATCGGGATCGATATTGCGGCGCGCACCCCCGCCGAGATCGCAGTCTGTATTATGGCCGAGATGATCAACGTCATGCGCAAAGGGCCAGCGTTGTCGATGAGTGAACAAATTCGCCAGGAGCGCAGCGTGCGGCTTGAACGGGTCCAAGCCACCAATCTTTAGTGAATATCCTCTGCGCTAGCTTAATTCTTCAAGCATGATCGGGCTTAACAACATTCGGTAAACAGGGAGACAGGTATACAGGTGACCTACCTGCTACCTGTTTATAATCGCCAACTCATTCCCCATGGCGCTGGTTCTACGCCAGCACGGGCCGATATTTCACGAGTCAGCCCGAACGCAACCAATCTTGATATAACCATCCGCTAATTTGAGCGCGACTTACGTTTACTTAGATGAGCGTCGCTTACGCTAAGGCACAATGTGACGATAATGTAACAATAGACCCCACCCCCGCCCTATCCTAGGAAGGGCGGGAGCCATTACGGGGCAGAACGAGTCACTTCGTCTGTCCTTGTTCAGTCCCTTCCTTCAGGCTTCGACGGGGCCTTCGGCAAGACTTCGGCGTGCGCTCAGACTTCGGCGAGCTCAGTCGAGTCGTCGAACGCTCAGGCCCCGTGCAGTGAGCTTGTCGAACCGCAGCCGAACGGGAGCGGGAGCCCTTTGGGCGCGGGCGGGGTCCCTAACTCGCAGCCAATAATTACCTACTTTTCTAGCAAAGGAGACAAGCATGCCAGCCAAACCAAACTTTGTACCCGTTCCCGGCAGCGAACGAGCGCCCTTGCCCGGTGCACGCGCTGTTGGCATCCCTAATCCCAACGACCGCATTGAAGTGACCGTGCGCATCCGTCAGCGACCTGCGAATACACGCGGCGCGGCGCAGAGTGTCGCGCAAAGTGCTGCCGAAGCGCCAAAGCTTGAGCAGCGCCAATACATGAGTCAGGCCGAATTCACCCAGGCGTTTGGCGCTGACCCAAAGGACATTGCTGCAGTCAAAAAATTCGCACAAGCCTACAATTTAGACGTGGTGTCGTCGAGTGTTGCACGCCGCAGCGTCGCGTTGGCAGGCACGGTTGAAGCGATGACCAAAGCTTTTGCCGTAGATTTGCAGGAGCACACGGCGCCCGATACGCAGGATACTTTCCGAGTGCGCGTCGGTCCGGTTAACGTGCCAAGCGACCTGGACGGTATTGTAGAAGGGGTCTTCGGTTTGGATGATCGACCCCAGGCCAGCCCGCATTTTCGGATTCTAGAGCCTAATGGAAACCAGGATGTCGGCCAGGCGCGCGCCGGTAGTCAGGGATACACCCCACTCCAGGTTGCCCAATTCTACAACTTTCCCCAAGGCTTTGACGGCAGCGGCCAGACAATTGCGATCATTGAGCTAGGCGGCGGTTACCGCAAACGGGATCTGACGGCCTATTTCAAAAAACTGGGCCTTAAGACACCCTCCGTTTCGGCCGTTGCGGTGGATGGTGGTAGAAATCAGCCCGATGGCAATCCCAATAGTGCTGATGGCGAGGTGATGTTGGATATCGAAGTGACCGGTGCCGTAGCCACTGGTGCCAAAATTGCTGTCTATTTTGCGCCCAACACCGACCGCGGTTTCCTCGACGCGATCACCACTGCCGTCCATGACACCCGGCGCAAACCTTCGATCATCTCGATCAGTTGGGGCGCAGCCGAATCAGACTGGACTGGCCAGGCCATCACCAACATGAATCAAGCCTTTCAGGCCGCCGCCGCGCTGGGTGTTACGATCTTTTGCGCGTCCGGTGACAACGGCTCGAATGACGGTGTGGCCACCAATGGCAATCCGCCAGACAAGCACGCGCATGTCGATTTCCCGGCCTCCAGCCCCTTTGTCGTGGCCTGTGGCGGCACGTTTGTCAGCGCAACCGGTGCGACGATCAATCAGGAAGTTGTCTGGAACGATGGTGTGAACGGCGGGGCCACGGGCGGCGGCGTCAGCGATACCTTCGACGTGCCCGCTTATCAAGCTGGTGTAAAAATCCCCAAATCGGTGAACACGAACCAGCGTGTGGGCCGTGGCGTGCCGGACATCGCAGGCAATGCCAGCCCGCACAGTGGCTATCTGGTGCGCGTGGACGGGCAGGAATTTCCGATTGGCGGCACCAGCGCCGTCGCGCCCTTGTGGGCGGGCTTGACTGCGTTGCTCAACCAAGCATTAGGGAAACCAGTTGGTTTTTTCAATCCGCTGCTCTATCAAATCGGCGGTAAAGGCATCTTGCATGACATCACCAGTGGCAACAATGATCTGACCAACACCGGTGGCTATCCAGCCGGCCCTGGTTGGGATGCCTGCACCGGCTGGGGCAGCCCGGATGGTACGAAGTTGTTGCAGGCGTTGAAGGGTGGGGGTTAGACGTTAGACAGACTTCCAGATCATTAGCAAATGATTGATAGCTAACAACAAACTCAATATCTGGTTTGTTGTTAGCTATAATTGCTCAATCAGTAGCCTACTTGGTGATCAATGGTAGATAAATCATCGCACCAGAATCCGGCGCTTCCAAATACAACTCATCAGTATAAGGGGTATCATAATTCGCCTCATCGACTTCAAGGTCCGGCAGGTCGGTAATGATTAGGCCATCCTCAGTGTTGGCACTGCGCACGCTAGCCGCTTTCTGGATAGTATTGCCGAATAAAGCCTGAGCGATCTGCCCCGGATTGAGGGTTAATGCATAACACGCCCGACTGACCTTGTACGTAGCGTTGAGGTTGCCAGGTATCAAGTTACCTCCCTTCTCACTGTACTTCTAATGCTGCACCAGTGGTAGGAACACC
>JBBREZ010000335.1:0-7762 GCA_038225095.1 Caldilineales bacterium
CATACGCTGCAGTCTTGATGCCCAAATCGTGACAGAGCCAGATCGGCGGCCACCACTGTTGCTCGTTGAACAGCACGCATTCGATCTTTTCGCTTTCCAACCAGCGCTTAAAATGATTCAGATAGAGTGCCCACGCCGACCCTACACCGCGCCGTGGATCCCAGGTGATCCCTTTCTGGTCCCAGGCTGGGTCATGGCGTGCATAGGCTTCACCGCCGCGCGCATAAATCGCCACCGGATGTTTTGCCTGTAATGCTTGTAAATATTGGCGCGAGACATAGGCCGCGCCACGTTCAAACCAGGTTGTAACAATGCCAAAATTCATAGGATTACTGTCTCTTCGTTGCGATCAGTTCGCCGTCAAGCGCGCTTTGATCGCCCTTTTCACGACTCTGCCAACCTTGTGAACCGAATTGACCAATGTATAACCGCCTTTGGCGATTGGTTCGTAGAAGCCATAGCGCCGAATTTGATCTTGATCATAGCAAGCCTGTTTGGCCGGAAGTTTTGCCTGTGGCCAGTAACGGGCCATCACATCGACAATTTCCTGCGCCCGATGCGTGTAGGTATGGCCACCAAGCGCCGTGTAATAGCCATGTTGCGCAATGGCCTCACGCTCATCCGCATGCGCCAGATAGTAAGTAAGTTTGGCGGCTAAATCCTCGGTCGTCGTGTACTCGACCAAATCTTGCGCACTAAACGGATTTTCTGGCGACAATTGCTCGGTCAACAAAAAAGCGCCACAGCCAAGCACCTCAAACACGCGCGTTTCGGTATCGGGAAAGTCCTCGGCATGAAGGTTGAGCACAATTTTGGCCCGATTCATCAACTCAACCGCCGCTATGCCAAAGGCCGCTGCAATTCTGAGCTTGTAGGAATTTTCTAAAGCCTTTAGGATCACTTTACGGCGTGACGTCAAGGTGCCGACAAACAGGACATCAAACTCTTTGGGCGTGTTTGGCTGCCACTTGTACACGGTTTCATCAAAGCCACTGCATAAAATTGAACATTGCTCGGCGGCGAGCCAATTTCTTTCAACTACGGTTTTAATACAGGCATGTGTGCGAAAAAAAACATGGTTAAACAGACCAGAGCGCAACAGTCGATCTTGATCATGGGCGCGGCTCACCAGTTCGCTGGCCCAGAAAAAACGGGGGGTCTGCACAGCCTTGATCAGCGGCAAAGGAAACCCGTCGCCCCGTTGCAGCAAGAATCGATCAACTGGTGGGGCGTTCAAAAACAACTTGGCCAATTGATAGCGATGCTGGCGATAGTCGATACAAAAAGTGGTATGGCCGAGGCGATTAAAGCCACGGTTGACAAAATATTCAGCGCCCCAATCGGCATGCTGCTCAATCACATTGACGTACAAGATATCCATCGTTCGTTTAAGGCTCAATGTTCAGGCTTTGGCGTAAATATAAAAGTCAGCGGATGAAACTTCGGGATACGGATTAGGCACATGCTGCACAAGCTGCCACTCTTTGCAATGCTGGGTCACCCAGTTCGTAAAGCAACGATGCTTCACATGCGGCGCACGCGTTGGTGAATTGTCGTCAAAATTGCTCGAATAAATAATCACATAGGCCTGGGCAGAAGCAAAGAGTCTATCCAAATACGCAGCATAGATCGGCTCTTCCACCAGGTGATAAAGCACATCGAGCGAAAGGGTCAAATCGGCGGTTTCGCCCTGATAATCATTGATGATTTTGAAGGACTTGCTCGGATCAAGCGCATATTGCTTTTGGCAAAGCGCAATCACCGTGGCGCTGACATCGAAACCGAGATAAGTCGGAAAGGTAAGCAATTGCAATTGATTGCCGTCGCCACAGCCATATTCAATCACCGATTGGATTTGGTGTTCACGCACAAACGGATTAATGATATCCGCTTTAAATTGAGCCAATTGACCATAAGAGCCATCGCCCGAGTTTTCGCCTTGGGCGTAGCGTTTTTCCCAATAGCGGCTAGAATTGAACTTTTGGTTCAATAGAAATTTTTTTGTGTTGCGTAAAATCGTTTTTATACTTTTTTGCACAGCGCAGCCTCAAGCTCAATTAAATCTAAGTTGGTTATACTGCTAACAAGACCCAGTGTTTTGAAGTATGCGTTCGCTCTGCCAGCGGTTTGAATGGATAGAGCCGGGCTAAATCGGGCACAAAGGGATAGTGATCGAAGTCATCAATCAGCACTAAGGCTTGCGTTTTCAGCGCACTAAAGAGCAGCGGATAGGCCAGCGAGCGCCCGCTTCCATTCGGCCCGTCCACAACGATGGCATCGACCGAGCGCGCAGGCGGGACGAGGTCAGGCGTTACTCCGTAAAAGGCATTTGGCGTTCGGGTGTTATCGTACTCGGCCACGGGCACGTTATGGCGCTTCGCTTGCCAGATCTCAAAAGCGTGCGCTCGATCCGCAAACATGCGCTCCTTATCCTGCGCCTCAACTTGGCATAAGGGCAAGATCATCAGCTCGACCTTGGTCTGGGGTGACAAGAGCTTCTTGACGTGCTCGGCCCAGCGTGGATTGTGTTCAAAGGTGATCACGCGCAAGGGCAAGTTGGCGTTTTTGGCAAAAGTATCCCAAAACAAAGTGGATTGCCCACCGCCCAATTCAATCAGAACGGGCGTGGTTGTTTTCGCCAGCAGATGCAGGCATAATGTGTAAATGGCGCTCTTGGAGAGCGACCAGCCGCCAAAGCGGGCGTGCGCTTTCGCTTCGACCTCGGCAAACGCCTGTTCAATGGCAGGCACATAGTTCGCTTGGGGAGAACGCAGCATTTTGAGCTTGGCCGCTGTATCATCCACATAGTTCACGATCTTAAAACGCGCTTTTTGACCCTTGTTAAGCACTTTCGTTAGCACTATTAATCTCCCACTTTACTTTGCACACGGCAACCCCGCCGGATGGGTCTGGTATGCGCCCGGTGCCAAAAACATCTTGCGCCTCCACCGTCAGGGTGGCGGCATTCTCGACGTAATCGGCCACATCACCTGGTTGTCCGATCCAGATGTGAATGTCATACTCACCATGCATCATTGGGAAACTTTCAAAATGACAACGGATCTGATTATGACCGTTTAGTTGAATCGATTCGGCCAACTGCTCCCAGCTATATCCGCGGATCATCTGTGAGCGAAAATAATTGCCGAAAAGCACGCCAATCACGGCATTTTTTAGGGTGCCAGTGGTATCCACTTCAACAGTAAAGCTCTCCAACATTTTGATAATATCGGTCTGCTCACCGGCGCTATTATAGATGCGCAACGCCGTGGCACGCACGCGACCATCACCTTCGCGATCGGTGCGATCTTCCAGATTGGCCACTGCCCGCGTTTTATTTTGGGCGAGATAAGCCGAGACAGCCTGCGGCGCAGTGCCTTCAAAGGTGACCCGACCTTGGCGCAACACCATCCCGCGCGTACACAAGTTTTCGACGGCCGCCATGTTATGGCTGACAAAGAGCACCGTGCGGCCACTCTTGGCAACATCGCCCATCTTGCCCAGGCACTTTTTCTGAAACTCGATATCACCCACCGCCAGCACTTCATCGACGATCAGGATTTCTGGCTCCAGATGCGCCGCCACGGCAAAGGCCAACCGTGTATACATGCCGCTGGAATAATGCTTGACCGGCGTATCCAGGAATTGTTCCACTTCGGCAAAGGCGACAATTTCGTCAAACTTGCGCTCGATCTCGCCGCGCGACATGCCCAGAATTGCCCCGTTCAGAAAGACATTTTCGCGCCCGCTTAATTCGGGGTGAAAGCCGGTGCCCACTTCGAGCAAGGCGCCGACGCGCCCATGCAGTTCTACGCTCCCGGCCGTCGGTTCGGTGATCTGGGAAAGAATTTTCAATAATGTACTCTTGCCCGCGCCGTTCCGTCCAATAATGCCGAGCACGTCGCCCTGGTTAACCGAAAAGTTGATATCCTTCAGCGCCCAGATCGCTCGGTTCGGATTAATCGTGGCTGGCCGGCCGCGCACGATCTGCCCGATACGCCGCAAAGGCCCCGTGAAGCCATCCACCAGCGTATCGCGCAGGGTGCTGTACCGTTCCTGTTTAGCGCCAATCCGAAATTGTTTGCCTAAATTTTCGACCTGAATTGCAATATCACTCATAATTGACACATTCGTAATTTATATTTTTACAATAGACATGATCTGGATTAACAGAGATGGGTAGACAGGTGATGGCTACCTGTTTCCGTCCCATCTACTGATGGGCGTCTACTTGTCTACCAGGGGTGTCTGCTTATGCCGAATCATGGCTAATCTATACTTCACATTTTACACAATATCTGCAAAAGTTTTTTCCAAGCGGCGGAAATAAAACGCGCCGCTCACCAACAGGGCCACCGCAGCCAGCGCCGAGACCAGGATCATCGGGCCGGGCGCCGTATCCGCACCCAGGAGCGACCAGCGAAACCCCTCGACCACACCAACCATCGGATTGATCGCATAGAGTAAGCGCCATTTTTCCGGGATCAGACTGCTGGGATAGACAATCGGGGTGGCAAAAAGCCAAAACTGCACGAGAAATGGCACGACATAGCGCACATCGCGAAATTGCACGTTTAAGCCTGAAAGCCACAAACCCACGCCCAACGCCGTGATAAAGGCCAACAAGGCCAATAAAGGCAACCAGAAAATATTCGCCGTGGGCAAAATTCGATAATAAAGCATCATGCCCAACAGCACCACAAAGGCGAGCGTAAAGTCAATCACACCCGAAATGACCGCCGAAATGGGAATAATCAAACGTGGAAAATAGATCTTCTTCAACAAATTGGCATTGCCTACCAAGCTATTCGCTGATTCCGACAAGCCGTTGGCAAAAAACGTCCAGGGCACCAGGGCCGCATAACTAAACAGCGGATAGGGAATGCGATCCGATGGAATTTTGGCGAGTGAACCAAAAAACAGACTGAAGACAACCATCGAGAAAAACGGCTGGATGATTGCCCAGGCCGCGCCGATCACGGTCTGTTTATAGCGCACCTTCACGTCACGCCAGGCTAGAATATACAACAATTCGCGGTAGCGCCACAGTTCGGGCAAGTTCAGCGACAGCCAGCCGCGCGAAGGTTTAATAATCGTCACGGGCCGTTTAAGCGGCGCGCTAGACGCCGCACCAGGCAGCCCGGTGGTTGCCAATTGTGTCTCTGTTGCCATTATTATCCGATCTCTTTTGCTACAACGTTATTGCTGGTGGCTTGCTCAGCCTGATACCATTCGATGGTACGCCGCAAGCCTTCCTCAAAGGAAACTTTGGATGTAAACCCAAAAAAATCGCGAGCCCGCGTCACATCCAACTTGCGCCGCGGTTGCCCATTCGGCTTACTGGTATCCCAAATGACTTTGCCGGTAAAGCCAGTCAACCGGGCGATCATCGTCCACAAATCTTTAATGCTAATTTCATAGCTGGAGCCAAGATTCACCGGCTCGCTCTGATTGTAGCGTTCAGCCGCCAACAAAATGCCTTCGGCGGCATCATCGACATAGAGAAATTCGCGGGTGGGCGTGCCGTCACCCCAGGCCACCATTTGTTGATCACCGCACGCCACCGCCGTCAAAATTTTACGAATCAGACCCGGAATCACGTGTGACGTTTCCAGATCAAAATTATCGCCGGGGCCATATAAATTCACCGGCAGGAGAAAAATTGAATTATAGCCATATTGCTCGCGGTAGCTCTGGCTTTGCACCAACAACATCTTCTTGGCTAGGCCATAAGGCGCATTGGTTTCTTCTGGGTAGCCGTCCCACAAATTTTCTTCTTTGAAAGGCAGCGGCGTATATTTCGGATAGGCGCAGATTGTGCCTAAGGCCACAAATTTCTCAATGCCCGCCCGCCAGCTTTCATGAAAGAGGGATGCACCCATCATCAAATTATCGTAAAAAAATTCAGCCGGGTACGCGCGGTTGGAGCCAATGCCACCGACGCGCGCCGCCAGATGAATGACCATATCCACCGGTTGCGGTTGGGCGGTGTCGGCCATTAATTGGCGCACAGCCTCGATTTGGGTCAGGTCATACTGGGCCTTGCGCGGGACAATGATCGCTTGTACGCCGCGTTCGCGCAGCTTACGCACCACGGCTGACCCCAAGAAACCAGAACCGCCGCTGACGATCACGCGTTGATTGCGCCAAAAATTCGGTTGATCCGACCAAGTTTGCTCTATCATGTTTTTACCCGTTGCCTATTCCATTGCTCGGCGCGCCACACAGGTAAGCGCATTCTCAATCGGCTGATCGGCCACGAAAATCAAATAGCCACCGCCGCCCGCTCCCGATAATTTCCAACCCAGTGCTTGACCGGCATAGTTGTGGATCATCTCTTCGACAAGCGGGTTGGTCATGTGCGGAAACATCGCGATTTGGGCTTCAAATGATGTGCGCACGGCTTGCCCCAAAGCAGCTCTGTCTTGGATTAGAATCGCCTGCCAACAAGCATCTGCCGCATCCGCCAACGCCTTTGCGCCAATTTCAGTGATGTTGGTATCACTCAACACGTCGTAGCCAGCATGTCGC
Organism: Caldilineales bacterium; assembly: GCA_038225095.1. Lineage (GTDB taxonomy): Bacteria > Chloroflexota > Anaerolineae > Caldilineales > Caldilineaceae > JAPLGZ01. The sequence continues at coordinate 6,532 of JBBREZ010000335.1, forward strand.
GGCCCTAGTGGGACCAGATACAGCGAACTTTCGACAAAACGCAGCATTGCCTCATTTTGTACATGGTCGATATGGCTCGGCCAGTAGTCACCCCTGTAATGCGCATTGGCCAGGCCGGGATAGATGATCCCAATCGCATCCTGCGAGCCAGAAATGGTTTGCGTACCAGGCGGATTATCGCAGCAAAAGAGAATTTTTGCTAATTTTTCTGGACTATCCACCGGCAAGCGGGTGCCCCACAACTCAATCGCAGCGCGGCGTGTGCTCGAAGCCATGCCGCTGCGATCATTAAATTCAATCGTCGGTTCAATCGACAGCGTGATCACGGACCCTGGATGATGTTGGGAGACAAAGGGCTGATCCAGCCAACCGCCAGCTAGGTCAATCCGGAAAGGAATGCGTTGGACGCCACGCAGCGCGGTGGTGGAACGCGCCCCCAACCCAGGATGCGGCTCGCGCTTCAAGACAACATACTCGATGCCAAGCGCTTCGCACAGTTTGCGCTTGTCCGGCGTGTTGCCATCCTCATTGACGACAAAAATATCCGGCGCAAGCTCGGCTAGCTCGCTGCTAAAATCGAGCATGCCCGAACCACGCGCCACAAAAGCCTTGTGGACACAAGCCACGGATTGCACCATGAAGCAACGCTCATCTTCGTTCGTCACGGGCGGCGCGCCTTTGAGTTCAAAAACGGTTTTATCGGACCCTAAGGCGACATAGAGTTGGCCGTAGGCGGCGGCGCGTTGAAAGAATTCCACATGTCCACTGTGCAACAGATCATAACATCCACTGACAAAGACTGTTTTCATTGGCGATTGATCATCCTTTCTCTACTTACAACGGGCAAGACCATGAAGTTCGTAACCAAGGGAGAGCGCTAACCATTTCAGGTGCTCGGGTGCGCATTGCCCGCATGGTCGCTTTGCTGCGGCCAGAACAGCGTCACTTTGACGCCATCGATGCGCAGTTCCGGCGTCAGCCCATCTTTTTGATCACGCCGTTGGATCTGCATCTCCAGACAGGTCAATCGGCAGATCTCGGCAATTTCACTGTCACTGTCGATCACCACTTGATTGACGCCAGCCGCGCTCACTTCACTCAAGAGGCGCAAAGCTTCGGTGCGTGTGCGCCGGTAGAGTGACAGCGACGCTTCGACGTATTCGCTGGCGAGCCGGGCTTTGCGCGCCATGCCATCCGCGGTTAACAGATAACTCCACTTCCAGCGATTGAT
>JBBREZ010000336.1:0-7730 GCA_038225095.1 Caldilineales bacterium
AAATTGGCCGCAGGCTCTGTGGCATCGTTGGCCGCAGCCGCTTGATAGCGCGCACAATAACGATAACCGCTGCTCAAGCAAAAAGTGGCTTGGTCAGTTAGCAACAAAGCATTGTTGTCTTCAGTGGCCAAACAGTGATTCTCGAAGCTCGGATAATCGACTGCTGGCTCTGTTTGATCGTCTTTATCTAAGGTGCCCACATAGGGGCAGAGTAATTTTGCCATCAGTGCTTGGTTGGTTTTTCGTGTAGCCATGAGAAGGCTAATTGCAACGCTTCTTCGGTGGTTTCAATTTCACCCGCTGCCTGCGCTTCGAGCAACTGCTCCAAAAGCTGACCGACTTGGGGCCCCGGCGTCAAATTAAGCCGGGTCATCAAGGTGTGACCATCGACAAGCGGCTTTTTCTGGATTTCCGTCAAGCCATGTTCGGCCAAGGCAAATGTCAACAAATCGGTCGCATGAACCAGATAACTGTTCCATGCCGGCGGAGGCGTTTCTTTGTACGACGCTTGATAATCGGCCAGCGCCAGCAGGACCGTGTCCACACCGGCCGGTTGCTCGAATTGTTTGCCACCCACATCGCGAAAAAAGCGATAACAGGCCCGCCGCCCAATCGCTTTGCCAACGAACGAGGCATCAAGTAGATGGGGTCGCATGTGGCCTTCGATCACCGCGCGGGTCAGGTTGATCTCGGGGCGGCTGAAGTGTAACGCCGTCAACCGCTTGACCGCCAACTCGGCGCCGACGCGTTCATGTTCCAGAAAGCGATAGCGTACGCTGCCACCTGGCTGCGTTTCGGCTGTGCGCGTGGCGGGTTTGCCCACATCATGCAGGAGCGCCTGCCAAACGATCCAATCGGCGCGCGTGTGGCCCACCGCCATGGGGTTGGCAAAATGATGACGAAACTGCATACGCAAAGGCTCTAAGGCTTTTTGCCAGGCTTGGATGCTTGGCCCTGTTTCCGCCAAGGACTGCCCTTTGATCCAATTGCGGATTTGCACCGCCTGGTGCACGGCCTGTAAGGTGTGCCGGTATACATCTTGATAGTGAGGATAGGACTGTTCTACGTCGATGAGGCCCGCTACTTCGGGCAGCACATAGCCTAATAAGCCTAGCTTACGCAAATCATCAATCGCTTGCGCCGCTTGGTTGGTAATCAGCATTTTCCAAAGTTCATCGCGGACGCGCTCAGAACTGGCGACCCTGAGTGTCGCACTCAGCCGTTTGATCTGGATTAACGTTTCCTCATCCACGGTAAAATTCAATTGATTGGCAAAGCGTACGGCACGCAACAGGCGTACGGCATCTTCCGCCAGGCTAGCCGCAGAAACTCGGCGCAGTACACGGCTAGCTAGGTCGCGCTGACCATTCCACACATCGATCAAGCGCGGCTGATCGATGCGATCCAGCGCAAAGGCCATCGCGTTGACGGTGAAATCGCGCGCCCACAAATCTGCTTCGATCGAATCACCGCGCAAGCTCGCGACATCGCAGATCAGCGGTTCGCCATTGGTGGCAGGGAAAACCAGGCGCGCCATGTCGCGGGCAGGATCAAGCGGATAGAAACTCCAGCCTAGCTGATCGGCCACGCGTTTTGCGGTCGGCAGCGCCGCTTGTTCGAGCACCAGGTCCAAATCGGTCAGTTGATTTTGCTTACCCAACAAAAAGTCGCGCACCACCCCGCCCACAATGTAAACCGGGGTTGTCTGTTGCAAAAACGCATTGAGCAAGGCGCGAAAGGCCGGGTGTGCCGGTTTCCAGTTCATAGTTCACAGTAAGACTATTATGTTTAACTTTCCCTTACCATTATAGCAGAGTGTGAAGCTTGGCTCTAAAAAGACCCTGACGCAAAGACGCAGACGTGTAGGGTGAAATTGCTGTAACTGTTCAGCTCCTGTGTAAACAGGGAGACAGAGAGTACGCCCGTGTATCCGTGTTTACCTGTCTTCCTGTTTACTTGCCTATCACTACGCCTGAACAGATACAAATTGCTTATAATCGCTGGACAAGCTGCCCTTGCGCCTTTGCATTCGTAGTTAAAGTTTCACAAGCTGATTTGTATTAGCTGATTCATGCAGAGCAAGCGCACTACGTAGGAAATTACGGCTGAGACTCAACGGCACAACCGGCGCCGCGCCGTCGAGAATAGCTTGTTCCATCGCCGCCACTTCGCACAGATAAGGATTGATCGCCGGCGTCGTCAACGTTGTTTCGCCCCCATCCGTTGTCGTGATCATGCAGCGACTTTCCTGGCCCGTCAAGCCCGGTTTCCATGGTTCGATCAACTGAATCGCCCCTTTGTCGCCAATGATGTGGACGGCTTCGCGGAATGGCGTGCGCAAACCGGATGAAATTTGCGCGACCAGATTGTTCGCAAAATGCAGTTGGGCGCGCATGGCGACATCGACCCCCGTTTCACCGACAATTTTGTTGGCCCAGACCGTTTGTGGCGCATCGCCGGCCCCCGCCGCCTGTGCCATAACGATGGCTAAACTGTTGGGATAGACGCCCACATCCCAGAGCGACCCGCCGTCGAGCGCCGCACTGAGCCGGATATTGGTCGCGCGTTCGGGTGGCAAGTAAAAGTGAAACCAACTGTTGATCTGCTGGATCGTGCCCAATTCACCCGCCTCGATCAGCGCTTGCACCTTGCGCGTTTGCGGATGGTGCAGATACATGAATGCTTCGAAGACGGTGACATGATTGCGTTGGGCCGCCGCTACGACTTGGTCAAATTCAGCCAGTGTCGTCACCAATGGTTTTTCGCACAGGACATGCTTGCCCGCATCCGCGGCCTTAATCGTCCATTCACTGTGCATGGTATTGGGCAGCGGATTATAGATCACGTCGATGTCTGGATCGGCGAGTAGCGCTTCGTAACTGCCATAGGCTTTCGGAATGTTATGTTGCTGGGCATAAGTTGTCGCTTTACCCTGATCACGGCTGGCAACAGCCACCAATTCGCTGCGTTTGGCTGCGCGAATTGGATCAATGAGGGCCTTGTTGATGTTCGCCGTGGATAAAAGGCCCCACCGAATTTTACTTGCCATAAATTCTCCCCATCAATTCTCTGTAGAAATTGTGAATGGTTACTGCTTGATATGGGTACAGCCATTAACTATTATCAGCGAATCGTTGCCAATCCACAATTATTTCTAGCTTTGCTGATCGTTTTGTCACAATTTAACCATCACTGCCGCGGTCTGTGACCGAGCCGTGTTAGCCATACCTTCCCCATCGGCAGTAACTGAATGTTATCACGATTTTACCATCTAGCTTAAGAAAAAAAATATGATGATTGTGATAAATACGCAAAAAGAATACGTATTTCTACAGATGACAGCTCCCTATGCATTCGGCATAATGGAGCAGCCGACTAGTTTTAGTTTTATGCAGATTAATTTTCCAAAAATATTAACTTTCCATCACAGGAGCTCTATGCCTAAATTATCAAAGCCACTCCGCTTTTACACGCTGATTTTCTTGGCGTGTGCCTCAGTTCTGCTTTTGACCTCCTACATTGTGTCTGCCGCGCCGGTGGCTCGTTCGGGGCGTGACACCGCCAATCTGTTCGCTCCTGCCGCATCGTCTGTGTTGATTAACGAACTTGATTCCGACTCGCCTAGCCTTGATGCGGCAGAATTTATCGAGCTATATGGCCCGGCCTCCACACCGCTTGATGGTTTATGCTTAGTGCTGTTCAACGGCACAAACGATAAATCCTACTTGACCCAAGACCTTGATGGCTATAGCTTGAATGCCAACGGCTATTTTGTGTTTGGCAATGCTGGTGTTCCGAATGTCGCTTTAACTTTTGCCAACAACACGCTGCAAAATGGCCCAGATGCCGTCGCCCTCTATGAGGTATCGGCGTGCAGTACGACTTTCCCCAATAACACGTTGGTAACGACAACTAACCTGGTTGATGCTGTCGTTTACGGCAACGGCGACCCAGATGATGTTGGGTTGCTGCCTTTGCTCAACGCCGGGCAAGCGCAGGTGGATGAAGGCGCCGGTGGCGATCCTGCCAACCAATCAAATGCCCGTTGTGCCGATGGCACCGGTGGTGCGCGCAACACCTCTACCTATCGCCAAGTAGCAGTCTCAGCAGGCACAGCCAATAACTGTGCGGCTGCGACAGCAACGCCGGTGCCGGTTGCCACGCAAACCCCCGTCGCGACGCCTGGCACGGCGGATTTACAGATCAGTAAATCCAGCTCGGCCAGTGTGATAGCGGCTGGTCAACTGTTCACCTATACAATTGTTATCAACAATGCGGGGCCTGGCGTTGCGCCGAGTGTCGTCGTCCGCGATCTGTTGCCGGCGGGGCTGAGCTTGACGAGTGCTTCGATTCGCATGCAAAAAGGGACGGGGGCGAAAGTCGTCGCAGGCAGTACAGAGCTAACAGGGACGGTGACAACCCTCAATGCGGGTGGTGTGGTCACGATTACAGCCCGAACGTTGGTCGCTTTAAATGCGACCGGCCCGACCCTGGTTAACTCGGCCACCGTAGCAGCCGCCAATGATAGTACACCAGCCAACAATACCGCAAGCGTGTCGGTCAACCTAGCATCTTCACCCACGTCATCTGTGCTGATCAACGAACTGGATTCAGACACGCCTGGCAGTGATACAGCCGAGTTTGTCGAGCTTTATGGCCCGCCGCTTGCTGCACTTGACGGCTTATGTTTAGTGTTTTTCAACGGTACAAACGATAGCACTTACCTGGCACAAGATCTTGATGGCTACAGTCTAGATGCCAACGGCTACTTCGTGGTTGGCAACAGCGGCGTTCTCAATGTCGGCTTGACTTTTGCCAACAGTGCCCTCCAGAATGGCCCAGATGCCGCTGCCCTCTATAACGCCTCCGCATGTAATGCGGTTTTCCCCAGCGGTACTGCTGTAACAACCATCAATTTGGTTGATGCCGTTGTCTATGACGTCGGCAAAACAGTCAACGCTGGTTTATTGGCCTTAGTCAACGTTGGTCAAGCGCAGGTAGATGAAGATGCCAATAATAATGCCGCTATCCAATCAAGCGCACGGTGTCCAGATGGTGCGGGCGGTGCGCGCAATACAACCGCCTATCAGCAACTTGCTGCTTCACCGGGGACAGCAAATTGTCCGTCGTCCAGCACAGCAACGCCGACTGTACAACCAACTGCCACACCGCAAGCCACGGCAACGCCGCCCGCCGTAACTGCCGACAAGCTCTATTTGCCTTTAGTGAATCGCTAAAAGCTGCGACGTGACCAGACGATTCTCGGTCACGTCGCAAAGCTATTTTGATGCCCCACGTTACAACCTAATGACTAGCGCAACTTTTATGCAAATTATCTGCCTGTATACTGATGTGTTGAATATTGTAACCACTGTATATAGTGGTTACAATCTGATTGTCCTATGCAGGAAAGATACTTTTACTTAGTAATATACAAAGTTTGCGAAAAGTGAATCGTGCACAACAATCAAGCTCTATAAGACAAAAAAATGTCAGGCTACCTATTATAGGTAGCCTGACATTTTGCGCATTCATATTCAGTTAGCGATCACTTGGTCGAACTAGCCGATGAACAAGCGAGCCAATCACTAGGCAGCCTGAGCTAATAAGCCAGGTTGCACAAAGATGTGGCTACCCTGATGCCGAAATAGTCAGCCTACCGTTTCTGATAACGGACGTACATCTCCTTATTCTGGTCATCACCACTCAAGTAGAAGGTTGCCGGTGGCCCAACCATTTTGCCCGCGGCGTCGAGCAGTTGTAACTCCCACGTGCCAGCCGTAGGGGTTCCTTTATATTCCAACTTCATATTATAGAAACGCTGACGCGGGATGGATAAAGGCCATGTCATGCCTGGCTGCCCACCAAACGAGGTGACATTCACGGGTAATTCTGCCCCATCTTTTTTGACCCGTAACGAGTATCCTTCTAACCCTTCCGCCCCCGCATAGACATACAAATAGATCCGCGGCACAATCGTTTCTTCGAATTGCTCCTGCGAAATTAGATCAAAATTATAATTGTTAGCCGCCAACGCCGTTGGTAATACAGTTGGCGCAAGCGTCGGGGGTGGCAAAGTGGGCATTGGTGTTGCTACGAATTGGGGTAACGCTGCCGTCGGTGTGGCGGGTAAAAGGGGACTAGCCACAACCTGTAACAAATTGATGGGGCCATTGACATAGACAACTTGATCATTTACCCAAACTTGCTCGTTGTTAAAGCAGCAGACCTGCCACCAGTGATAGTCCTCTGTGCGCGCGAGCATCTGAAACACTTGCCCGCGCGCAGCAGTGCCGGCGATATCATAGAACGTGCCAGGGCCGCGCCGCAGGTTAATGATCCCATCATTGACGATGGCCTGCGGCGTCGACTGGGTTGTTGATGGCAGTGTACCTGCCTGAGCTTGGCTCGGTATAAGAGCAGATGCAATCGCTAACGGTTTACTAGACTCAGGCAAGTTTGATAAGGCCGACGCCAGGGCATTGCCTGGCCCGTTCGTGTTGGCCGAGACATTGGTGTCACCTGGGCCTTTTGCACTGCCTTCGGCCTTTGCATTGCCGGTTGCCTGTACTTGTACTTGCACCTGCACTCTTGAGCTTAGCAGTGAGTTGTCAACAATTTGATTTGCGCCCACTGGATTTGCGAAAACGTTCGCTTGTTTGAAATCACTACGTGCTACCTCGACTGCGACGGCCGTTGGTGGTATAGACGCAGCCGCGTCTACACCACCTGTCAACAAGCGTCCTTGCATTAAATAGCTAAAACATGCGCCTAATACAAGTGCTGTTAGCACCAACTGGTATACGGTCGAAAGCTTCATTGAATGCATAATTGATATCTTGCTCCCTGTTTAACTGGTCTTATATTGATTTAAAATTTTCACGTCTATAAATTCAAAAGCTAGCGGCAGACACAGCAAAAATTATTTTTCTAACATAGGACCTCCTGCCTAACGACGTTTTCCGATTTGTCCAGTGGGCAACACGCCTGGCTTGACTTTATATGATTTCAGCGTCTGCTAGCGTTCCAGAGAAAAAATTTGGTTAGACTTATCAAAAGCATGACTATACACGATTTACTAGACAAAAAATAGCCGACCTGTCTTATGATAGACAGGCCGGCTATTCACGTGCCCAATATGCAGTTGGCAATCGCTTGGTTGAACTAGGCAATCCTCAAACTAAGTTATGAGTAAGCCAAGTTACGGGGTCACAGCCCGATCAAACCGACAAACGCTTGATCAATGAGATCTTGAAATTTTCATCGTAACGCCGCACGGTGATCTTCTCGTCGGCTTTGCGACGAGTAATGATCTCGGAAATCTGGTCAACCTCACCACTTGGGATCAACCATTCGGTGGTGATCACAATGATACGAGCCGTGGGATCATATTCCAAAGCTTGGAAAGGCCGCAGATTAGCACAGATTTTTGCGATTTTACTGGATAGATTCGATGGAGAGTCTGCGATAGCAGCCATAATGTCATTTTCGTTGTGAATGGAGCCAATGAGTGTGATTTTGAATTACTTGCCGATCACTCATTGGATCGAATTTCTTTGACGATCAAAAGTGATTTGAGTTGATCACCACTGGCCTGAATCATACGGGTGATGCCGATTTGTTCAACGGGCGCTAACTTTTTTTGCATCATTGATCTCAGGAGATTACGCAGAAAGCGATTATGTTCAATGACACGAAGTGGTGTAATGGCCACGTCATCCAACATCTGA
>JBBREZ010000337.1:0-7696 GCA_038225095.1 Caldilineales bacterium
TCGGCACGAGGCGCTACTTTGCCAGCCCCGCCTTCCTCTGTCAAATCAGACAAGCCGTCTGCGTCAATTAATCTCTACAATCAATGAATCTCTACAATCAATCTCTAGTTGCTTGCCCGACCGCAGAAAAGTTATTCTACCCCACCTCATCCTGTCCTGTCAATTCCCCAACTTTACCTGTGACTTTAATGTTCATATTATTCACGAAGATTGTTATTGTAATGTTTACATTACCAGTTATAGCTTTATATTCACACCTGAAGATATGTATGCAGCATGAGTATTTATATGTCCATTCAAACTCCCAAGCTATACCGGTTTGATTGCATATAGTATATCTATATTTATATCTATATAGATGGATAATAGGATGATTGCAAAAGTTATGTCAGGTTAATACAAAATTTTATGGCACATATTTTATTCAGTAATCATGCGTAGTGAGCATCCCCAGAGGCGCTCCTACAGGTAAAATGACGCCTCTGAGGATGCTCACTATACGGTTTGATAACCGATTTATTGGCGTGCCCTTCAGCAAAGATGTACTGAGCTAGTGGCCTCAGTGTCAGGTAGGCGTCAGATAGCGTAGGGGATTAATAGAGCAAGGAATGCAAAGGTTTGATATAGTAACTGCATATCCTATATACATAGGATATGCAGTTAGATTAATAGCCACTATTAGTCAAACATCGCCTTAACAAAAATAAATACCACACCAGCCCATGCAGATGATAACCATGCTAATTGTTCCAACGTGCGCACTGCGCTTCTGTAAAAAACTTCATGCTTTATGGCCGCCAATTGCCTTCTTCCTTTTCGTCAATATCCTATCCCTTGCGCTGTGGGTAGGGGCTGGTCAAACGGTCAACGCCCAAGCTAGTGCACCTGCGAAGGCTGAAGGGCAACAATCGGGCGTTGCACTAGCAACGAATACGGTCTATCTTGCCTATATAAGTAATGCGTCGCCAACTCATAGTAAACCTCCTTCTAACACTGCGACCTTTGGCTCTGGTGGTACGATCGGCGAGCCGTTGGAATCTTGCGCAACGAACAGTTCCGTGACCAATGTCACTATTTTGTCAAGCACCGATGACTGGGAAACGGCGATTACACAAGCTGGACCGGGCGCTACGTTGTTGCTGCGTGGCGGCATCTATCAGAGCAGCGACAAGCTCTGGATGCCAAGTGGTCAACCGGATCAATTGATTACGCTCAAACCTTATAATTGTGAACCAGTAACGCTTTATACGAGTATTCGTCCCGGCTCATATAACGTCATTGCTGGGCTTCACATAGAAGCAGTGGGCATCAGCGATCTCACTTGGGTAATCCGCGTCGATGGCAAGAATAAGGGGCCGATCCGCCATGTGGTGATCCGTAACAATACCATCCTCGGCGGGGAAAAAGATGCATTGAAAGTGAGCGCCGATGTTGCCGATCTGACGATTACCGGCAACCATATTGATGGCGGTATGGTGAGCCATGTGTTGAATGTGCAATCCGAAGGGCAACCAAATGCACCGGATCAAATCACAATCACCAATAACTTGCTCACCAAAAGTTATTTCAAAACCCAGTCGGAAGATATGCTCCAGGTGATCGATGCGCTGCATATTGAATTCAGCCACAACACCTGCGCTGATGGTCATCAAATGGAACAATGTGTCGATATTAAAGAAACGCGCGTCCCGCTTATTATCCGCGATAATCTGTTTGACGGCACAACCTTGCATCTAGATGGTCCGGGCGTAGATGGATCGGCCGGCTGTATGGTGATTCATGAACATGATGGTCATCCCGAAAATCACTTGATTGAGCAAAACCTCTTTCGCAATTGTCGAGACACGATCATCCGTTTCGCCTCCGAGGGGGGAATTGCTATGGCCAGCGCCACGGTGCGCAACAACATTTTTATCAGTCCAGATGCAACCGATGAGGATGGCTTGCTCATCTGGCGCGCGCAAGATGTCGTCTTTGAGCACAACACGATGATCCGTGGCACGTTGAAATTAGGCGCGGATGGCGACCCGACAAGAACTCCTCAGAATACCGTGTTGAAAAATAACCTTTTCTACCATTCGCGCATCGACGACCGTACCCAAGCACCAACGACGACCTATCAGTGTAACAACAACTCTTTTTTTCAAACTTCAGGCAACCTGGCGCGTGCTATGTGTCAAGATTCAACATGGGATATTGACCCACTTTTGCTGGATACTGATCATGAGGATGTCCACCTCGCTAGTAATAGCCCCGCTTGTGGCGCTGGCGAAAATGGTACTACTGAGGGTGCGCTGAGTTGTGGCGTTGGCCAATAACGATTTTCATATTCACAGGACCCCGTAATTGATCGCCTCTACTGTTGTTGATTCAGGGCTAAAAACGGCTGTTGTTGATTCAGGGCTAAAAACGGCCAATAACAAGTTAAATAAAGTTTAGCAAGCGAGCGGTGACCCCTGTCAGGTTGTCGCTCGTTTTTTCTGATCTACTTAGGCAAAACTAATGCGCTTACGTATTTTGCCAGCACCCAATTCTTGCGCCTGCCATTTGTGATAATTTTGACAATCGAGCACGCCTGTGCTATAATTTACTTCATATATTACTCTGTTTTAAGCGCAAATGAATGTTATCCTTAGGATAAATAACCATTGATATTTTTCTGATTTTTTTAGCCGGCCAGAAATGTGATGGACCTATAACTGGGGTATAGCCTATAGGTGAATTGCGTAAAAAAGCCGGCAATTATATTCTAACCGTATGTTCTCCGTGTTGGCTGTATTTTGCTCAAAAGGTTCAATGTCTAGCCTGATCAGTCCAACAGCATAAGTTGAGATAACAAGCCTAACAATATAAGTCTAACAACCGTGGTTGAAGACTGAGTAGAAGGAGACCGAATCATTATGGCGGAAAAAGTCGCTGATTTGAGCGGTGATGAGCGTGAAAAACGTGTAGCTGAATTGAAACGAAAAATGCAAGAAGCTGCGCAAAAAGTGCAAACAGCTCATGCTGAGCCGGCGTCAGTCGTTGCAACTGCTATACCTGCTGCTACTGTCACGGCCGTTGCAGTTGCGCCGGTTGCTGTTGTGGAAGCACCGGCATTTGTAGAAACCCTAGTTGCGCCGGTTGCTGCATCCGCTGCCCCAGTAGAAAGCGCCTCTATCGCAGCGCCAACCAATGGCGCAGCGGTTGTCGCACTACCAACGCCTGCCCCAAGGCCAACTGCCCGTACTGCAACTGTGGAGACGCCGGTTGAAACAGAGCCTAAAGGCATTAATCGTCGCGAGTTTTTAACCTATGCTTGGGGCGCCGCACTAGGTTTGTTGACGCTTGAAAGTGGTGTCGCTACCTTTATGTTTTTGTACCCCCGCTTCCGGGCTGGCGAATTCGGTGGTGACTTTATCCAAGACTCGAGTAAATTTGGCAATAAAGATGCCGCGCCGAACCCTGAACCATCCGGTAAATTTTGGATGGTGACGACCGCCGAAGGTAAGCACAAAGCCCTCTATATGGTCTGTGTTCACCTGGGCTGTCTCTACAAATGGGTGCCTGCTAACAATCGCTTTGAATGTCCTTGTCATGGTTCAAAGTATACGCACGATGGCTTCTATATTGAAGGCCCGGCGACGCGTTCTTTGGACACTTTCGAGATCACGGACGAAGCCGAGAAGGTGCTCGTGCACACAGGCAAAAAGATCGTTGGGGCACCCGCTTCGGAATCACCGGCGCGCGCCCCGACCGTATAAACTAGTTGAAAAGCAGGCAATTGTCGTGCCATGAATTACTTAATTCACGACCGCAGTTGACTAACTTATCATTGTCTAGAGTCTGACTTTCTTGAACGAAAAATTGTAGGAGAGTAGTCCTATGGCCGTACAGCCAGAAGTCAAAAACAAAACCTTATTGGAAACTGCGCTAGGCTTGGCCGATGATACGTTTACTCGTATCACCGCGGGCATCAGCGCGGGTGAGTTCCGTCGCATGTTGCGGGGTGAAGCGCCTGGTAAACCAAATCCGCGCTTGAAACCGCATACAGAAGCTTTTCTGTTGCATATCAAACCCACGTATTATCACGAAAGTGTGACCCGTTTTACCCATACCTTTCGGCTTGGGTTTCTCTCAACCTATCTTTTTTTTGTTGAGACGATCACCGGCCTGTTTTTAATGATTTGGTATGCGCCATCCCCAGATCGAGCCTATTCGGACATGACGCGTTTGCTGAGTAACGTGCCTTTTGGTCAATTCATGCGCGATTTGCACCGGCTAGGCGCAGAAATGATGATTGTGGTCGTTGTGGCCCATATGGTGCGTACCTATTTAACCGGCAGTTATAAAGCGCCGCGCCAGTTTACTTGGTTCACCGGTGTACTTTTGCTGGTGATGACGCTTTTTCTGAGCTTCTCTGGCTATTTATTGCCGTGGGATCAGCTAGCCTTCTGGGCGGTGACGATTGGTACGTCCATGGCGGATGCTGTACCACCGCAAATTGTCGGGGCAACGGTCAACTTGCTGGCCCGTGGCGCCCCCGACATTGGCGCGAATGGTCTTCTACGTTTCTACCTGTTGCACGTCTTTTTCCTGCCGCTGCTGCTGATTCTCTTCTTCTTTGTCCACTATTATAAAGTGGTGCATTTTGGCATTAGCTTGCCGGCTCAGGAAGAAGAAGTGGGACAGGATACAGCGAGCAAGGTGCCGGCCGATCGCCGTGTCTACTATCTGCCGGATGTGTTGCTAGATGAAACCATGTTCCTGCTTGGCTTTACGGCTTTGATGATTGTTTTGACGGTCTTCTTCTTTCAGGCGCCGCTCGAATCAATTGCTAATCCGCAATCGACTCCATTGCATACAGTTGCGCCGTGGTATTTCTACTGGTTGCAAGGGCTGTTGAAGATCGCAAACAAGATGGTGGCCGGCGTCATTTTGCCAGGCGTCTTGCTAGGCCTGTTGTGTGGGATTCCCTACCTTGATCCCAATCCTAGCCGACGTGGTAAAGATCGTCGCGTCGCCATTATCAGTGGGATTATAGCGGGCGTTGTGATGGGTATCTGGAGTTGGATGGGCACCCCGTACTATGCCGTGCGCGCTGCGCCTGCAACGGAAATTGTACAGGAGTTGATCCCAGAAGAAGGCGCTGGTTTGGTGCGTGAACTTGGTTATGCCCGCTTACCCAACGGCACGTATGATACGACCAAAGAGATGGTGCCAGCGGCTACACTAAAAGATTACGAGAAAACTAATCCAGGTTTCGTTCAATTGCTTAACGAATTCAAGAAGTTGACCGTTGACTTCGATAAAGAAGATAAAGATTTCAACGTGCCGCAATCTATCTTGGCGATTACTCAAGAACAACCCCATTTGAAACGAATTCAATGGACCATTACCTGGACAGATGCGAAGGGAAAAGCTGGAAAGTTTACCCGATCGTTCTTTATCCATGAAGATTCCCTATATTGGGAACAGTATGGACTGCGAGATTTCAGTTATTTGTCTAAACCAGAGAAGGCGAAGTGAGGCACACATGCGTAAACCTTGGTATTCCTGGCTTTATGTCAGATCGCCGATTGCCAAAATCTTGTTGGGCGTGCTTGCCGTCTTAATCTCATTTGCTGCTTTGGCTGCGCAGTTGATTTTTGAACCAAAACGCATGCAAGCGCAAACGGACAACTGGCATGGCCGTAGCGTTGAAAAAGGGGCGGAGATTTTCTCAAGCAATTGCTATGTCTGTCATGGTCCCGACGGTAAAGGTCTAACTGGTGTAGCCCCAGCGATCCATAGTCGCTATTTCTTTACCCAAAGAATGAAGGATGTCGGCTGGGCTGGCTCCTTGCATGATTATATTGCCTTGACTGTGGCTGCGGGTCGCCCGAGCAAAACTAAATCCCAATGGGCAAAGATTATGCCAACCTGGAGTTCACGCTTTGGTGGCCCACTGCGCGATGATCAAGTCGAACAGGTAACTCAATTTGTGTTGAATTGGCAAGAGGATGCGATTACCCAGCAGTGGGATAGCTCAGTCGTTACACCCACTGCGGGTGTGACTCGGACCACAGGGGTGACGGGAACGGCCCCCACGCCGCTCGTCAATTTAGATCCTTTCCAACCGTTCCATGATGCGCCGTCCACAGCGCCAACGACTACAATCACCTTTACGGTTGGCTCGTTGGGTGCAGCTGCTGTCGGGACGGCGGCGGCGATCAGTGCGACCCTACCACAAACGACGGCGGCGGTGCCGGCTGGCCCACGTCCGCCACAACAGCTTTATGTGGCGATGGCCTGTTCCGGTTGCCATAAGATTGACCAGGATCATACGGACGCTAATCCAGGTGCACCGGGTCCTAATCAGGGCAATCTCTACAAGACGGCTGCGACGCGCGTGCCGGGCCAAGATGCTGAGACTTATGTGTACACTAGCATTACCAATCCAAGCGCCTTTGTCGTTCCTGGCTATGTGGATGGTATTATGCCCAAAGACTTCAAAACGAAAATGAGCGAAGCAGAAATCCGCAGCTTAGTTAAATGGGTGCTGAATCCGAATCGCCAAAAGTAGTTTGCCCGCTTGATCGATGAATTAAAAAGGAGGCGTCTTCTCCGTGTAGACGCCTCCTTTTTTTGCCTACTACGCCCTAAAAATGCAAAAACAATATAGCCTGGTTTACGATCCGCTCTTTTATATCATGTTGGTCATCATTGCCCTGCTTGCCACTGCGTTGCCGGGCGGGATGGGACAACCGCGCTTTTTGCCGATCATCCAGACGATTGGACTCTTTGTTTTTCTGCTGGTGCCCTTGCGCCAACGCTTAATTCGGTCAGCCCTTATGATCCTACTAATCTGGTTGCTGGTACAAATTATCACCATGATTGGCCTCGTCTGGCTTGCGCCTGGACAGATCGAACATGCGATTAGTAATGGCTTTATTTACCGCGAAACCTATTTGCAATGGTTTTTTGCTGGTGGACAGCCGCCAGACAGCCTGCAGGTCCAGCCGGTTAATCGCTTGATTGAATTAGCAGGCGTTCTTTTGGGCGCTTTGGCCAGTGGGGGATTGATTGGGATTTGGTTTCTGGTCCGGGCCGTTAATTTAACCGGCTACGGCATTGGTGCGGTCATGGTGGCCTTGGGCGGTTGGCGGCATCTGTTGGCCGCTTTGCCTTTGTGGAATCTGATTCGCCTGACTGGCTACGCCGGTTTTATTGTTTTATTAGCTGAACCACTGCTCACCGGTAATTGGTCACTCCAATATTACCGCACACACGGCCGCCTGCTTTTGGTGGCAAGCTTCTTGTTGATTTTGGGTTTGCTCCTAGAATTCATCCTCCCTGGCACTTGGCGTTCCATCTTTGCCCCCCACATCCTGCGCAAAGCCTAGTAACCTATGCTGATCAAGCGCGTTGTTATTCAAGGCTTTAAAACCTTCGCCTATCGCACTAAATTCCGCTGACCCAGGCGTCACCGCGGTTGTGGGACCCAATGGCACTGGCAAAAGCAAGATCGTCGATGCCATAAGTTGGTGCCTGGGCGAACAGAGCTTCGGCCTGCTCTGCTCGAAAAGACCAGTGACGTCATTTTTTTAGGTTGCATCTACTGAGTGCTCAGTCAAGGTCAATCGGGTAGGAACACTCGTTCCGCACGCCGGGAGCCCCCTGGGCGCGTGGGAACGTAGTCCTGACGCTTGGCGTCGAGTTGTGCACGCGACGCCGC
>JBBREZ010000338.1:0-7675 GCA_038225095.1 Caldilineales bacterium
AACGCAAAGAAAAACAAAGTGCGCGTGGCATTCGGGATGTACAGCTTGCATTTTTCCGCGGCAATAGACAAATCTTGGCTGTTCATGCTTTCCTTTGCGCCTCTGCGTCAAATCCTTCTTCTGTGTAAGGCGAGTAAATAATTTGCCTATTCATTAACTCTGCACCACCTTATAGGAGCTTACATCATGGTAGACCTTCAACCGCTAGCCCCCGATCTGTTGCGTAAAATTGATGCTTGGTGGCGGGCCGCAAATTATATTTCGGTCGGTCAAATTTATCTCTACGACAACCCGCTGCTCAAAGAACCGTTGACGCACGCCCACATCAAGCCGCGCCTGCTGGGCCACTGGGGCACGACACCGGGCTTGAATTTTATCTATGTACATCTTAATCGGATCATCAACCAATATAACCTGAACATGTTATATGTGATTGGCCCTGGGCATGGCGGCCCTGGCATTGTGGCGAATACGTATCTCGAAGGCACGTATAGCGAAATGTATCCCAATAT
Source organism: Caldilineales bacterium (assembly GCA_038225095.1). Classification (GTDB taxonomy): domain Bacteria; phylum Chloroflexota; class Anaerolineae; order Caldilineales; family Caldilineaceae; genus JAPLGZ01. The sequence goes on from JBBREZ010000338.1 coordinate 513, forward strand.
CTCGGCGGACGAGGCAGGGATGAAAAAATTATTCAAACAATTTTCGTTCCCTGGTGGGATTCCCAGCCACGTTGCGCCCGAAGTGCCAGGATCAATTCACGAAGGCGGCGAACTTGGCTATTCGTTGGCGCACGCGTTCGGCGCGGCCTTTGACAATCCTGATCTGATTGTCGCCTGTGTCGTAGGCGACGGCGAAGCGGAAACGGGTCCGTTAGCGACTAGCTGGCATTCAAATAAATTTCTAAACCCCGTCACCGACGGCGCAGTTCTGCCCATTTTGCATCTCAACGGTTATAAAATTGCTAACCCCACGGTATTAGCCAGCATCCCGCCCGCCGAACTCGAAGCACTAATGCGCGGCTACGGTTACAAACCCTACTGGGTGGAAGGCGATAATCAAGATCATGCAGCGATGCACCAAGTGATGGCGGCCACGCTCGACACGGCGCTTGCTGAGATCAAGGCGATCCAAGCCGAGGCGCGCACGAATGGGTTTACCACACGCCCGCTGTGGCCTATGATCATTTTGAAGACGCTTAAGGGTTGGACCGGCCCGCACGAAGTAGACAATCAATTAGTCGAAGGCACTTTTCGCGCCCATCAAGTGCCGATGAGCGACATGGATAAGCCGGCGCATATTCAAGTGTTGGAAACGTGGATGAAGAGCTACCAACCTGCCGAACTCTTCGACGAAACCGGCAAGTTTCGGGACGAATTTGCCGCACTGGCGCCCAAGGGGGAACAGCGAATGAGCGCCAATCCACATGCCAATGGTGGTCTGCTCTTGCAGCCGTTGACGATGCCCGATTTTCGCGATTATGCCGTAGACGTGCCAAGCCCAGGCGACGTCGATGCCGAAGCGACCCGCGAAACGGGTAAATTCTTGCGCGATGTGATGAAATTGAATTTGGAAAAGCGCAATTTTCGGATTTTTGGCCCCGACGAAACCGCCTCGAATCGGCTTGGAGCGTTGTTCGAGGTGACCGAGCGTGGCTTTACCGGCGAAATCTTGCCAATTGATGACCATGTGGCGCCAGATGGACGGGTGATGGAAGTCTTAAGTGAACATTTGTGTGAAGGCTGGCTGGAAGGCTATCTGCTCACGGGTCGCCACGGTTTCTTCTCGTGTTATGAAGCCTTCATTCACATTATCGATTCGATGTTCAACCAGCATGCCAAGTGGCTCAAGGTGACGCGCCATATTCCGTGGCGGCGACCGATTGCTTCGCTCAATATCCTGTTGACATCGCACGTTTGGCGGCAAGATCACAACGGATTTAGTCACCAGGATCCGGGTTTTCTCGATTACGTAGTCAATAAAAAAGCCGAAGTGATTCGGGTCTATCTGCCGCCTGATGCCAACACGCTGCTGTCCGTCACCGATCACTGTTTGCGGTCGCGCCATTATGTCAATGTGATCGTGGCGGGCAAACAGAGCGCACCGCAATGGCTCGACATGGACGCCGCGATTAAGCACTGCATCCTCGGCATCAGCATTTGGGATTGGGCGAGCAACGATCAAGCTAGTGAACCAGACATTGTGTTGGCTTGTGCGGGCGACGTGCCAACGCTGGAAACATTGGCCTGCGTGAGCCTGCTGCGCCAACATCTGCCGCAGCTTAAAGTGCGGGTAATCAATGTGGTTGATTTAATGCGCCTACAGTCCAATACACAACATCCACATGGGCTGAGTGACAAGGATTTCAACACGCTGTTTACGCTCAACAAACCCGTGGTCTTTGCCTTTCATGGCTATCCTGGTCTGATCCATCGCCTGACCTACAAGCGTGCCAATCATGCCAGCTTTCATGTGCATGGCTATAATGAAGAAGGCACGACAACCACGCCTTTCGACATGGCTGTATTAAATGAACTTGATCGTTATCACCTGGCAATGGCTGCGATTGATTACGTGCCGGGGCTGGGTGGGCAGGCCGCCTATATCAAACAGATGTTCCAGTTTAAACTGATCGAACATCGACAATATGTCCAAACATATGGGGAAGATATGCCGGAAATTCTAGAGTGGAAGTGGCGGCCTTTTGTCGCGTAAAAGCCCGCCATTGAGGATCTAAATAGTCCATCTGTAGACGAGAAATGTCTACAGATGGACTATTTAGTTTATAGTGTAGGCCATTTTAGCAGGCCAATCGTAAACGCTAACGACACTCTTTACTTCTTGTTGGCCTTTTCGTTGATGCCAGTCTTAAACATACTGCCTTCGGCAATTGAGGTTAGCAGTTTGTCAGCTTCACCTTCTTCGTCCAAAGTCTGCTGTAACAAACTTTCAGCATCGTCGTAGCCCAGGTGCTCGGCGAAGGTGCGCACGGTGCCATATCCAGCCATTTCATAATGTTCTACGCGCTGGCCGGAAGCAATTAAGGCGGCATCTTTGACAATAGGATCAGCTTGCAATTGCAAAGTTTCCTCACCCTCTTTCACCAGACCTTCCATGGCTTCGCAATGTTGCCCACTGGCAGTCATGCCCAGGTCTGAGAAAATCCGATCGAGGCGTTGCTTGTGCATGCGCGTCTGTTCCAAATGGGTCTGGAAAGCTTGTTTAAGCTCGCTGGAACTAGCGGCCTGCGCCATTTTTGGCAACGCCTGCAAAATTTGATCTTCCGCGTTATATAAGTCACGCAGCTGATCAACAAAGAGGTCGTGCAGGCTGTTGATTTGGGAACCACCATTCTGGAAACCCATTTTATTCGTCATCGTGCTTGTGGTTTGTTGGGTCATAATTTTTCTCCTTCTCTATTTTGAATTCAACCCCGTCTTAACGAAATGACTAAGCTACAATAGGGGCTTTCTTGGCTCAAACACCGTCGTTTGAGCGGCTACTTACATAGCATAGAATAGCAAAGCCTGTTCAAAATAGAAATGGACGAGGGTCTAGCCGATAGACATAGATCAAGATACAGAATAATAGAACTTACTTTTACCCTAGCCGCTGATTAAGCCTGGACGCGATTGACCTTACCACCTTTGCTCGCGCTGATCGCAATCGTCACTGCTTGATCACCAATGTGATACTCGCTGTGGGGCAACTGTTCGGGCATTGGATTGCCGGCATCATCATTCACCTGAACCAAGTCGGCTGTATTGGTCTTTTCTTCGATATAGCTGCGATACTGTTTCATCAAACTGCGCACAACTTCCACATTCGTCACATAAGTCTCAATTGGCTGGCTGTCTGCAATGCCTTGCTCGCGGCGTAGCTGTTGAATGTGTTGCACCAGGCTATCTGCATAGCCTTTCAGATCGATCGCGGCTTGGGATTGGGTGTTTTTACTTTCGTTACTCATCTTTTGTCTCCTTGGGTTAAATGAATATGGGGCTAGCCAAGTATACCACCCTAACCCTCCCTTTCTAGGGGAGGGCGAGGGAAGGGTCATTTCATTCGCGCTGCTTGGCGTTGGGACCGATCCATTGGTAAAGCATCCGATTGGTAAAGTTCCAGACCGTTGGCTTGCTGCCCATTGGCTCCATTACTGGCCAGCTCAAACGGCGCGTCTGGCTTATAGGCTGGGCTTTGCTTGATTTGTTCGCGCGTCACTTTCACCTGCATCTTGGCTTCAGACCAATCGATCTGTTGGATCCAAGCCGCGCTGCAAGCACTTGCTTACAGCGCAACCGATTGATGACCCACGTTTGATCGTCAAAGTAGAAATCATGCACCTTTCCGTTCTCACCATCAGTTGCGCGAATGTGAAACCCAAAAAGGTCTTTGGCCTTACGTACCATTGTGCCCCCTTCTGCTTGGTTTTGTAGTTGACGGCTATGCCTAGTTTAGCAAGATCTGGAAAAACCTGTCTATAGATCTAGATACAGAGCAGAGGCATAAGTTTGAGCACATTTTAAGATTTCTCTCGGGCAGTGACAGCTAAGCGACGGATTCATTTAAGCCGCTTAGACACATTCTTTAAAGTTGTATCTTAATCTATATCTGTAATTTGGACTCTGGCCTATAGAAATTGATGATTGGCTGCTCTACACTAGATAACTAACAAGGTCGGGGCTTATGCAGCGATCGGGTCGAACGGGCCGGAGACAGCGACCAAACTTGGCTGATAGCAAGCCGTTCTGCGGCCGCCCCTGGTCTGTTACAGGCTAATTGAAATTCTCATTGCTCGCATTACCAGCGTATGAATAATAAGGAGGTTTTTATGAGTAAAAACATCAATAAAACAATGCAGGGGAAATGGAAGCAAGTTCGTAAAGATTGGAAACGGGCGCGCAAGGAACTGCAAAAACGCTGGGAAAAATTGACCGACGATGATGTCCATCAACTTGATGACCAGCTTGATAAGCTGGTGGATCTATTGCAGAAGCGTTATGGGCACACCTGGGAAGATGCGAGCTCGGAATTGGAAAACTATCTGAGCGACTATCGAACGCGCACGCAGGATGCGATTAGCGAGACGTTAGATCGTATCAATCATAAGCCGCGCGTAAGTCCCTGGCTGTGGGCGCTTGGCCTTTTGGGGCTGGTGGCCGCTGGCTATTTCTGGCCGGGTTTAAGTGACCAGGGTCGCCAACTGGGCAGCAGTTTATGGCGCACGATCAACGATGCCACCACGAATGGTGGTGCGCAAAATGAAGGCGACACGGACCAATCGCGAGGGTAAGGCTATGGAAAATGCCGAAGTTGTCGATATTTTGAATCAGCTAATTGTCACCAACCGCGATAGCGCGACTGGCTACGAAACGGCGGCTAGTGCGGTCGAAAACCCAGATTACCGCCAATTCTTTGAAGAGTATGCCCAGCAGCGTCAACAATTTGTCACTGAACTAAGCAGCTTAGTCAGCGAATATGGCGGCGATCCGGAGCAGAGTGGCCATTTGGTTAGCACTTTGCAGCGAGCCTGGATGAATATTAAAGCGTCGCTGAGCGAAGGTGACCATGCGATTATGGATGAATGCGATCGCGCCGACGAGGCTGCATTGGCGCTTTATGCGGAAACCTTACCCAAAGCTTTGCCTGAACCTGTCAAGTCGATGGTGCGCCGCCAGTTGGTGGATGTCAGGATTGCCCACGAGCGTGTGCATGGTCTTAATGGGGCGTTAGTAAATCGTTAGTAGGGGCGAGGCATGGACAGGAGATCAACTGGCTATCTAAGTGCTAGTGTCCATGCCTCGCCCCTACATGTTGGTTCCTATTTATGTAGGGTAGTAAAGGAATTTATGTATGACTGATCTTCACAAAGCAAATAAACTTAAACAAGCGACTGAATTGGGGCAATCGATTTGGTTAGACTATATCCGGCGGTCGTTTATTGAATCGGGTGAACTCCAAGCGCTGATCAAAGATGGCTTACGTGGGATCACGTCTAATCCCAGCATTTTTGCCGAAGCGATTGTCAATAACGCTGATTACGACGACGCTTTACAAGAGTTAGTCGCTGCTGACAAATCGGTGGGCGAGATTTACGAAGCGCTGGTAATTGCCGACATTCAGGCGGCGGCCGATTTATTGCTGCCGGTTTATGAAGAGAGCGGCGGCAACGATGGCTACATCAGCTTGGAGGCGAACCCTACGCTAGCCTATGATACGGTTGGCACGATTGCGGAAATTCACCATCTGCGTTCTGTCGTTAATCGTCCGAACGTGATGTACAAAGTGCCGTCAACGGGCGCGGGCATTGCCGCGATTGCAACGCTCCTTGGCGAAGGCATCAATATCAACGTTACACTAATGTTTTCGCTCACGCATTACGAAGCGGTGACCGAGGCTTATTTGCGCGGTCTAGAACGGCTGGCGGCTGATAATGGCGACTTGAGTAAGATCGCTTCCGTAGCCTCCTTTTTCGTCAGCCGCGTCGATACTGAAATTGATAAAAGACTAGATGAGCTTGGCAATCAGGCATTAAAGGGCAAGATCGGGATTGCCAATGCCAAGATGGCCTATGCGCGTTATCTGAGCATCTTTAGCAGCTATCGCTGGCAACTGTTAGAAGCGCACGGTGCCCGACCCCAGCGCATCTTGTATGGCAGCACCAGTTCAAAAAATCCGGCTTATCCAGACACCATTTATGTCGATAACCTGATGGGCGCCAACACCGTTAATACGATGCCACAGGCGACGCTTGAGGCCTTTCGCGATCATGGGGTGGTCGCCTCTGGGTTGACGGCCAACCTGGATCAAGCGCGCAATGAACTGAACCAACTCGCCAAGTTGGGCATCAACCTGGAAGTCATTACCCAGCATCTCCAGGATGAAGGTGTGCAGAAATTTGCCAAAGATTTTTCAAAGTTAAGTGATGCCATTAGCAAGAAACGTGAACAATTCGAGCGCCAGCATGCGTAGGTCCTGTTAGTCAACTAGTAATCAGAAATGATCTGCGTTCGCTCGCTAGAGTTAAAAAGAAAATATCCCATGTCCCCGAACTCAACTGAACCAGGCCATGATATTATCATGATTGGTGCTTCGTCCGGTGGCGTTGAAGCACTATTTGCATTGACTGCATAATTAGACGCCGATATTCCAGCCGCAATTTTTGTTGTGTTGCATACGCCCTCGGATGTACTCAGCCGGATGCCGCAACTGCTCAACCGGCATGGCCCACTGCCAGCAAAAATCGCCGAAGATGGCGAAACAATTCGGCCTGGGCAAATCTATCTGGCGTCGGCGGACAACCATATGTTGCTTAAGGCCCATCCGCGCCGTTAGTTTTGCAGATATCCACCAACGGTTGCTGGCCAAGCAGTATGGGCCACCCAGCGTGATTGTCAATGGCAACGAAAATGGGCAAAACGCAGAGCATGCACTTGCCGAAAGTAAGCGCATTTTGCTGGTTCAACTCGTCCGCGAATTGCTCTTCAATGTGGTTAAATATGCTGGGGTAAAAGAAGCTACCGTGAACGCCTATGCAGAGGATAGTCAGCTCTGCATTGAAGTTAAGGATCAGGGAAAAGGTTTTGATACTAAGCTTTTCGAGGAGATCAGCGCGCAGGAAGGCCATTTTGGTCTGTTTAGCGTGCACGAGCGGCTGGCGCTGTTTGGGGGCGCTTGGACATGGAGTCCAAACGGAGGAAGACACTTGTATGACGATCGTTGCCCCGCTTTTTAGTGACAATCAACCAATAGTCAATGAGCCAGTTAAATGATCGCCCTACCTCATGTACCGCAGACGCTCGTCCGTACGGCCCCGATATATCGTGGC
>JBBREZ010000339.1:0-7659 GCA_038225095.1 Caldilineales bacterium
AGTTTATTTTGGTCTTCATTATAACATAACGATTGTAATAAGTGTCCATGACTTATTGTAAGACAGGTGCACTCCCAGCAGTTTCATACACTGGTTACAGCCACACGCCTATAGTATACTCTCTACAAAAGCGCAACCCAAGGTGGGTAAAAAAGAAGGAGGTGGTCAACGATGTTAACAAATACTGAACTTGTCCTGCAAGAATAGGAAGACGAAGCGCAAGTAGAAAAAATGCCGTCATTAAACCATAGCTATGTCTGTGCGCAGGTAATGAAACAGCTTTTACAAAATGATGCGCTGCAACCATTGCCAGCGTTGACGTTAGATATTGATAAGGGTTTGACGCCTGATATTGCTGTCTTTCCCAAAGCAAATATTCAGCCCGACTTTTTCACGGATATACTCAAAGTTCAACAATTGCCACTGTTAGCGATTGAAATTGTTTCATCCAGCCAGAGCATCCAAACACTTTTAGACAAAGCCAAGCTTTTGGTCAATGCCGGTGTGCAAACAGTCTGGGTTGTTGAGCCTTATAGCCGAAGCATCTTTGTGATCAATCAGAAAACCAACGCACTGTTTCATGAAGAACCCGTTGAAAGTGATGGGATCAGGGTCGATTTTGCCAAAGTTTTCCGCCGTGAGTAATTCACTCAAAAATGAATTTTCGACACTTGATAGGGTCACAAACTATTGTGACCCTATCAAGTGGATCATCATGTCGCCAGCGGCTCCACGCGCACTGGGCAAACCGATGGCGCGGGCGACGACTGGCACCATCATAGCAGCGGCTCCACGCGCACTGGGCAAACCTTCAACTCGGCCGTCTGCGTCACCGGATCGTAGCCAGAGCCGGTGAGAATATTGACGGGCGTGTCATTGAAACCGAAACTGGCAAAGACCGTGCCACGCGGTGAACGCGGTGTGGCTTTGATTTTGATCTTGAGTGAACCGCGCCGGCTCGCCATTGTAGCCCAGCCACCGTCGGTCAGGCCCCAGGCTTTGACGTTATCGGGATGCACTTCCAGCACTTCTTCTGGGGCAAAATAGTCAATGCCCGCCGAGCGCCCGGTCTGAGTGCGGGTATGGTAGTTCTGGAGCCGCCGCCCCGTGGTCAGCCAGACGGGATAGGCGTCGTCGATCATCTCGGCCGGGTCGCGATAACCGATGACGGCGAAGACGCCCCGACCGTTGGTAAAGCCTTCCTCATGCAGGCGCGGCGTGCCCAGATGGCCTTTGTACGGCACCGGCCACTGATATTGCCCTAGCGCCACCATGTCCCAGTCCACACCCGCATAGATTGGCGCGGCGCTGCACAACTCATTAAAGACTTCCTTGGCCGAGTCGTACTCAAACCCAGGGAAGCCCAGCCGTTCGGCCAGCCGGCTGATGATCCACCAATCCGGTTTTGCTTCGCCCTGTGGCGTTACGGCCGCCCGCACGCGTTGAATGCGTCGCTCCGTGTTCGCAAAGGTGCCATCGGTTTCCCCCCAGGAAGTGGCGGGTAGCACAACATGCGCCAGCGCAGCGGTTTCAGTCAAAAAGATGTCCATGACGACCAGATGATCCAGGCTGCGCAAGGCGTGTTCCCCATGGATGCGGTCGGGATCAGAAACCACGGTGTTCTCGCCGTCGATCAACATGGCATGAATGCCTTCGCCACACATTTCTAGCGCCGTGACTTTGGTAAAGCCCGGTTCCAAATCCAGCGGTCGCCCATAAAGTTGCTCGAACTTGGCCTGATGCGCCGGGTCGCTCACGTTCTGATAACCTGTATATTCCGTGGGCGCAGCGCCAGCATCGCCCGCGCCTTGGATGTTGTTCTGACCGCGTAACGGATTAATACCCGCACCTTCACGGCCCAGGTTGCCGGTCATCAAGGCCAGGTTGCACAAACTCTGCACATTATCCACGCCGCAAATATGTTCGGTGATACCCAGCGTGTAATAGATCGAACCGCGATTGGTGCTGGCATACCAGATGGCGGCGGTTTCAATATCCTTGGCTGGCACGCCGGTAATCTGGGCGGCCCATGCCGGCGTAAATTGCTTGACATGTTCTATAAAGGCATCCAGGCCGGTGGTGCGCGTCGCCACAAATTCATGGTTGATCAAATTTTCGCGCGCGATAACGTGTGCCATGCCCAGCAAAAGCGCGACATCGGAACCAACGCGCAAGGGCAGGTAGAGATCGGCCAGTTCTGCCAGCTTGATCCGCCGCGGGTCGGCGACGATCAATTTCGCCCCGCGCGCTAGCGACTTTTTGAGGCGCGTGGCAGCTACCGGATGACATTCGGTCATGTTGGTGCCAATACAGAGAAAAACGTCCACCTTTTCTAGATCAGCCAGCGGATTCGACATCGCGCCGCGCCCAATGCTTGTCGCCAGACCGGCGACAGTGGGAGCGTGTCAAGCACGGCTGCAATTGTCGATATTGTGCGTACCAAAGCCGGCGCGAATAAACTTTTGCATCAAATAGTCGGCTTCAGTGGGCGTGCGACCCGAGGCAATCCCATAGACGCTGTGGCGGCCGTATTTTTCAACCACGTGACGGAAGCCTTCCGCGGCGACGCTGAGCGCTTCGTCCCAACTGGTTTCATGCAATTTACCGTCGGCACGGCGCACCAACGGATGTTTCAAGCGCTCTGGATGGTGGACATAATCAAAGGCAAACTGGCCCTTGACGCACAGCGCGCCTAGATTAGCCGGACCGTCCATCGCTGGTTGAATGCCGAGGATGCGGTCGTTTTTGGTCAAAATGTCTACCGAACAGCCGACGCCACAATAGCCGCAGACCGAGCGGGTCTTTTGGACACCAGCATTACGCAGCGGAATTTCTTTCGCAAGGGTCATGACGCCACCTTCCTACTTGATAAGACGCAGATTTCTGGCACGAACAATTTTTCACTGAGGAGATTATCCTGAATCCTATGATAATTGTCAATCCAGGCGGCTGATATACTGGGGATAAATAATACGCGCATGCGGATCGTTATACTGAAGCGCATAAAGCAGTAACACTTGTGATACGAGATTAGAGATTAGGAGATTACCTCTTCAATCTCCTAATCTCTAATCTCGTAAAAAATGTTCGTTTATGACGCGCATCAGTATATCATTGTAGATGAAGTTTAGCCTGATAGAGGGTTTTCGTCAGTACGACCTCAGATTGATCAACAATTTGGGAAATTTCCTGTAAACTTACCCCATAACGATAATGTAGCAGCAGGATCTGTTGAACATCAGGTGAAAACTGTTGAAAGATATGAGAAAAATTGCTTGCTTTGGCATAATCTCCATTAGCTGATGCTACTGAAGGCCATTGCTTTTTGCCCATGCGCTCATGCTGCTGCTGGCGATAGTGTAGGACGTGCCGGTAGGTAGTCGCAAAGATCAGAACAGCGGGATTGGCTACCCGCCGAGAACCAACCAATGCTTGAATGACCGCCGAGAAGATCCCCCGCATCAACTTTGGCGCTTCCGCCTCGCTTACCGTGTTATGAATAAGATAGTTGTAGAGACATGGACTCCAATGCTCAACCAACTGGGCCCACGCGGTTGGATCACCGGCGGATAACTGCCTGACGGATTCGGTTTCTTTTCTGTGGGCTGTGGGCATACCGTTGGGCAAGCGCGATGCAGCAAATGCAAAGTATCGATGCATGTTGAGCCTATCATTGTTTGGTTGATTAATGTAGAGCGAGGTTGAAACTAATCGACAAATCAAATGGAAGTCGCACAATCGTACGGCCACGAACTATCGTGGCCGTACAACTGAAGGTGCGGCGTTTATTTGGTCTCTCTATAAGCAAATCGCATAGTCGTTGAATTCAGGATCGGTATTTTTCCAGACTAGGCGCGCAAAAAGTGAAACTGCGGTGGTGGATAGTCCTTACACCATCCACCACGCACGAGCAGCAACTTGCCACTTGGAGACGCAACTTCGTTAGACCGTTATCGAAGAAGTAAACTTATCCAGAAGACAATACAAACAATGAGGGCGGCTGCCCCCAACGATCGTAAGCAGAGGAGAATGATGCGCTCTGTCTGTGGTTTTAGGGGGCGATTGTAGATGCTATGCTGTTGTGCCATGTGAATCCTCCTTCACCAATGAGTAGCCATGTTGTGAATCCAAGTGGTTGCTGTTGGATGTCGCTAGCATAGCACAATGGAGGCGCTTCGCTGTCTCAAAAAGTGGGGGTAATGTCTCAATTATTCAGGCGCGCGCAAAAGCGCCGTAGGGTAGTTGAGGCCAACATGATTGCTCATATTTGTCCCAACCAACCTGCGTGTGCTTATGCTTCCATTCTGTTCGAGCATCAATCATGCCCAAATCTGCCTACGATGCGGTTCAATTACTTTAGTCTTGCTGGACTAACTGGTTTAAACTATAGCAATCCGACTAGAAATGCGAAATACTTGTAACTGAATACCACCTTGCCACAAGTTATCGATTTCGGAATTCACGTGGGATTGCTATAGCAGTAGATCTCCTTAAAAACCAATAAATTATAGGATTGCGTAAATATGTTGTAAACTAAACCAAGTAAGCGCTGTGCTGGCAATGATTCAATCGCCTGTGGAGCCGATGTTGCCAGGTCCACGCTTGCGCAGTGTGGGTATACCTGTCTGTTGCATCATAACTTCCTTTCTGGAATCGACGTTCAGGGAATGACTAGTTGTGTAAATACCATTTTGTGATCAGCAAAATGGTCAGGTGTGAAAATCACGGCAAGCTTGCAGCGCTATGTACTCTATTACTTATCTACTCTAATACTTATCTACCGTATTACTTGTCTACCGTATTACTTATCTACTTATTTCCTACGTACTATATTAGTCGTTGCCAGCGTATCAATTCCTGCACGAGTTTGCTTACCGAAAGCTTACAAGATAATAGCGGGGATTGTTGAAGTCTTGAATAATTAACAAATTTATACGGCTTATGTCGCACTCTAATCGCAGCCCGAACAGTCGTCACCGAATTGATGCTACAGCAACCTTTTTCGATCAACTAAAGTTTGCGCTAGAGCACTATCACCAGCCGGCACTGGTCGGTGAGAGCTCCCCTTTTGCACAACCTTATTTTCTGGGCCAAGCCTTGCACCGACAGGCTGACGCGCTGACCAATCTAGGTCGTGGTTCTGCCTTGTGCATGGCCTTAGAAAGCGCAGCCGGGGCACTCTGGGCCGGCCCTTTGCCCGCCACGCAAGCGCTGTTGTTACAAGGCGCGCTCCAGGCCAAAGAAGAGATCGGCTTGTGCGACCGCTATTATTATTTACTGCTAGATCTCACCTATTTCCATCACTACTTTGCGCAGTCGCGTCATCAGGCAGACATTTACGACGATATTCTGCATGTTGCGCGGGCCACCTACGACCGTCATTTACGCGAAGCGATTCAACGGGTGGGCGAAATGCTGCTTATGCGTTTGCAGCCGACTTTGCCCCTGGAACAGCCGGTGCTAAATGTTGAACTGATTGGGCGCGACGCTATATGTGATGCATGTTTGGCCGCGCTGCGCCTGGGAAACTCTGTCTATCTTTGTGGGACGAGCGGCATTGGCAAAACCACATTGGGGGTGGCGTTGGCCGAACGCTGGCCCACGCCTGCGGTGTTCTGGTTTACGGTTCGGCTCACCCTCAACGACCAGCTCACGAGCCTGATCTTTGCCTTAGGCAATTTTCTCCATCAACAGGGTGCTTCGCGGGTCTGGCTTCAGTTAATGGCCAATGGCGGTCTCTTTCCTGATGCCAACCTGGCCTTAGAATTAACCCGCGCCGATCTAACCGCGCTTACTGCGCCGCCACTCCTCTGTTTTGATGAAGTTGATCTGCTGCGACCGCTGGATAGCGAGACAGAATTAGCGCAGCATACTCAGTTTCTAGCCTTCCTGGAGGGGTTGCATAGCCACGCGCCGTTGTTACTCATGGGCCAGCGCAATGTGCTAGCAGCGGATATCGTCTATCCGTTGACCCGCTTGACTGGCGCTGAGATGGCAACCTGGCTTACCCACGCTGGCGTAGCCTTTTCGCCGCCACTACTCGCCCGCGTGGCAGCCTACACCGGCGGCGCTCCACGGCTGCTGGCGCTCTGTTTGCTGCTCTATCGCACGATCCAGGCGCAGACAGAAACAACGTTTGATGACGTTTTAGATCAGTTGCCCCAGACGCCAGCCTTGGCGCCGATCTGGCAACGCCTACAGCAACGATTGGATAAATCCGCGCGCACCTTACTCCAAGCCTTATCGGTCTTTCGCAGTGCGGCCCCCCTGGATGCCTGGCTCGATGCTTCAGCGCAAGAGAGCGCAGGCGATGGATACCGTGCTTCGTCTATGCGTTTACAGCAGCTAATCGATGATGGTTTAGTGCAGGAAGATAGTCGTGGTGGGGTGACCTTACTGCCCACTTTGCGTGAAGTGATCTATACCCAGCTTTCGGTGGAAGCGCGTGAGGAATTTCATCGCCAGGCCGGCCTGATTCGCGCAAAGCGCGGCGAATACACGGCGGCCGCCTATCATTATCAGTGCGCGGGTCAATTGGAAGCGGCGATTGCCATCTGGCAGCCCCACGCCGATCAGGAGTGTCGGCGCGGGCAGGCGGCGGCCGCGCTGGCGGTTTTCCAACAGATTTCCGCCCACCGCCTGCCCGAAGCAACCGCCAATACCTTCCATTTATTGCGCAGTCAACTGTATCAACTGTGCGGCCAATCGGTTCAGGCGTTAGACGAGTTGGAACCGCTCAAAACGGAAACTGACGAGTGGGTGGTTGATGCGGCGGTGATTGGTGGCGATGCCCTGCGCACTTTGGGTCAAACGGATGCGGCGCTGGTGCGCTATGGTGACGGCCTGGTCGCGGCGGCGCGCCTGTTGCAACAGAACACCTGGTTGCATGCCAAGCGCGCGACGGTATTTATTCAACAGCGTGAATTGCACAGTGCCCGGCGCGAAGCGCTGTTGGCGCGCTATCGTTTGGAAAATTTCGAGGGGGCCATTCAAGAGACGAGCAGCAATTATAGCGCCGCCCGCCAACATTACCTGGGCGCGCTGGCCATGGCCGAAATGTTGGATGACAAAGCGGGCATTGCGCTGGTGCAACGCAATTTGGGCGTCTTGGCGGCGCATCAAGCGGATGCCGAAAATGCCATCCACTATCATCAACAAGCCTTGGCCTTTTATGAACAAAGTGGGGATCGGGTGCGCGCAGAGGAGGTGCGGAGCAATCTAGCCGGGGTCTACGTGCAATTCAAACAATTTGGGGCTGCGGGCGAACTGGCGCAACAGGCGCTTGCCTTCTTTGAGGTCCGGCATAACGCTTATTGGGTTGCCCAAAACACGTCAAACCTGGCAACCGTCTACTTTGAACTGGGCAATTTTGGGCAAGCGCAACACTATGCCGAGCGGACGCTGGAACAAGAGGAGCCGCAAAGTTATCCCTATGCCCTCTTTACATTAGGCCAAGTGCGCCTGGCGCAGCAACGCTGGGACGAAGCAAACGCCTATTTTGCCCATGCACGCCAGATCGCGCAACAAAACGAGGATCACTTCCTGCTGGCGCAATTGAGCGTGATGCAGCAAGCAGTTGATGAGGCGTGACTTACATCGCCGATGACGGCGGACAACTTACCCAGGCAGGTTACACCGTTTGCCTGAAAAAACTTGACG
>JBBREZ010000340.1:0-7651 GCA_038225095.1 Caldilineales bacterium
CTGGCGCGCCAACTTCTATCGCATCGAACGCCCGCGCGACGCCGACCCAGAATTCAGTTGTTGGTTCCCCACGATGACAGACCCGGCGGATTTTCATAAACCCGGATATTTCGGCGTTTTAGAATTAGAGTAAAATAAGCTATTTACGATTTTTGATTTACGAAATAGCTTCGTTGACGAAATTACTTCGTAAATCAAAAATCGTAAATCAAAAATCAAAGGAGTCCACTATGTCTGAAAAGATCCTCCTCGACACCGACATCGGTTCCGACATCGACGATGCCGTTTGTCTGGCCTATTTGCTGGCGCAACCGCAATGTGAATTGTTGGGCATCACCACGGTCTCGGGTGAACCGGAAAAGCGCGCCATGATGGCCAGTGCGCAATGTAAAATTGCCGGCCAGCAGATTCCGATTTTCCCCGGCGCGGCGCAACCGTTGCTAGTTGAGCAAAAACAACCTAAAGCACCGCAAGCCGATGCCTTAACCAAATGGGCGCATGACACAGATTTCCCCAAGCATCAAGCCGTGGACTTTTTACGCCAGACAATTCGCGCGCATCCAGGCGAAATTACGCTGTTGACGATTGGCCCGTTGACCAACATTGCCTTGCTCTTCGCCATCGACCCTGAAATCCCCGCCCTCTTAAAGCAACTGGTGCTGATGTGTGGCATCTTTACCAGGGACGGCTATGAAGACAAGCCGCTAGAATGGAACGCGATCCTCGACCCACACGCCGCGGCGATTGTCTATCGGGCGCAGCCGCCTGTGCATCGCTCGATTGGTCTGGATGTGACGATGCAAGTCAAACTGCCGGCCCCCGAAGTGCGCCAGAAATTTCAGACGCCGTTGTTGCGTCCCGTGCTCGACTTTGCCGAAATCTGGTTCGAGCAGCAAGCATCTGCCATTACGTTTCACGATCCGCTGGCCGCAGCGACGATTTTTGACGATACGATTTGCGCGTTTGAACGCGGCCATGTGACGATTGAACTAGAAAACAAAGAATTGCGTGGACAGACCGTTTGGCAACCTGATGCCGCCGGTGGGCGCCATGAAGTGGCGTTGGGTGTAGATGCGGAAAAATTCTTCTCTCACTATTTTGCGGTGTTTGATTAAGAAACTTGCTTACGTAGTAAAGCACAAGTACAAACTACACAGAGGTTGGCAACGAATTTCACGAATTTTCACGAATCGAATATTTCTAATTCGTGAAAATTCGTGAAATTCGTTGCCAACCTCTTGCTTATTCAAAAAATAGGTAATGGGCAGCACCTAATCTTGATGAAATGCCCTCAATTGTTGGCTGTGATCGAAAGTTTTTGTGTTTGACAAAGTAAACTTTATCTTCGATAATGTATATATGTCTTTCTGGTCAAATTGTTACCGCTAACGAACCACTTAGCTTTCTGTCTTTCCCTCAGCTCTGTTCGTAGCAGTGACCACCTCTGCTGGCAATGTTGCCTCGTCTATCTAAAGTATTTCAATTCCTGTCATTAAGGCTTGCGCGCCATCTGCACAAGTCATCAGCATCAACAAGTGGCATCAACGATTGATCGTCTAGTTAAAAGGAAAACCCATCTATGATCTGCCGTAAATGTTGGAGCTTTGCAAGCGTAATCATTGCGCTCCTCGTCTGTGTCGCCTGTATCGCGCCAGCCGCGTCCCCTGGTGCATCCTCTGCTGCGCCCGCCAGTGGTGCCGAAACTGAAATTGTCTCGTGGTATTACTTCGACCAGAACAACACCGATCCCAAGGCCAATGAACGCGCTGGCAACGCTTACTTGGCCAAAACCATTCCGATCTTCAACGAGCAATTCAAAGGCAAATATAAGTGGACCAATGTACCCCATGATTACAACCTAGTCTTAGATCTGGTGACGGCTGTGCAAAATAAAGGTGATATTCCCGATGTGATGCGCACCGCCGCCAGTGATTTGCCCACGTTTATTGTCAATAACACCGTGCAAGATCTGACCGACTTTATCAAAAGCGCACCGTGGTATAGCGAACTGGATTCTAAAGCGTTGACGGCCTGCACGGGGCCGGACGGTAAGCTTTATTGCGTGCCGATCTCCGAGTCGCCCTATGTGGTGTTCTATTGGTCGGATCTCTATCCCAATGGCTTTCCCAAAACCACTGATGCGTTTTTGAAAGAAGCGGCAGCGTTGAAAAGTAAGGGCAAATATGCGTTGACCTATTGGGGGTCAACGGCGTTTGACGGTGAAGCGGCAGGCCGTTATTACTTTCAGGTGCTGAGTTCGTTCGGCGGCGGTTATGATGATGGCAAAGGCGGCATGTTGCTCAACACGCCGGAAAATATCAAAGCCATCGAGTTTATGCGCGAAATTGTGGCCAAAGGCTACTCATCTGAATCCGTATTTGCGGGCAATTTTGAAGAGGAAGCAGCCTTTAAAGACGCTGAAGCGGGCGCCTTTCCTACCGGCTTCTTTGTGGCCTACTTATATCTGAATCCGCTGACCTCGCCGAAAGGCACCGCCTACAAATCCGCCACAGCGAAAGATATGGAAGACGCCGTGAAGGCTGGTGAGATCAAAATTGCACCGAGCTTTGCGCCCGAAGGCAAGCAGCCTGGCTGTCAGAACGATGTATTTGGTTTTGTGATCCCGAATGGCGCCAAGAACCTCGACGCGGCGAAGGCTTATATCAATTGGGTGATGGACCCGACCAACGGGGTTGATTGGGTGCTGAACGCCGGTGGCGGCCTGCCCGTAGCTAAAAGCATGCAGACGAATGCCGCCTTCCAGACCGAAGTCTTCAAGCAAGGTGCGACTGCGGCTGCCGCCAGCAATTGTCGGGCATGGTACGGTTCCTTGCTGAAAATCCCCGAAGCGAAGAAAATTATCGCGACCACGCTGTTCGACTTGATCAAGAGCAACCCAACAGCCGACATCGCCGCCGCCTTGACCAAAGCCCAGGAAGAATATAATAAGAACAAGTAGCAGGTAACAGGTAGCAGGTCATAGTTCCTCTTACCTGCTACCTGTTCATAGAGACTCACATGACTCAGAGCAAAGTCCGCCCCAGCAACTTCATCGCCCACCTGTTGCCTTTCTGGTTACTTTTGCCCAGCTTGCTGATCATTGGCGCCATTCAACTGTACCCCACGCTTTTCTCGTTTCTGCTCAGCACACGGCGTGTGGAAGCAGGTACGGGCCGTCAACTGTTTGTTGGCTTGGAGAATTTTCGGCGCTTATTCACTAGCAGTGAATTCGCCCAAAGTTTGGTCCACACGGCGATCTTCCTGTTTGGTTACGCCGTGCTAACCATGAGTCTGGCCTTTGTGGTGGCGCTGCTGCTGAAACAGCGTATCCGGTTGACGCCAGTCTACATCACCTTAATTTTTGTCCCGTGGGTGATTTCAGATGTGATCGCCGGGGTGGTGTGGCGCTTGTTTGTCGTACCGGAATATGGTCAGTTTTCCCCTTTCTTTGCCAATCCAAGCTTGTTTGGCGCGCCCAATGGCATCTCGATTCTCACGTCGTCGGCGCATAACCAAATCAGCCCAGATTTTCCTTTTCCCCCAGCGCCCGCGTTGATCTTCCTGATCGTTGCCGCCGTCTGGAAGATTTTGCCCTTTATCACTTTGTTGATCCTGGGCGCACTCCAGACTGTGCCCACCGAAGTACAAGAAAGCGCCGCCATTGATGGGGCCACCGGTCTGCAAGCGTTGCGCTTTATTACGCTGCCGCTGATCTTGCCGATGTTGACCGTCGCCCTCTTTAACCTGATTTTGGGCGGCGTGAATGGGGTCGGTATGGTCTTTAGCCTGACTGGCGGTGGACCCGGCACGTCCACCGAAGTTTTAAGTTATTTGCTCTACTCGCTGGGCTTTTCCAAACTAGACTTTGGCTTGGCCGCGGCGTTATCGGTTTTTATTGCTGTCCTGAATCTTGGCTTGATCACGTTAACCCTTCGCACCTCGCACGCCTATGAAGAAAACACTTGATGGACAACCGGCTTCGCCGATCGGCCAGAGCGCAGTCACGCCAAAATCCAACGCCACGCTATTTCACGTGCGTAAAGTGGCAAAACCTTGGCTGCTCAACTTGGCCTTGCTGATCGTCTGCGCCGTCATGCTCTACCCGATTATTAGCACTACGGTCTTGTCGTTCAAGCCACCGGAAGATGTGCGCCGCAAACCGCCGGTCTTTTTACCTTGCGACACCCCGACGCAATCCTTTGCCTGGCGGGCGTGTCGCTTCTCGCTGGAAGGCTACGCGCGCATCTTTTTGCTGCGCGCTGATTCGGCTAGCATCCTTGGCTTCGTCGTGACCGGCCGGTTGTTTACGCAATATCTGCCCAACACCTTGCTCTATGCCACGGCGGCGGCGATTGGGACGACCATTTTTTCCGGCATGGCCGCTTATGTGCTGTCGCGCTATCGTTTTCGTGGCCGCCAATTTTTTTTAGTGGGCATCTTGGCGCTGGCCGGTGTGCCACTGTTAACCATGCTGCTTGCGCTCTATCAGATGAACATCAATTTGCGGCGTGTGCTGCCCGGCTACGATGAGCGCTGGTTTATGGTCATTGTCTACATCGGCTTTGAACTGCCTTTCGCGATTTGGGTGGTCAAAGGCTTCTTCGATACGATCCCGCGCGAACTGGAAGAAGCCGCCAAGATCGACGGCTGCACGCCTTTCACCGCGCTGATCCGAATCGTCGCGCCGTTGTCTGCCCCTGGTCTCGCCTCAATTTTTTTGCTGGCCTATGTGAACGTCTGGAACGAGTTCATCGCCAACTATCTGTTAATGAGCAAGGCCACCTTGCGCGGCGCCATGTACGGCGTCTATGACTACATTGCCCAATCACTCACCGCGTATAACGCCCTCGCCGCCGCCTGCATCCTCGTCATGTTGCCCGTGATCGTGGTCTTTCTTTTGACGCGCAACGTCTTCTTTCGCTCGATGCTCGAAGGCGCGCTGAAAGGGTGAGATGTTACAGTTGCAGGGATAAATCCCGCGCCTGACAGTAGGAAGTCGCCTCAGCGACTGAAGTTTATAGTTGCTGAGGCGACTTCCTACTGTCAGCGGCCAAATTTCATTTGCGCCCCAAATTTGCAATATACCCTTCCAATTTTACCGAATTGATCAAACGTCTCAAACAACGTACAATTTAGGTGTTCTCCTATCGAGCTCGCTTGGCCGGCGAATGCACCCGATTCGACGCCTGTAATCGAAAGCAGCGTTAAAACGCGCGTTACATAATAACCTGTTTCAACAGGATTTTTCCTATCAGGCGCAGATTTCAATCTTGCCTATCTCATACCAGAGGAGTTCACATGACCCTAAAAGTTGCGATTGTCGGCACCGGCAAGGTCGCCCATAATTACCTGCCTTATATCGCACCGCACAAGGATATCGCGCTCAGTTATTACAACCGCACGCGCGACAAGGCCGAAGCCGTCGCCCAGCAATATGGTGGACACGTTGCCGGTTCGCTGGCGGAATTGCTGGCGGATGAACCGGATACGGTGCTCGTTTTGACGCGTGAGACTGAGCGTTTTGCGGTGATCAGCGCCTTGTTGGATTTGAAGCCCAAGCGCCTCTTTTTTGAAAAGCCGCTGGTGGCGCAACAGGGACAGGCCAACGTGGTCGAGGAAGATTTCTTCCAGGCCCGAGAATTGTTACAGCGGGCGCAGGCGATCAACACCGAAACCGCGATGGTTTTTAACTATCGCTTTTTCGACCAAACCATCAAGGCGCGTGAATTGATCAAGACGCATAATCTGGGACAGCCGGTTCATTTTACGGCCTTGGTGCATTACGCTTGCTGGAGCCATTGCATCGATTTGGTGCTCGACTTTATGGGGCCAGCGGCGACGATCACGGCGCTGGCGACGCAAGCCCAAGGGCCCTGCATGGGCACGGAAGGCGTCGCCAATGTCACGGCCGCCCTGCGCATGCAGAACGACGCCGTCGGTACAATCATCGGCACCTGCACCATCGATTTTAAGTTGCCACTCTATGAATTGACCTTGGCTTTCGAGCGCGGGCGCATTACAATGCGCGATCTGGATGGCGACCTGGAATTGATTGATTACACCACTGGCCGTCATAGCGGGCACGCGCTCAGCCGCGATGTTTCACGCTGGGATCAATACCGCGCCTCGTTTGGCAAGGCGATCAATGCGTATCTGGATGCCGTGCGCGCCGGGACGCCGCCACCAGTGCCAGGAATCGCTGGTTTGCGCGAACTCCAGTTTGAGGCTGCGCTCAAGCGTTCTATCGCCCAAGGTAGCTCAGTTCTGCTGGATACCACGTTTCCAATCGGCTAGAACCCTGTAACAATCAACCTAACCCAAGAAAGCGGTGTGGATTATGCGTATGTTGAAATTAGAAGGCAACAGTGGCGTTAGCGTGATCGAGATGCCCGAGCCTGTGCCTGGCCCCGGCGAGGTAGTCGTGAAAACGGTTGTGTCGGCGTTATGTGGCAGCGAAATGCACAGTTATCGCGGTGCAGGCAGTGCAACAGGTAATGGCGGGCATGAGGCAGCTGGTACGATCTGTGCAATTGGTCCAGAGGTGACCACGCTGACGATTGGCCAACGCGTTGGGCTGAGCGCGGTGGTGGGTTGCGGCCAGTGTGACTATTGCGCCAAGGGTCAATACACCTGGTGTGCTGAGCGCCGTTTTTATGGCAATATGCACGCCGAGCGGATCCTGATCGCGGCCCGTGGCTGCCATCCTTTGCCGGATGATGTGCCGTGGGATGCGGGTGTACTGTTGGCGGGTGATGGGTTGGGCGTACCCTATCACACCTCGCTAAAAATGGCGGATCCGGCGATCAAAACGATTGCGATCTTTGGTGTCGGCCCGATCGGCTTGGGCCATACGCTATTGCAAACCTATCTGGGCCGCCAGGTAATCGCCGTCGATATCGCATCCCTACGCTTAGAACAGGCCCAGCAACTCGGTGCTGCCCACGTGATCAACAGCCGCGAGACGGATCCGGTGGCGCAGATCCTGCGCCTGACGGATGGGCGTGGGGCGGATGTCTGTCTGGAAGCCGCGGGCCGGCCCGAAACTTTGAAACTCTGCTTTGCCGCTGTGCGCACGGGCGGTCTCGTGGTGATGAATGGCGAACAAGGCAATTTGGAACTGTCACCTTCGCAAGATTTTATCCGCCGCGATATTACCGCGCTGGGCGCCTGGTATTATCACTTTGCCGAATTTTCATCGATGTTAGCGCTTTACCGTCAAGGATTAGCGGTGACGAGTCTGATCACCGATCACTATCCGTTGGCGGAGGCCGCGACCGCCTTTCAAGAGTTCGCTGCCGGTAGAACCGGCAAAGTGATTTTGACTATGCAATGAGAAGAGCCTCACCCCCGACCCCTCTCCTGAATCAAAGGGCTGAGTTCAGGAGAGGGGGAGTCAAATCAGCCGCTGGTCGTCGCTTCTACTGAAGCGCCCCCTCTTCTGAAACAGCCCTGCCGTTCAGGAGACCCTGCTGGGGGTGAGGCATCTTTATAACCACCAACATTTCACCATAAGGAGACCTTCCCATGCGATCTGTCCGTGATATCTACCAGTTTGACGAATTAACCTGGCCAGAAGTGAACGAAGCCGTAGCGATGGGCAAAATTCCGATTATTCCTACGGGGGCGGTGGAGCAACATGGTCACCATCTGC
>JBBREZ010000341.1:0-7620 GCA_038225095.1 Caldilineales bacterium
ATCAACCCTATTTGGTGCAATACCTGATCTGGGCCGGGAATTTGCTGCGTGGCGACTTTGGCGATTCTTTGATCCGCACGGGTGTGTCGGTGCG
This sequence comes from Caldilineales bacterium, assembly GCA_038225095.1. Classification (GTDB taxonomy): domain Bacteria; phylum Chloroflexota; class Anaerolineae; order Caldilineales; family Caldilineaceae; genus JAPLGZ01. The sequence continues at coordinate 95 of JBBREZ010000341.1, forward strand.
CCAGATGATCTTTGAAGCAGCCCCGGTTACGGCTTTTCTCAACTTACTGGCACTCGGCATCGCGCTTATCATTGCCATTCCGGCCGGGATTATTGCTGGTGTGCGGCGCAATTCGCTTTTTGACTACGTTACCGCCTTTTTCTCGACCTTGGGCGTGGCGCTGCCCAACTATTGGGTGGCGTTGATGGGCATTATCGTCTTTGCCGTCTGGCTGCGGTGGGTACCGGTCTATGGTTTGAAGACCTGGAAAGGTTATCTCCTGCCTATCGCGGTGCTCTCAACCGAAGAGATGGCGCTGCTGGCGCGCATTATGCGCAATGCCACCATCGAAACATTAGGCCAGGACTATGTGCGCACGGCTCGATCCAAAGGGTTGGCGGAACGGATCATCGTGGTGCGCCATGCGGTGCGCAATGCCTTGTTGCCGGTTGTCACCGTGATCGGCGTGCAAATCGCCTATATTCTCAGCGGCACGATCATTATTGAGACGATCTTTGCTTTGCCAGGGATTGGACGCCTCTTGTTTGACTCAATTCAGTACCTCGATTATCAAGTCGTGCAATCTATCGTCGTGGTGTTGGCGGTGCTGGTTGTGCTCGTCAACCTGCTGACTGATCTGATGTATGCTATCGTTGACCCGCGCATTCGGGTTGAGTAAAATGGATGAGTGCCAAGTGATGAGATAATTATTTGCCATGTTCACTCTTCGCTCACTGTTGTTTAGGAGAGATTGAGAGATTAGAGATTGCTCGTTTTTACTCTCTAATCTCTCCTACCTTAATTCTCTCTTTTATGCTTACCTTAATTACCTTCGTTTATCGCTCTTCACCTATTCACTATTCTGTTGGAAACCCGCTATGACTGTTTCCTCACTCTCAACAAACCCACTGCTCATGCTCGAAACGAAGACCACCCATCGTTCCGAATGGGGCCAGATTTGGCGGCGGTTTCGTAATAATCGGCTAGCCCTCCTCGGTTTAGCGGTTGTTTTTGTGTTAATTCTGGTCGCCCTCTTTGCCACGGTGCTTGCCCCGTATGATCCGACGTTTAACGAGCGGGGGATGCGTGGGGCACCACCTTCGAGTTTGCACTGGCTTGGCTCGGATTACAATGGCCGCGATCTGCTCAGCCGCATTATCTTTGGCACACGCATCGCACTCCTGGTCGGCCTTGGCGCGACCTTTCTCCAGGTGATCATCGGTTTTATAGTCGGTTCGCTTGCCGGTTTTTTTGGTGGCTGGGCCGATACGGTGCTTTCGCGGTTTATCGACGTGCTAATGGCGGTCCCCGTGCTGGCGTTATTATTGCTGCTTGCCTCTGTCCTGGGCGATAAGAAAATCCCCAGCGTGTTGCTCACCATCCTGGTGATTGGCTTCACCGGCTGGGCGCGTTTCGCACGGGTGATTCGTGCCGATATTCTCAGCCTGAAGACGAGTGATTATGTGCTTGCGGCCCGCGCCTCCGGCGTGACGAACGCACGGATTATCTTGCGCCACATGTTGCCGAACGTGCTTGGCCCGATCATTGTCTTGGCCTCGCTGGGGATTGGCAGCATCATTATCCTAGAATCAGCCCTCTCCTTCTTGGGGTTGGGGGTGCGCCCGCCAACGCCTTCCTGGGGCATTATCCTCTCGGATGGCCGCCAATATCTCGAATATTATCCGCATATTGCGATTCCACCGGGCATTATGATTGTGCTAACCGTGCTGGCGTTCAACTTTGTCGGTGACGGTCTGCGTGATGCCCTCGACCCGAAACAGCAGGCGAAATAACCTGCTCACCGCGCGGCACTATTCGATCAATTATCTGATTGATTGCATCTAATCATTGTGTTATCATGCTGTTTAAGAAAGGAGAATGATATGGTGCGCACACAGATTCAACTGACTGAAGCCCAGGTGCAGGCCCTAAAACAACTGGCAGCACAACGAGGAGCGTCGATGGCTGAATTGATTCGCCAAGCGATTGAACTGCTCATTCAAAAAGTGCAAGAGCCAGAAATTGATAGGGAAGAAAAGCGGAGACGCGCAAGGAAAATTTCTGGTAAATTTCGTTCTGGTGTGCCAGACCTAGGTGTAAATCATGACTACTACTTGGATGAGGCTTACGCTTACTTCCATCAATCTGCGAAATTAGCTGATGAAAATCTTCGTTGACACGTCCGCATTTCTAGCTGTCTTAAATAGCGATGACTTGAATCATCTACGTGCAGACCAGATCTGGCAAAACGTTTTGGCACAAGGTGATACGCTTATCTGCACAAACTATGTGGTCGTTGAAACTATCTCATTAATCCAAAGGCGTTTTGGTTTGCCTGCCGTGAGAGAATTCCAAGAAGACGTACTACCACTCCTCCAGATAGGATGGGTTGACTCAGCCGTGCATTCAATAGCTGGACAATTGCTATTTCTGGTCAACCAGCAGCCTTTAAATCTGGTAGATTGTGTAAATTTTACCATGATGCGCCAGTTACATATTTCGACAGCATTTGCCTTTGATGAACATTTCCAGCGACAAGGGTTTACATGTCTACCTTAACTGCCCAAATCGAAGCCGTGCTCGCGGCCAGCGGCGCAACCAGCATGGGCGTCGCCGTTAAACATTTAGAATCGGGTGAAGAGATTTATTATGATGCCGATCAGTCCTTTCCCCTGTGTAGCGTCTTCAAAATTCCGGTCTTGGCCGAAGCCTTTCACCAGATCGATCAAGGTCGTTTTACGCTAGATGATCGCTGGGAATTGACGCTGGCCGAAAAGAATTTGCCAAGCGGCATTCTGGTCTTTCTACAAGATGGCCTCATGCCCACCGTGCGCGATCTGCTCACCCTGATGATCATCATCAGTGACAACACGGCCACCGATATAGTGATGCACCGGCTGGGCGTGCCGAATATCACCAAATTTATGCATGAATTAGGGCTGACCAACATCCATGTGCCGATGACTGTCCGCAACCTTTTCAACGACATTATGGGGGAAACTGGGTCTGATCCACGCCTGGCCTTTACAAATCTGGATAAACCCCAACCAGAAGAATTATCGAACCGCAAAGGCCACGCCTACAGCCTGGGGCCGGACAACGATGTTGGTACACCGCGCGAACTGAATCGCCTGGTGGAACTGATCTTTGAAGGCGAAGTTGTCAATCGCACGGCGTGTGACCAAATGTTGCACATCCTGTTGCAACAACAGTTGAATCTGCGCCTGCCCCGTTTCTTGCCCGAAGGCACACCAGTGGCGCACAAGACTGGCACGCTTGGCGGCATTCGCAATGACAGCGGCATCATCTACTGCAACCAACATTCGCACGTCGCCGTTACCGTTTTTTGCACCTGGGATGCAGCCGCCGTCAAACACGATCCCGTGGCCGAATGGGATCGCGCCAATGTTCTCGACAGCGCCTTTGGTCATATTGGGCGACTGGTTTATGAACACTTTAAATGATCTTAAATGACTTATGATTTTTGATTTACGAATTAACTCCGTCGGCGAAGTAACTTCGTAAATCAAAAATCGTAAATCGTAAATCCCAAACTAGCTGGAGTTCTTCCTTGAAACTTTTCACCGCTTTGCTGAGTACAGAAACCAACACGTTTTCCCCGTTCTTAACCGGCATGCAGAACTTTGAACAAAACTATAAGGTTCGCAATGGCGAACACGGGGAGCCGCCTGATTCTGAAGCGGTCGTGCCGGTGCGCTGGCGTGAGTTGGCAAAGGCGCGCGGCTGGACGGTTGTCGAAAGCCTGACTACGTTTGCCATGCCCGCGGGCATTACGTTACGGTCCGTTTATGAGGAACTGCGTGATGAAATTTTGACCGATTTGGCGAAGGCGATGCCGGTTGACGCCGTCTTGCTCATGATGCACGGCGCGATGGTGGCCGAAGGGTACGACGATTGCGAAGGCGACACCGTGCAACGCGCCCGTGCGATTGTCGGGCTGGACGTACCGATTGGTATTGAACTCGACTTGCACTGCCATTTATCGCAGACGTTGGTGGATCACGCCGATGCCGTCGTGACGTATAAGGAATATCCGCACACCGACCCGCCCGAACGCGCTGTGGAACTTTTCCAGATCATCGCCGACGCCGTTGAAGGCAAGAGCAAACCCGTCACCAGCTTGTATGATTGCAAAATGATCGGCGTCTATCACACCACAACCGAGCCGGTGAAAAGTTTTGTGGCGCACATGCAAGCGCTCGAAGGCAAAGACGATGTGCTTTCGGTTTCGCTTGGGCATGGCTTCCCATGGGGCGATGTGCCAGATTTGGGCACGCGCATGCTGGTTGTCACCAACAACCAGCCAGAGAAAGGCGCGGCGTTAGCCAAAGCATTAGGCGATCAATTTTACGCCATGCGGGACCGTGTGCAGCCCGCTTATCGCCAACTAGAAGAGGCGCTGGATGAAGCGCTGGCTTTCCCTGGACACCCGGTTGTGCTGGCCGACGTGGCGGACAATGCCGGTGGCGGCGCGCCGAACGATTCCACTTTTCTGCTGCGCGCCATGTTGGAGAGCGGCATCGGGAACGCTGCGATTGGTTGTATCTGGGATCCGATTGCCGTCGCAGTGGCGATGGAAGTGGGTGAAGGCGTCGAATTAGATTTGCGGATTGGCGGCAAAATGGGGCCGATGTCTGGCGACCCGGTGGACATACGGGTGAAGGTGGGCAAGATTGCGCGCGGCGCCACGCAGATGTTTGCCGAAGGCCCCACGCCACTTGGCGATGCCGTCGCCTTACATGGCCCCAACGGCATTGACATTGTCATTATCAGCCATCGTACGCAAACCTTTAGCCCCGAAGTTTTCACTAATGTCGGCATCGATCCAACGCAAAAGAAGATCCTGGTCGTCAAGTCGATGCAACATTTCTATGCTGGCTTTGAACCAATTGCCGCCAAGGTGATCTACACGATTGCGCCCGGCGCACTGGTGCCGGATTTCAAGCAATTGCCGTATAAACACGCCAACCTCAGCATCTGGCCGCTGGCGTGATGGCACAACTTAGGGCTGTGTTATAATGGCAGCAAGTCGATTCGGCGGCAATTTGCAAGTGAAAGGACGACAAGTATGGGATCGATTGCAACCTATGTCGGCATTGTGCATAATGGCAAGATAGAATTGTCGACACCTGTTAACTTGCCTGAGGGTAGCGAAGTGTACTTGGTTGCGCCTGAGGTTGTCACTGAGGGGATGGCGCGGCGTAAAGCAAATGGTTGGCTAATCGGTTATGTTGGTAATATGCTGATGGCCGATCATGGGATGCTCGCTCAAGTCGGACAAGATTGGGTCTGGCGCTTTCAGGTTTTTATTACTTCGCTTGCCCACGAACCCTGGGGACCAATTGGTTATGTAGAAATTGATGCGACTAAGTGTGTAGTCATCAATGACCTATACACAAAAAAAACATTAATGGATAATGGCCGAAATTTTAAGCGTCCCGTTTAGTCCGCAAGAAAAACATGGATACTGTTTGCCAGCCTGTGCCCAGATGGTCTTAGCCTATCTGGGCATTTCTCGTTCACAAAAAATGTTAGCGCGCGAACTGGAAGTATTCGAGGATTTTGGTGTTCCAGCGTCGAATATTACAAAATTAAAAATCAGGTCGCTCAAAGTAATTTATACTGTAGAAGGCACGTTTGCTAATATAGAGAACTGGTTGCAGCAACGGACACCGGTTATTGTATTTGTCCAGACCGCTCAGTTGGAATATTGGCAAAGGCAGACCGCTCAACATGCTGTCCTGATCGTGGGGATGAACAATTTAGATATCTTTCTGCTCGATCCAGGCCGCGAACAAACTGTTATCACCGTATCAAAAGCTGAGTTTACATTAGCATGGGATGAAATGGAATTTTCCTGTGCTACAATCACAAAGCAATGATAGAGAAGTGTTCATATGACTAAGTTTGATGTATTAATCCAAAATGCCAAAATCATTGACGGCACCGGCAATCCCTGGTTCTATGGTGATGTCGCCCTCAAAGACGACCGGCTTGCCGCGATCAGGCCGCCGGGCCAGATTGCGCCAGAACAAGCCAAAGCCAGCGTAGACGCCACCGGTATGGTCGTCTGCCCTGGCTTTATCGACATTTTGAGCCACTCGATTGTGCCGCTCATGGTTGATGGCCGCTGTCTCTCGAAAATTACCCAAGGCGTCACCACCGAGATTATGGGCGAAGACTGGACGCCTGCGCCGTTTGGCGGCAAGATCGACGAAGCTGAGTTGGACCGCAATCCCATGCTGGCAACCGTCCCAGCATGGCGCAAACGCATCCCGACCTGGAAACGTTTGCGCGATTGGTTTGACGCTATGCAGACCGCAGGCGTTTCCCCGAATATTGGTTCGTTTATGGGCGGAGGCACGCTCCGTAATTATGCGATGGGCATGGCATTGGGCGAGCCCTCGCCAGAGCAACTGGCCGTGATGCGGCGCGTGATGGCCGAGGCGATGGAAGATGGCGCGCTGGGCGTTTCGTATGCCCTCATCTATCCACCAAGCGCCTATACAAGCACCCCTGAACTGATTGAAGTTTGCAAGGTCGTCAGCCAATATCAGGGTATTTATATCACGCACCTGCGCTCCGAGGCGGATCGGTTTATGGAAGGCGTCACCGAAGCGCTAGACATTGGACGGCAAGCGAACCTGCCGGTGGAAATTTATCATCTGAAGGCGGCGGGCAAGCGCAATTGGCCCAAGATCGTGCAGGTGATCGAACTGATCACCCAAGCCCGCGCCGACGGCCTTGACGTGACCGCCGATATGTATCCGTACACCGGCGCGGGGACAGGCTTGACTTCGGTTTTGCCACCGTGGGCAGACGTGGATAACAAGCTCTATGAGAATTTGCGCGACCCTGTGATGCGCGCCAAAATCCGTGCCGAGGCGCTCAACCCGGCGGGCGATTGGGAGGCGATGGTTGATTTGTGTGGACCGGATGGGGTAATGCCGGTTGGTTTCTATCAACCCGAAAATCAGCCCTATGTTGGCAAGCGCCTTGCGGAAATCGCGGCCATGCGCGGCCAGGAATGGGTGGACGCCGCAATGGATTTGTTGGCGTCAGAAGGGCAAAGGATTGGCACCATTTATTTTATGATGGACGAAGATAATGTACGCTTGCAGTTGCAACAACCCTGGCTCACGATCGGCACCGATGCGGGGGGCCTGGCTCCAGCCTGGGCCAAGCCGTTGGGGCCATATCATCCGCGCGCCTATGGCAGCTATCCACGAATTTTGGGCAAATATGTGCGCGAAGAAAAGGTGATCACGCTCGAAGAAGCCGTGCGCAAAATGAGTTCTGCAGTAGCCAGCCGCTTGAGTATTCGCGAACGGGGCCTGTTGTGCGAAGGTTTCTTCGCTGACCTAATCGTTTTTGACCCAGCCACGATCAGCGATCGCGCCACCTTCGCCGATCCACACCAGCTTTCTGTGGGCGTGCGCGATGTCTGGATCAATGGCGTGCGCGTCTTGGCCAATACCGTCCACACCGGGGCCAAACCAGGCCGTGTGATAGAAGGACCGGGGCGC
>JBBREZ010000342.1:0-7610 GCA_038225095.1 Caldilineales bacterium
ATAAAATGAAAAATCAGCCGTAATAAAGCCTCATAGAGTATAACAAAAGTACTGACTTAGTCTATTTACAATTCTCTTACAATATGTAGAGACGTGTAAATTTCATTATTTACTAACTATAGCAGGTATACAAAAGGTTAGAAAAGTTCTACACTCTATAGGCAGGCTAGAAATGTACGCAAAACTTTAAATTTGGCTATCTAAATCCAAAAGGAGTAATAATGCAACATGCACACCATAAGTCCGCGATCTGGCTGGCGCTGGCGTTGGGGATGGTAATCTGTATTGCCAGCACCGTATTCGCCGCTTCGCCCTGGCAAACATCTGGTTATTTGGAACGAACGACTGCTTACAAAGAGCGCCGTGCCGGCGGCGCGGTGCCCCAGGCCACCGTCAATGTAGCTAATGTCAATGTAGCTAATGTCAATGTAGAAGTCCACAGCAATGTTTATTTGCCGGCTTCGGTCACAATCAACGTCGGTGACACGGTAATCTGGACCCGTGTAGAGGGTTTCCACAATGTGCTAGCCAATGATGGTAGTTTTCGGTTAGGTGCATTACCGGATGGTGATCCCAGCAGCAGTTGGATCACAGCGACCCATACCTTCACGCAAACCGGTACGTTTAAATATCATTGCGAAGTTCACGGTACAGGCATGTCCGGCGTGGTGATTGTTCAGAGCAATGATGACCCGATTACAAATGTGGTTGCCATCAATAACGGCCCTAAGCTTTTGCAGAGTGCCACTAACTTCACCGCCACCGTTACGGGCGGGACAAATATCAGTTATACGTGGAACTTTGGCGATGGTAACAGTGGTTCCGGTAAAATGATTAGCCACACTTATGCAGCCACTGGCGTCTATACGGCCACGGTGACCGCAACCAACAACCAGGGCAGTCAAACCGCCACCACCGTCGCCACGGTAACCAATGCCATCGTAGCCGTTAACGCCAACTTCTTCGCACCCGCTTCCGTCACCGTCCATGTCGGCGATATCGTCACTTGGGTGCGCAAAGCTGGCTTCCACAATGTACGTGCCGATGATGACAGTTTTCGCCTGGGCGGTCTAAATGGTGCGCCCAGCAGCGGTTGGACCGTTGTGAGCCAGCAATTCACGCAGGCAGGAACTGTCAAATATTATTGTCAGATCCACGGTGCGCCCAATGGCGTGGGGATGTCTGGCGTGGTGATTGTCCAAGCGAGTAGCGCAAACACAAATCTTTATCTGCCAATTTTGCTAAAATAGAAGAACCGACAAGTTGGCTCCGCCCGATTGCATCTCACTAAGTTTGCCAGAGCCAACTTGTCGGATACTTTTGCGGCCCATAAAACTGGCGGCAAAGCTAGTTCAACCGCTGTTATCGGCTACATTATCAAGCGCTTCGTAGCCCACCAACTTATGGGTATGCTCAATGTCCCAGCGCATAGCGGCGTTAGCGGACATGCCATTGACAACGGCAAAGGGCAACGCTGGATCGGCTTCGATACAACGCTCGAACAAGTGCCCAAAGTCGCGATTGGAGAGCCACATCAGGCGAAACCATTCCTCCGCATTGGCGGGAATCGTTGCGGCTTGATTGTCGCCCGTCCGCACCCAGCCAATGCGCACGGCGATGGTCGAGAGGCCGTGAATATCGGCGTAACATTTACCCAAGCGTTCGCCGAATAATTTGGCCCCGCCGTAGGCGATGCTATTGATCGCCTGGCTGCCCTCCCAGGTGTAATGCGTACCCGGCTTAACCGGAATGTCGGTTGTCAGCTTGGCGGGTTGCGCAACGTCTTTGTAACCACCCATCACATGGTTGGAACTGGCATAGACAAGCCGTTTCACCCCCGCTTGCGCCGCAGCGGCAAACACGTTGATCAAGGCATCGATATTAGGCGCCACCAGATCGGCCCAGGCAACCTCGGCCGTCGGATCAGCGGCCAGGTGCACAACCGCGTCGACGCCTTGAAACAGTTCAACCCAACTTTTGTCCCAAATGCTTAAATCGGCCGCGACGACATCGGCATGGCGGGCGGTGCGATCCAATAGGCGCAGCGTATAGCGATCCGCTAGATGTTGCGCCAGCTTACGCCCCAGGTTACCACTGGCACCGGTGATAAGAACGGTTTTTGTAGTCAAGGTGTAGGATCTCCATTTTTGTAAGGACTTAGTCTCACCCCCGGCAGGGTCTCCTGAGGAAAAGCTGCTCAGAAGAGGGGGAGCAAATCATCTGCCGTTCTTCCCTCTTCTGAAACAGCTCTTCCGTTCAGGAGAGCGGGAGCCCCCTGGGCGCGGGGGTGAGGCTAGTCTTTGCTAAATTTCACAAAATAAACTTTCCCGCCCGTGCGGCCACCGCCACGGCTTTACGGGCATCGACCACGTAAGGGCCGTTTGGATTGAGGCGCAGATGGGTTTGTGAGCGGGGACGCATCTCTACTTCGCGTTCGCCATCCAACGCTAATATACACCGCTCAGCGTGGGTTAAGACAATTTCTTCGCCCGGTGACAAAATTCGGTGTTCCGCTACGCTAATCGGGCGGAGTAAGCCCGGCGCAATCGGCGCTAACACCGTGCGCCCACCCGGCCCCATTTTGAGATACAACCCACGATCCGCTGGATGATCACCGCCCAACAAATGGGCGCCCACCGAAGACAGACCAATATTGCCAGGTTCGGCCCGTGTCAAAATGATCTCGCGGATCTTCGCTTCCTCCCAAATCGCGCGCGCGGCAATAAATGATTCAGCGTAAACCACGGCATCCACCAGCGCCAGGTCACGAACCGCCTCGTCGCCTTCTTGCCAAATATCAAGGCGTGGCGCACGAAAGACGGCTTGATTGGCGACGCCAACTGCGACCAAACCAGCGGCTAACCCCGCAATCGTGCCTTCAATCATCACCGGAAAGACATTGTTGGTGCCGGTGGAAATCGGCATGATCGGCACGTCGCCGCATGCCTTCGCCACCATGCGATTGGTGCCATCACCTCCCAATGTCACCAGACAACTGGCCCCGCTGGCCACCATCATTTCCGTGGCGCGGCGTGAATCTTCTTGGTTGAAACGGGGCTGCATGTCCAGATTGGCCGCCGCTAGTTTCAACGTAATCCCCTCCAGCGCACGTAGGCCAATGCCAAAACGTTCGGGCATAAACAACACGCGCTCAACGCCCACGGCGTCCAAGCCGAGCAGCACCCGGCGTACAATACTGGATTTTTCTTCATTATCAAAGACCGAGCCATGGGCTACCAGTCGCCGGATATCTTTGCCTGAAGCAGGGTTGGCGATAATGCCGACTGTAATCATAAAATTTCCAAAAATTAAGGAGCGGCAGCCTGGGCGACAATAGACTTTACGATTGTCTCCAAACGGAGGCCGTCACCCAGATCAAGGCGATCAAAAGCAGGCAAATTAGCAGCAAGCGTGCGGGATTGGGCAGGCGTGTCCAAAGCCAAGCCAGCAGAAGACAGGCGGCGAGAATCCCCAAAAGTACGGCAAGCGTGCCAAGCGCCGTGCTCCAACCGGGTGACACAAAGGTGGAAACAATTTTAGGCGAAACCAGTCGTCCCGTCGCCGTCAATGCTGCTGCGGTTGCCGTCGCGCCTAGATACTCAAAATTAGCTTCCACGGTGACGAAGGCGATGGTGGGCGCAGGCAGTGCAGGCGGTAAATTCACCGTTATGCTGAGCGGTTGTTGGGCGGCGGCCTCAGGTAGCAACGATTGGGCGATTGGGGTTACGGCCAGTGCGGTTTGCGTGGCAGCCACATCGCCTAGCGCCGCGCTGGCCGCCACCGCAGTGGCCGTCTGATTGATCGCCGCTTGCGCTGTCGCATTGGCGGCCTGCTGGTCAAGCGCGGCCTGCGCCGCCTGGGTTTGTTGGGCCGCTAGTGCGTTAGCCGTAGCGACCGCATCAACGGTTGGCGGAATGGGTGTAGCGGTCGCAGCTGGGTAGCAAATGTTCAACGCCACTTCGTCCAGATAGGCCCATGTGCGCGTCCCATTGCCGTCATTAAAGACGTTGAAATAGAGATAGAAGGTCTGGCCGCGGAAAGGGGTCACATCAATTGCATCTTGCTGCCAGGTCGTGTCATTGCGCAGCACCCGCTGGAGCACTTTGAGCACCTTGCCACTGGTGGCTAACAGAATCACCTCTTGCCGATCCGATGCGCCGCTGGGGTTGGGGTCGGCCGTCTGTTGCGTTTGATCCAGGTGCCACCAACGCAATTCCGTAGTCTGCACATTGCTAGGAATCGTGACCAATTGGCGGATCGATGAATAGGTGACGCGGTCCGCACCACCATCTTCTGGTGGATGGCCCAACTTCATAGACCGAGCGCCTTCATGATGCTGGGTGCCCGCATAGTAGGGTGGCACGGGGTCTTCACCACAAATCCACTTGCTCTCCGTCTCAAAGTTACCGTTGAGCGCAATGTTGAAACAGCCAACCGGCAGCGGCGGCAACGGGGTGGCCGTCGGCGGAAAAGGGGTCGTGGTTGGCGTCCAGATCGGCGTGTTGGTTGCGGTGGGTAGAACGACGGGTGTGAAGGTTGGCGTAGGCACAACGGGCGTAACAATTGGTGGGCAATATTCGATTTCGGCGTTGTCAAGATACATCCATGTCCGAGCCGGGCCGCCGGTATTGCGGACTCGAAAGCGCAAACTGATCCACTGGCCGGCGAGACTGGTTAAATCCGCATCTGTTTGCCGCCAGTTGGGGCTAGTCGTCGAACTGGTTTCGTGGGCATTTAAGATTGGGAAGATTTTCGTCGTGAAGGCAAGTGCAGCACTGGTGTTGGCATAGTAGATTTCAGCCTGTTGTCGATCCGTATCCAGCGCATCTTCGTAAAAGGGCAAATAGCGAAAGTGCAACGCAATCCGCGTGGCTGAGGCGGGCAGTTGAAACGCTCTGTAACGCACTTCGCTGATACTGGGATCGCTGGAAGCCCCCAGCGCATCACTGAGCACCAGCGATTTTACGCTGCCCCCGAAGGTAAAGTCGCTTGTATAGCGGGGCGGGTTTGTGCTTGGCTGAAACTCCCAAGCCGGGTTGAGCGTCTCAAAGTTGCCGTCTTCGATCAGGTTACCGCACCCTGGAGCAATATCGCCAACTGGTGCAGACGCGGGAGCCGCGGACGCAACGGCCCACGTTGGCGCACTGTTTACACCCAATAAAAATAGGGCCAGGAGCAGGCGCGCAAGATTCGCAAAAAATCGTTTACGATCTAGCCCTAGCTTATCTTTGCACCCGGCACCAGGCGCATAGACGAAGGCGGAAAGGACACAGTTTGGCTGCACAGTATTTTTAGCGCAGTTTGGCTGCACAGTATTTTTAGACTGCACATTAGCTTTAGAGCGGTCCGACACAAACTTCTCCTAGGTGAGTGCGGCATCTTTATCAACAACATTCCGCTAGGGCAACCGGCGTTGTTGCTATTTTTGATGGCTGCGGCCATTTTACCACACCAGGATGGCTGTCGCAATGGAGCGGCGCTATGTCAAACATAAGTGGATTCACAAAGCAGGCGCATTCGTGGTATGATAAGCGCCAGTTATCGAAGCTTGATTTTGTGTAACAACATATTTTTGATTTACGATTTACGAGTGATATCGTCTACGAAGCTGCTTCGTAAATCAAAAATCGTAAATCGTAAATCGGAGGCTAATTAATGCCGAAAACAATGCTCACCCTGTCCAAAATTCAACCGGACCAAGGACAGTGGACATATGCAGATTATCTAAATTTACCTGATGATGGCAACCGCTACGAGATTATCGAAGGAGTCCTGTATGTGAGCAATGCGCCGAGTTCGGATCATCAATTCACTGTGACTGAGGCAAGCAGACAGATTGGCAATTTTGTCGTTGAACACAAGTTAGGCCGGGTATTAGTTGCACCTTTTGAAGTGCATCTGTCCGAAACTACGCGGCCAGTGCAACCAGATATCCTCTTTGTCAGGGCTGCGAATTGGCCGGCAGAACGGATCGCGTTTTTTGCGGGCGCACCAGATTTGGTGGTTGAAGTAATTTCGCCAAGTAGTGTTCGCACGGATCGCGTGGTTAAATTTACGGCGTATGAACGGGCTGGCGTCTCGGAGTATTGGCTGGCCAATCCGCACATACGGGCAGTGGAGGTTTACACACTTTCTAATGGCGAATATGCCTTGCTGGGAGAGTTTACGGGTGACGAACCAATTAAGTCGTTTGTGCTTGAAGGCATCGAGCTTGTCACCAGCCTGTTGTTTGCCTGAAAATAGACTGGGTAATCAGTTGCTATACTGAAATCACTTTGAGAACCGGAGTTTTTCACCCCACCCTAACCCTCCCCTGGTAAGGGAGGGAACCGTCACCGTGTCGGCGAAGTGACAGTTCCTCCCCCAACCTGGGGGAGGCTAGGTGGGGGTAAAACGCCGCTTTTCATGCTGATTTCAGTTGCTATACTCATGTCAGAATGAAACCCAGAGTTTTGAATTCGTAGGGGTATTCCCTTGTGGATACCCACACCGGGCAGGCACAAGGCACTGCCCCTACAGGAAAACTCCGGTTCCCAAATTGACTTTAGTATAATTAGATGACCAATGGACGAATCGCCGTATCCGCAAGCAGAGCCGCCATCCCGTCACTCTGAAAAATGCGCCGCACCCGTTGTGCGGGATTCAGATGGCGGTGCAGGCGATCAAAAATTGGCTTGAGCAACAGTTCTTCCCCTTGCCCACGTTGGCGTAATCCTTCTTTTGCCAACAGAACTATCGTGCGCAAGAAATTGCGCGCCGGTAGGGGCGCAACCAAACCCTTGGCAATTGTCTGCTGATGATAGGTGCGCATAATGGCCCAATAGTCTGCGCCTAACGTCGTCTGCACGTAATCCATAATCGGTTCCGCGGCCTCGATCAAGCCAACGCTCAACGCCATCGCCGCCATATGTTCTGACCACGGTTGTTGACAAGCGGGCCGGATCTCGATGGTGCCATAATTGGTACGCAGACGAGCGCTGTTCCAAATGTAATGTTCATGAAAGAGAAAGGCATCAAAATCAGGGCCGTGTTCACGCAGATAATCCGTAAAAGGCCGTGAACTGGTAATAATTTCGTTATCGGCGCGCACGATCAAATAAGTCGATTGAGCCATCGTACGCACATAATCGGCGATGCTGGCAAAGGGGCGCACAGGCATGCCATGGCGTGCGCCACCGTAACGAAATTTATGCACATCAATTAGCAAATGTTGGCCTTCGCGTGCACTGCAAAAAGGGCTGAGCGCGCCACTATGGACAGGCGAATTGCCACATAGCGCAATGATCACGGGCGCCATCAAATTGCCAAAATTGAGCATCAACACCACCGCAGCGCGTCCAATTGCCACGTGACACTGGTCGCTGGCCGTGACCGTATACCAAAGCCACTCGGCGCCCATAGCTCGATAGAGACTTTGATAGCGTTGCTTGGGCGCCATCAAGGCCAAACTGGGCGGGCTGATCGGCTGAATGCCATAGGCCAGGATTTGCCAGTTGTAGCGGGCCGCGGGGGGCCGCCGCCCCCGGCCCCGCCCCGCGCAGCAGATGTTTGGAGGGATAAAAAAAATGTGATGTGGTTACAAGCGGTCAAACCCGGGCCCGAGCCCCCCC
>JBBREZ010000343.1:0-7606 GCA_038225095.1 Caldilineales bacterium
TGTAACTGCCAAGCCACCCCACCCGCGCCCAGAGGGCTCCCGCTCCCCAAACGAGGGGGGAACTGTTCAGGGGTAGCCTCCATCGGTTCCCTCCCTTACCAGGGGAGGGTTAGGGTGGGGTTAGCAGTTACCCTTTTTCAACCGGTCATCATCCGCCACAATTGGCATTATCCTATTGCTCTTTTAAGACAAAGGAATACAAACTATGACAAACAATAAACTTCTCACCTGGCTAGAAGAAGGCCGCTTCATTTTGGGCGATGGTGCGATGGGAACCATGTTGCAAGATGCCGGCTTGACTGATGGTGGCGCGCCCGAACTCTGGAATACTGTCTATCCCGAGCGCGTCAGTGCCGTCTACCAGGCCTATATTGATGCTGGCTCCAACATGATCGAAACCAATACGTTTGGCGGCACATCGGCGCGGCTGAAAATGCACAATTTGCAAGACCGCGTCATCGAATTGAACCGCGCTGGCGCAAAACTGGCCGCTGATATCGCACACCCCGTTGGGGCGTTGGTGGCTGGCAGCATCGGCCCCAGCGGTGAACTGATCGTGCCGGTTGGGCCATTGACGATGGAAGAAGCAAAGGCGATGTTTGCCGAGCAGACGATTGGCCTGGTCGAAGGTGGCGTTGATTGTGTGGTGATCGAGACGATGAGCCATCTCAATGAAGTCAAGGCCGCGGTCGAGGGTGTCCGCAGCGTTGCGCCAGCGTTGCCGATTGTCACCACGCTTAGCTTTGACACGAATTTGCACACGATGATGGGCGTCAGCCCGCGGCAAGCGGTGGAAGAGTTGGCCGCTCTGGGCGTCAAAGTGATCGGCGCCAATTGTGGCACCGGTACCGACGAGATGGAGCTGATTGCCACGCAACTGGCGCAATATCGCCCAGAAGGCATTTACCTGATGGTGCAGAGCAATTCCGGTTTGCCCCAGTATGCCAACGGCAAGATTCAATACGAAGGTACGCCCGCAGTGATGGCCGATTACGCGATCAAGATGCGCAATTTGGGCATCAACATTATCGGCGCGTGTTGTGGCAGTTCACCGGCGCACATCGCCGCCATGCGCGATGCCCTCGCCCGTGCCCAAAATGATCCGATCCCTGGCCCGCCATCTGTTGATGGGCATGACAGCCCGATTGAGACCGCCGAAAGTCGAATCGCCCGTGCCGCCGCACGGCGCACAGAGCGGCGGCAAAAAGTGCAGGCGTAACATCAAGGGGTAGACAGGTAAACATGTAGACACGTAAACAGGCATGCTGCCCCTGTCTACATGTTTACCTATTTACTTATTTACCTGTCTACCTACTTACCCATCTACCCCTAGCATAGGACACCAGATGAAAATTGGCATTATTGCTTGCGGCGCGATTGTGCGCGAACTGATCGCCATTGCCAACCATCAGCAATGGGATTACGAATTGACCGCCGTGCCGGCGCAACTCCACAACCGCCCCGAACGGATCGCGCCGGCCATTGAAGAGAAATTAGAAGCCGATAAATTAGATGGTTGGGCCAGCCGCTTTGATCTGATCTTGCTTGGCTATGCGGATTGCGGCACCGGCGGCGCGCTCGACGCGCTGATTGCGCGCTATGACAATATCGTGCGGATTGGCGGGCCGCATTGTTACGAGTTTTATGGCGGCGCGGCCTTCGACAAGCAAAACGACGAACATCTCGGCACCTTCTATCTCACCGATTTCCTGGCCCGTCACTTTGACGGGTTGGTCTGGAAAGGGCTGGGGTTGGATCGCTACCCGGAATTGTTGCCCATGTATTTTGGCAATTACACGCATCTGATGTATCTGCAACAGTTGCCCGATCAAGACGAAACGACGCGCGCCCAAGCCGCCGCCGCGAAAATGGGCTTGCAATATGTGCATGTTAACACCGGGTTAGACGAACTTGAACCACGCGTCGTCGCGCTGGTGGATGAGTGGCGGAAAACCCACCAAGATACATCAGCATAATTACGCTAGCTGACATAACGATTTTGTCAACAGTTGGAATCCCCCTATGGCGCAGGCATATCTCGATTTTCTCATCGAAATTGGGTTGGGCGACGGTCACACCTCTCCTATTGCCGTGCGCTCCGCGGGCGCGGGCGAAGCGCACACGCTGAATACCTTCCCGTTTACCAATCCAGAACTGGAAAAATGTCTGCTCAAGGTGGAGAACGCGATCCTGCACTCGGCTGGACGTGGGCGGCCGATCTTGACGCCGGAAGAAGACGCCGTGCGCACGTTTGGTCAGCAACTCTTTAATTTTATCCTGACTGACGAACCGCGCAGCCTCTATTACGAATGTGCGCGCGAAGCGGCACACCAGGGCAAAGGGGTGCGCGTGAAATTGAGCATCCAATCGCCCACCTTAGCCGCACTGCCCTGGGAATTTCTCTTCGACCCACGCAAACGCGACTATGTCTGTCTCGACCCCAACACGCCGCTCGTCCGTTACACCGAATTAGCGCAGACCGTCGCGCCATTGTCTGTGACCGCGCCGTTGCGCATTCTGGGTATGGTGGCCGCGCCGACGGACTTGCAACGTTTGGACGTGGCGCAGGAACAACAGCGGGTGAGCGCCGCCTTGCAAACGTTGCAAGCGCGCGGCTTGGTCGAACTGACCTGGCTTAGGGGACAAACCTGGCGTGATTTGCAGCAGATCATGCGCCCCGACTATGGCCCCTGGCACATCTTTCACTTTATCGGCCACGGCCTGTTTGATGCCCTGCGCGATGAAGGGCGGATTGCCCTGGCCGATGAACAAGGCCACGCCGACCTCAAAAGCGCCACGCAGTTGGCGCGGCTGTTGGCCCACCAACGTGGCACGTTGCGGCTGGTGTTGCTCAACAGTTGTGAGGGCGCACGCAGCGGCCAACAGGATGTGTTCGCCAGCACCGCGGCGACGTTAATCCAGAGCGGTCTGCCCGCCGTGTTGGCGATGCAATATGAAATCACCAACACGGCCGCCGTCGAATTTGCCCGTACCTTCTATGAAGCGCTGGCCGACAATTTGCCCGTGGACGCCGCGGTGACCGATGCGCGCAATGCGATCAATAACCACAACGAAAATTCATTGGAGTGGGGCACGCCGGTGTTGCATATGCGGGCGACGGATGGGGTACTGTTTGCGATGGCGGCAAGGCAAGGGCAGGGGAGACAAGGAGACAAGGAGAGGGGAGACAGGGAGACAGGGAGCGGCGGAGATGCCGATAGCGCAGCCGCACCGGAGGTTAAACGCACGATTGAGCCGTTGGCAGAACAGAAACCCCCAGAGGCCGCACCCCACAAACCGGTGGAAGCGCCAGCCGTGATTGTGCGTCCGCCGATCGACTTTGACTGGGTGACGATTCCAGCGGGTGAATTTTGGATGGGCAGCGATAAAAAGCAAGACCCAGACGCATATGATGCTGAATTGCCACGGCACCAACTTTATTTGCCTGCATATCGGATTGCCCGGGTGCCGGTGACGGTGACGCAGTTTGAACAGTTTGTCAAAGCTACCGATTATAAGACCCTGGCTGAACAACAAGGCTCAGCCCATGTTTACACTGGTTCTAGGTGGAAAGATGTCGAAGGCGCGTATTGGGCGCGCCCGCGCGGGCCGCAAAGTGATGTCAAACAAAAAGCGAATCATTCTGTGACCTGTGTAGCGTGGCATGATGCGCTGGCCTTCTGTGCGTGGGCGCAAGTGCGTCTACCGACCGAGGCTGAATGGGAAAAGGCTGCACGCGGGACAGACGGACGTATCTATCCGTGGGGCAACGACGCGCCAGATACAGAGCGCTGTAATTTCAACATGAATGTCAAGGATACGACACCGGTGGGCAATTATCCCAAATGCGCCAGTTTCTATGGGTGTCTGGACATGGCAGGCAACGTCTGGGAGTGGACAAGTAGCCTGTGGGGTGAAGATGTGAGCAAGCCAACGTTTATCTATCCTTATAAAGTAGATGATGGTCGTGAAAACATGTTCGTGTCTGAAAACATTCGTCGCGTGTTGCGGGGCGGTTCGTTCTTCAATAGCCGGCGTAGCGTGCGCTGTGCCTACCGCGGCAGGTACGTCCCAGACCTCCGGGACGACGATGTCGGGTGGTGCGGGTTGTGTCCCCCGGCCCTTGAGCCTCTGGCCTCTGTTTTTCTCTGGCCTCTGCTTTTATCTGTTGCTCTTTCTGACTTTCTGATCGACGAGTTCAGAGGGTCTAGAAGAACCGAGTGGGGGTGCAGGGGGCAAGCCCCCTGCCAGTCACGCCGCCGTTAGGCGGCCGGATTTTGGAAATTTTGACTTGGTGCGATGCACTTGTCAAGGCTACTTGTTGTGTCCCTTGATTGGCTGGCAAGTGCGTTGCACCAAGGTCAGTCGAGCAGCGTGCAACGCACGGCGGACGCTGTTGACGGGCAGGCAGCAATTGGTCGGTGCCGTGCATCGCACTTAAGATATCCCGCTAGCATTGATCTGATAAAGCGTAAACCCCCAAATCCAACCATAGAAACAAGCGACCGGAGACCCTTTGTCTCCGGTCGCTTGTTTTATACAGACGTTACAATGACAAACCGTTATCGGCGTTTGCCCAACACTTGCAAGAGCCGCAAGAATAGATTAATAAAGTCCAGATAGAGCCGTAATGCGCCCATAATGGCGACTTTCTGGATGCTCTCGGCCGTTTGCCCAAGCATCGTCTGGCTCATCTGCTTGATCCGTTGCGTGTCGTAGGCGATCAACCCGACAAAGATCAAAATACCGGCATAGGTCAGGATCCAGTAGAGGGCGCTGCTTTTCAAGAACATGTTAACAACAGACGCGATAATCAGGCCGAGCAATGCCATGAAGAGCATGTTGCCAATCGTCGTCAAGTCACGTTTGGTCGTGTAGCCATACATGCTCATCGCGCCAAAGGTGGCGGCGGTGACGAAAAAGGTGCTGGCAATCGAGTCAGATGTGTAAATCAGAAAGATCGTCGACAAGGTCAGCCCATTGAGCAGCGAGTAGAATAGAAAGGCGCCAACAGCCATTGGGCCCGAAAGCCGCGAAATGCCCCAACTCAAGCCAATCACAACCACCAATTCGGCTACAATCAAGCCAATCATCACGGGCCCCGACAAATTATTGATGAACCCGGAGGAATAGGTCCAATAGGCCACAAAACCAGTGATAGCCAGACCGGCTGCCATCCAGGCATAAACTTGTTGAAACAGCGTGCGCTCACGCGTTTCAGTGTTTGATAAGGTTGGTGAGTAACTCATAAATCTCTTCCTTTGGGGAATTCCCCGCATTCTAAAGCGTTATATATGGTGGAGATGCACGTCAATTATAGCATATCTACGCCATGATCTTTGATAGCTTGCCGACAAATGGCCGACATTCGATGCCCTGCGTGCAGTGCACGGGTTACCTAATCTCCCACTTTAGACCCCGTGCACTGCACGCATTTATAAGGGCCCGCTTGCAACGCTTCTAAAAAACTGTACCCCGCTTGATCCAAATCCCGATCCAATCCAAAGGTAAGACTGCGCACCCGAATCTTACCTATCCGCTGATCAAGCGGGCGCACCAAGGGGACGGGATAGATCAGGATGGCTTCATCTACCCCTTTTGCCTCGGCATAGGCGATCACCTGGGCAATCTCGTCGGGGCTGGGCATAGGGTTCGGCAGCCGGTATTTGGTATCCATCACCCAACGCACTTGGCTTGAATTCTTCTCATAGACCACCAAATCGATCTCGAAATGAGGACCAGCATTGCCGATCTGATAGTGCTCTTGAGTCTGTACCCTATAGGCCTCCCCTATATGCGCCTTGAGCCACTCGGCCACAAAGCGTTCATAGAGCCGCGCCATGTCGACAATAAACGGAACCATTGTGCGTGTGCCCAACTCGTGGCTTGGTCCACTTTGGTCTAAAAAGAAGTGACAAAGCGCATGCAACGGATGATAATCGCTGTTTAAACGGTTGTAAGAGCGTTGTACAGCCGCCTGTGCCGGAAAAGCGTGCAATGTTGTAATCTGCTGTAATAGGCGATAGGCCTGGCGGACACGCGGCAAAGCGCGTTCTTCGGTGCATAGCCCACTCTGCAAGATGCGATGCAGCGTCCAGGTTAAAATTTGATTCTCTGGCACATCGGCGGTCTGCTCATCGTAGCGGCAGGGGACCTCCGTTTGCCACGGTTTGCGCACGATGCGCGGCAAATCTAATTGACCACGTACATAGGGCAAAGCTGCGGCCTGCGGCACATACGCTCGATAAATCCCCTTACGGAAGCGCTCCACAATGTGCTGGGCCAGGATCTGCGCCAGTCGCTCGTAGAATTCTTCTAGCGTCGCCGCATGAAAGAGACCCGGTAAAAAGCGGAAACTTTGCAAGCTATAAGCTACTTCCAACATGCCAAATAAATTGGCTAGCGGAACCTTGGGCTGCAAGGAAAGGCCGATGCCGTCAACTAGCGCAATAAAACCTACCCAGCCACGCGCGGTCAATTGCCAGCGCCCCCGGTTGAGAAAAGAGGGGGGCTGCAAGTCTATCTGCGCCCGGTACCGCTGATGGAGCAGTTGGGCCGCGGCCTGAGTCAATTGCTCCGGCGCAAAAAAGGCCGGTTGATATTCTTGTAAGGGCAGTACAATCGTTGAGAATTTGACCATGCGATATCTGGTGAAAATAGCCTAATAGACAAGTCAGATAGAATTCCGTATCAACGAGGAGGGAGCAGCCTCGTTTGCCTGTGCACTGTTTAGTTTATTTGTCTATAAGCCCAGTTAATCGGTGGCGCTAACTAGCTTGCGCACCACCCGCGCCCAGCGAAACTCTTCCACGCGTTCCAAGTTGTCGAAGAAATATTCCTCTAGATACGGCTCGATCTCCATTTGCCAGATGTCTTGGATTTCCTGCGCTAATGCCTGACGCATAAAGTAGGAGATGCCGATTTCGTAGTGGCGGTCGCCAATCTGCAAATTCAGCTGTTGAAGCAGGCTAATCAGCGGCTCTACCGAGAAATTTGTCTGTTCGCGCGCATGGAATGTGCGCAACGCAGCGTAGTTGGGATAGAGCGCCAGGAAGGCAAAGCGCCGCCGC
This sequence comes from Caldilineales bacterium, assembly GCA_038225095.1. Taxonomy (GTDB): domain Bacteria; phylum Chloroflexota; class Anaerolineae; order Caldilineales; family Caldilineaceae; genus JAPLGZ01. The sequence continues at coordinate 7,071 of JBBREZ010000343.1, forward strand.
AACGCATGGTCGACCAGCGCAATTGAACGGTCTGCCGTGTTCATCGTGCCAATTAGATAGACATTATGCGGAATGCCAAACGGCTCATCGCCGCCCGCCAGCGGAATTTGCTTGTCGCGATATTCTAAGAGCACCATTAATTCACCAAAGACGCGCGCCAGATTTGCCCGGTTGATTTCGTCGATAATCAACACGCAAGGTCCGTGGCGCTGTTCCGCTTGCCGACAGAATTCCAGGAAGCGACCAGGGACCATCGCATACGCAAGTTGACCGTAGATGGTTTTTGGCCGGATCCCCTGGACAAAATCTTCATAGGCGTAAGACGGGTGAAATTGTACCATCTCCATCAGGCCGTCATCGCCACCGATCAGGTGGCGCGCCAGGTGATCGGCCAGGAAGGTTTTGCCAACGCCCGGTGGCCCATAGATGATCGCCTGCCCCTTGCGCCGAATTGCGTTCACCCAATGTTGCAAGGTTTCCTCGTCTAACGCTGTAGCCTTGGCGCATTCTGCCAACGCATAAATTGGATTGAACGG
>JBBREZ010000344.1:0-7581 GCA_038225095.1 Caldilineales bacterium
ACGCGGAAGGTAATATTGTTGCGGCGCAATTTCCACAGCCAGAGCACCATGGCTTGGAAGATCGCCGCAATCGCAATCGCCTCGTCGACGCGTGTGCAAATGTCGCAGATACGAAATTCTAGTGTGGGATATTTGTGATGCGGGCGCACATCCCACCAGATTTTGCTCGAATCAGGAATGCAACCCGTGTTGACCAGCGTGCCGACCATGTTGTCAAATTCGGCGGGCGAGCGCATAATGTCGGGGATGCCCGAGCGCGGAAAATCCTCAAAGACCAGCGAGCGGTAACTTTTCAGACCTGTGCGCCGGCCCAGCCAAAAAGGACTGCTGGTGCTAAGGGCCAGAATGTGGGGCAGCATATAGCGCACCACGTTCATCGCATCCATCGCAAAGTTGCGGTCTTCCACCCCAATATGAACGTGCATGCCGAAAATCAGCAGGCGCTGCGCCAATAGTTGCATATCTTCGAGCACGCCTTGATAGCGCGGCAGCGGCGTCACCGGTTGATCCAGCCAGCGACTAAACGGATGGGTGGCCGCCGCGACAATTTCCAAGTCTTTGTCGCGCGCCAGGTGTGACAAGAAACTGCGCTGCTTGACTAATTCCTCTTTGGTTTGCGCGATCGTCTGGCAGACGGGTGTGCCGAGCTCCACCATCGATTGGTGCAACTCTGGCTTTAGTTCATGCTCGACCATGATCACCCTGTCGTTCTCGATGAATTGCGAAATAAACGAGCGCAACTCACGCGTCTCCGGGTCAATGATCTGGTATTCTTCTTCGATGCCAATCGTCAGTGAGGGTCGCTCAATCATGCGATCTTCTCCGTTTCTGTGATCAAGAAATCGACCACGGCTTTGGCGTCTTGGTTGGCGGCCTGCCACACTTTGATCTGTTGTTCGGCGCTTGAACCACGCTCAAGCATGGTATAGACGTGCGCCAATTCGTCGCTGCTATTCAGTTTTGCCCCAAACGGCTCGACGCGTTCGACTAGCTCACGCACCAAATCGCGCGCGGGCAGCGCTTGCTCAATCCCAAAATCGATCAGGTTGCCTTCCAGTCCATAACGCACCGCACGCCACTTGTTTTCGGCAATCAAGAGCCGTTCATAGAGCCGAAATGACATGTTGCGTTGGCGCAAATCCACCATCCACGCCACCGCCGCTTGAATCAGCGCGGTGATCGCCAGCGTATCGCGATAGTTGGGCACAATGTCACAAATGCGCACCACCAGTGTGGGAAAACGATAATGGGGCATAATGTCATAGCGCACCTGACTGGCATCCGGGATGCTATTAGTGCGCACTAGCGTGTCAATAAAGCCGCGATATTCGGCGTAACTGCTGAAATAACCAGGGATGCCGGTGCGCGGCAAGGCATCCAATAGCACAGCGCGATAACTCTTCAAGCCGGTGTTGCGGCCTACCCAAAACGGCGAACTGGTCGAGAGGCAGAGAATATGCGGCAACACATAGCGCATGGTGTTCATCACATCGACGGCTAGTTCGCGGTCTTCCACGCCGATGTGCACACGTAGACCAAAGGCTAGCAGGCGGCGGGCGATCATCTGCGCGTCATCCAAAATCGCGCGATAACCGGGCAAGACCTCGGTGCGCCCTTCCCAACGGCTGAATGGATGGGTGCCGGCTGCCGCCACTTTGGCGCCTTTGCCGTGCGCCAGTTCTAGCACGTTGTTACGCATGCGCAATAATTTATCGCGCGCATCTTTAATGTCCGCGCATACGGGTGTCCCCACTTCGAGCACGGCGCTATCAAAGCGTTGCGCCAGTTCGGCATTGGGGTCAAGCTCACGCACGAGCATCTGGTCATTCGCCATCGATTGCGTGACATAGCCCAACAATTCGCGGCTGTGCGGGTCGATCAGTTGGTACTCTTCTTCGATGCCAATGTTGAAAGAAGGATGGTACATCGGCTTACCTCGTAGGGTTAGCAATTCCAGAGCGTAGAGATTGGAGATTAGAGATTGTTGCTCTTTAATCTCTAATCTCCACAATACACCACTTATTTGATCGTTATCGCTCACTCCAGTTCTTGCACCAAAAACGTTGGCACCACCGAGCCACCGCCGGCGGTGACGTTGAGCAGCGTCACCGTGCTCAAGCGCGTCAAGCAGCCACCGATCGTGTCGCCGTGGAAGAGGAAAGGATCACAATCGACCAGGCGTTGGCTGATGTCCACGTTGCCCTTTTCGTCGATGCTGGGGAAATCTTCATAGGCGATGTTGGCGCGTTCTTGGATAATGCTCGGCTCGTTGAGTGCATTGACCACCGCCTTTTCCCACGTTGACGAATCAGTCTCCCACCCGATCAGTACGCCTTTGCCGCCGTAATCATCGTTGGGCTTGAGCACCAGGCGTTCCTGATTGCCAACTGCCCACGCTAGCAGATCAATCTTTTTGCCGCGGCTGTCCAGGGTATAACGCTCTTCTATAATCCGCGTCCACGGGATGTGCTGGCGGATGGCTTCTAGTTCGGCGGCTTTAAACAGTCGCTCATTGCGTTCGTCCGAAACTAAGGCAAAACTCGCCTTTTTGTGCAATAACTTACAGGTAAACGGGTTAGCCATGCAAATTGCCTTGGCGCGCAAGGCTTCGATCAGTGGGTGATTCAGTCCATACTTTTGTAAAAATTCGCTGCTCAACACCCGCTTGTAAATAAAGTCAACTGGCTCTCCTGCTGCGTACAGCTTGCCATCGTGAAAATCGAGATCATCCGGCGTGCAGATGATGGCGTGGATGCCGTTTTCAGCAAAATAATCGGCGAACAGTTCAAATTCGCTGGCGGTGGGCACACCGGCCCAGTCCACAATGGCGATGTCGGGCAGCTTGCTCTGATTGCCCAGCCATTGATAATAGATGCGCAACAGCGCGTCCAATGCATAGGGACGCACTTCCAATGATTCAAGTTTGTAACGCTGCTCAAACTTTTCCATCAAAGGCGTTTCCAAAAATAGCTCGGCCAACACATCATTATAGGCCATGCCTGCGGGACTTTCGCCGTTAAATTCAATGAAATTGAGCGAGGGTTGACCTTTCGTGTTGCGTACGAAAAAACTGTCCAGTCGCGCCGTGGGGATATTGGTCTGGTAGCCGGTGGGCAAGCTGATCAACTGTTCTTCGTTACTGTCTAGGTAGAGTTGGGCGCGCAATTTCTTGTCCACCAGCAAACCCTGTGTAAGTTTACGAAAGACCTGGAGGATCAACGTGGTGCGTTCGCTCAGATAAGCGTAATCTTCATCTGTGAGAAAGAGTGGGCGTAACACCGTACACAATGGGCGGTCGCCAAAGACCAGCTTACGCTCCTGCATGCCCGACGCTAACATAGCCCAACTTTCCTGGGCCAACGTGCCGGTATGACAAAGATCGTGATAGTGCTTAATCGCTGTTGGAAGGTTGATCATAATTTCTGCCTGACATATGGGGTACAAGAGTGGCTGCGGCAGTTGCTTACTACATTATAGTCGGCGGCGCACACTTGTGCAAACCCTCGAGCGAACATATAGGTCTGCAATTGTATCAAAATCAGACAAATGTGATATTGCAATGAAACATTATTGCAATATGATTAAGCAAATAGTAAGCTTAGTGGCAAAAAAAATCAATTATAATAAGTGAATTCGCAATAAAAACTATTTTGCTGCACACTTGTTAGGTCGCACAGATGGTATCACTGTCACTAAATTGCAATGATAGATAATATAAACGTTCGTTATGTAAAATTTAATTGTTTTAATGCACAGTATTGGAGAAATAATGGATTCATCAATCATCTTTGGCATTATCGGCTTAGTCATCGGATTACTGATTGGCACATTAATCGCTTGGCTCGCTAGTAAATTTACGATGCAAAAGCAAACAGAGGACATTAGAATACAACTAGCCGAAACTGGTATTGAACTTAGGTCAAAATCTGAAAAGTTGCAGACATCCGAACAAAGCCAAAATCAACTACAGGTTGATAATGGCAATCTCAGGATCCATGTTGCTCAGTTACAAAAGGCCAGTGAATCCGACACCGAAAAAATAGCCTGGATCGAGCAAGCACAAGTACGCATGCGCGAGGCATTTGAGGCGCTTGCCAGTCAATCTTTACATGCCAACTCAACCGAATTTGTAAAGCGTGCTAGCGAACAAGTTGAGTCACTCCTGAACCAAGCAAAAAGTGATTGGGGAACGCAGAAAGTGGAATTTACAAATTTGGTGAATCCACTTCAGCTAAACTTACAGGTGCTCGACGGATACGTACGTGAGTTGGAGCAGAAGCGGGAAGGGGCTTATCAGGGCGTCACTGAACAGCTAAGACAGATCACTCAGTCTCATTCTACGTTGCAAAGTATTACCACTACGCTGGCGCAAGCACTTAAATCGTCTACCGTTCGTGGGCGCTGGGGAGAAATCCAATTGCGCCGTGTGGCTGAAATGTCAGGTATGCAAGCCCATATATCATTTAGAGAGCAAGTGACGACTGATGATGGGCGACCTGATATGACCATTCTTTTACCGAATGGAGGTGTTATACCGGTTGACTCCAAATCGCCAATGGAAGCCTATTTTGAATCAGTATCCTCTAATGAATATCATGTTAAAAAGTCGAAGATGTATGACCATATTAAGGCAATGGAAGGACGCATCCGTGAACTAAGCCAGAAACAATACTGGACACAGTTTGATAAGTCGCCCGACTTTGTTGTGATGTTTGTGCCTAGTGAATCCTGTGTAAGCGCTGCATTTGATAGCAAACCTGAACTAATGGAGTTTGCCTTTGAACACAAGGTGATGATCACAACCCCCGTCAGCTTTTTAGCCTTGCTGAAAGCGATCGCTTATGGCTGGCAACAACAGCAAATCGCCGAGAATACGGAGAAGATTGCCCATGAAGGCAAAGAACTATACAAACGGCTCGAAATATTCACTAAATACTTGACAGATATCAGTACAAATTTAACCAGAACGGTGCAAAGTTACAATAATGCAGTTGGTTCGTTTGAATCGCGGCTTTTGCCTGCTGCGCGTCGTTTTGAAGGATTAGGGATAGGCGAAAAGGAACTCGCGGCGATTAATGGCATTGATGTTACGGTGAGAGCGATAACTGCCAACGGAGTACTTGCCGAGTAGGCCATTTGGCAAGCACGACTAAACCTATTATCATTGAAGCGCAGTTTAATCAGTTTGGCTAAATCGTTAAACGTTCCAACCCTTGAGGTGAAGCGATGACGACGATCTATACTTACTCAGAGGCCCGCCAGAATCTAGCTTCTCTGCTTGATGAGGCAACGAAAAAAGGCTCAGTTCGTGTGAAGCGGCGCGACGGTCGAACTTTTATTATTCAACCTGAAGTAAAAGTAGATTCACCGCTTGATATCGAGGGTATCGATTTAAATGTCAATACGCAAGAAATCGTTGGGTTTATCCAGGAGAGCCGCCGTAATTCTTAGACTAGAAGGCAAAGTTAGGATTTACCCAATTTCTCCAACAGCCCCAGCACCAATTTCGTCAAGCGTGGCACGATTACCTTGCCAGCCTCCATCACTTCTTCGTGCGTAGGCTCCGTATCACTGTCCAGCACGTCGATGCAGCGATTCGTAATCGTGCTGATCGCCAGCACCTCTAGCTCGGCGTGACGCGCCACCAGCGCTTCGTTGACCGTGCTCATGCCCACCGCGTCGGCACCGAGGATGCGGGCCATGCGAACTTCGGCTGGGGTCTCGAAAAAGGGACCGGAGAGCCCCATGTAGACACCGTGGCGCAAGGGTAACGCCTGTTCGGCTGCCACCGTATCGGCCAACTGGCGCAAATGGCGTGTGTAGGTGCGGTTCATGGCCGGGAAACGTGGACCAAACGCTTCTAAATTCGGCCCCATCAGTGGGTTTTGACCGGCCATCCCCAAGAAATTAATGTGATCGTCCATCACCATCAGATCGCCTACTGCAAAATCTGGGTTCACACCGCCCGCCGCGTTGGTCAGGATAATAGTCTTGATCCCCAGGCGCGCCATCACCCGCATTGGCAATGTCACCTGTGCCATTGAATATCCTTCGTAGAAATGAAAGCGCCCCTGCATCGCGCAGACACAAACGCCCGACAACAGGCCCATCACCAGCCGTCCGGCGTGGCTCGCCACTGTGCTTACGGGGAAATGCAGAATTTCGCCATACGGAATTAAGTCTGCCTGCTCGATCTGTTCGGCCAACGGGCCAAGACCGCTACCCAGCACCAGACCAATCACTGGCTGATGGGGCGTGCGGCTGCGGATGAAGTTGGCCGCTTCGTCGTATTGTTCTAGGCTAAATTCGGGCTGCATAGGGAACTCTCCAGAGTATGGACTGCTTGTTTGGCTGATCGGCGGACCCCACCCTAACCCTCACTGCCATTAAGTTAAGCCCATACAACGGCTCAGTAAGCACGCCCACGTGCGGCTTGTTCTCGTGTCGAACCGGCACGAGGCGTGCCTGCTGAGCATTGACATAATCCTTAACTTAATGGCGGTGAGGGCCTAGGGTGGGGTCTAGGCGCGGGAGGGGTCGCTTTACGCCCTACGTTGTTTCGATGTGTCTACCGCTTTGCCATCAATCGTTAACTCATTGGCAACTTCATGCGAGACTTGACGGTACATCTGGGTGGTGCTCAGGCTCGTGTGGCCAAGGCGTTCTTGCACATCGCGTAAATTGGCGCCGGCATTGAGCAAATGCGCTGCGAAACTATGCCGCAGGGTATGTGGGGTGACCGTGATTTTAATGCCCACCTGGTGGACATAGCGCTTGATGATCAGCCATAGCCCCTGGCGCGTTAACCTTTGGCCGCGATGGTTCAGAAATAAGGCACCTTCCATCGGGTCTACCAACAAATTGGGGCGTCCTTCTTCGATGTAATGCCGTAGCGCCTGCGCTGCATGATCATAGAGCGCGACGGTCCGTTTGCGTTTGCTGCCTTCGGCGCACTCAAGGGTTTGTGCGGCTAAATCGACATTCGCCACATTAAGATTGACTAATTCTGTCACGCGCACGCCGGTGGCGTATAATGTTTCCAATAGCGCTTTGTCACGCAGCGCCTGGGGCGAGTGGCGTTTGCTTGGTTCACTCAATAATCTGAGAATCTCTTCGGTGCGAATGGCCCGTGGTAAGTTCTTTTTGAATTTGGGTGTTTTCAGGCTTCCGGCAAAATCTTGTTCGATCAAGGCGTTGGCGTACAAATATTTGAAGAGACTTTTTACCGAAGCAATTTTGCGCGCAACCGTAGAAGAAGTATATTCTTGATCCTGGCAGGCCACGATGTAGCTTTGTAAAACCGTTGCCTCTATATCTGTCCAGGTGTGAACTTTAGCGAACGTGGGCGAGGCATAGTGGGACAGATAGGTCAAGAATTGGTTCAAATCGTTGCGGTAGGCAACAATTGTATTCATGGAGCGATTTTGGGTATGGGCCAGAGATGCCAAAAACTGGGAGACTTGTTCCTGCATCTGATTTCTCCTCTATCGACGAACGATATTACTGCGGGGAGGTTTCTATCATCAGTTTATAAAGCTTTCCCTTGGATCAACAAGCGCTTGTCGGGTCAGCCAATCGTCG
>JBBREZ010000345.1:0-7560 GCA_038225095.1 Caldilineales bacterium
AATGTATGTTTTCACAAGCACTTCGTTCGACCACCCACCGCCTCGTTTTGGCAGTGGTGGTGCTGTTGTGTCTGGGCATGTTCTTCGGAGTACGGTTTACGGGACTGGCATGGGCAGCGCCACAATTGAGCGAAACGAAAACCGATTCACCAACTAGCACGAAACCTTTAGGAAGCGACGTATCTCTCAGGGATTTCACTTGCCAGAAGGTTGACATCGGCGAATGGAATAATCGGGCTGGAGCGGTTGTACTTGGTTGTATTCCTAGCGACGGGCCTATTGTGTTCTTTGCACAACCGACGATGGATTCAAAGCGCGCAGCGCGAATTTTAAGCATGGCATTGTATGCGCAAGCGACTGGAAGGCCTCTCCTTATTAGCTATGATCCAAGCGATCTGAATCCAATTGGTTGCATTCCTGATAACTGCCGGAATATTGGAAATATGGCAGTAGCCGCTGGTAACTAACATAAGGAAAAACTATGCTAAAAAAACTCGGATGGATTACTCTACTGTGCATCGGCCTAATAGTCGGCACGCTGCTCTCCACACACTCCCACGCTGCGGCGCAGCAACCGGCTAAAGCCCAGGCCGCACAGATGCAGGCAGTGCAGGCAGCCATCAGTCTGTTGTTGACGGACGATGACGACAACCATCAAATCTTCCTGCCGTTGGTGAAGCGGTAGTCAGGTCAGTTAGAAGAGCGTCAACGGGATAGTACAAAGCAATCGGACGGTTGAGCGGCTTACTATACTGCTCAATCGTCCGGTTGCTTGTCTTACCCCAGTGCATTCGCAATTAGGGAGTTATGGTATAATTGAGCCAAATTGCCTATAACTTTCAAGCGTAGGACATCGCTATGCCGCAAAGAGACCTTTATCATAACTTGGTTGTCAACGCCTTGCAAAATGAAGGTTGGATTATCACAGACGATCCGCTGTGCCTGACTTATGGTGGACGCAATGTTTATGCGGATTTAGGTGCAGAGCAACCGATTGCCGCCGAAAAAGCAGGACGTAGAATTGCGATTGAAATCAAAAGTTTTGTGGGTGAGTCAGACATCCACGAACCTGAGCTCAGTGTTGGGCAATATCGGATGTATCGGAATATTCTGGCCGAGCTTCAGCCGGAACGCACCTTATATCTTGCCGTGCCTGATTTTGCCTATGACGGCATCTTTCAAGAGCCGTTGGGTCAAATGATGCTGCGCCGAGAGGAATTACGCTTGCTGGTTTTCGATCATCGCCAAGAAAGGATCAGACAATGGATACCTTAACGCGTTATCGTCAGATCATCGAAACTGTTCTGCAACAGTATGCTGGCAAGCCATCCCATGGAGAAATTGAGGCGGAAATTGTCATTGATAACAAAAAGAATCATTTTGAACTGATGCACGTAGGTTGGGACGGTACGCGGCGCGTCCACGGTGCTGTATTACACCTTGATCTGATTGATGGTAAAATTTGGATCCAGCACGATGGCACTTCCCCCGGAGTTGCCTTGGATTTAGTCGCTATGGGCGTTCCACGCGAAGATATCGTCTTGGGTTTTCGTCCTGTTGATGTACGTCCTTATACAGGCTATGCAACCGGCGTAATTCAGCCTCATCCCTGATTCTAGCGATTCACGCCCTCCCACGCCGCGGCGCAGCAACTGGCCAAAGTCCAAACCGCGCAGATGCAAGTAGTGCAGGCGGCCATCAGCCTGTTGTTGACGGGTGATGACAACCATCAAATCTTTTTGCCGCTGGTGAGGCGGTAGTTGCGTCTACCCGAAGCGAAGCAATTCAATGTAACACAATCCAGAGAGTTGAGCAGTGAGGCAATCTGCTCAACTCTCCGTTTTCTTGTCTTATCCTAGCGCATTCGCCATGGGCAGTTGTGGTATAATTAGCAAAATTAAGTGAGGGGTGTGCATAAATGTCACTGGAAAGCGACGGTGATTTCCGAGACGTTTCTGGGCGGCAAACCCCAAATATTGTTAGCGAGCATAGCGAGCTGAACCGAAAGTGAAGCAAGCGCCAAACAGGCACGGACATTGTCAAGGCCTTGAACGGGCCATTGTTTCTGGTTACCGTTTGTGCCCATAACTTTGGCCAGTCAATCAAAGAGTGGTTCAATCATCGTCCGCCGCTGCTGCAAGCGACAGGCGTTGGGTGGTTGTTTGATAAAGCGAGGATAGGCTTGGGCAAAGCGCCCATTGACCCCCTGCAAGGCAGGGGTGAGGAGCACCACCCCGTGTGGCGCCCAGCGGCGGATGCGGGTGGCCTTGGTATCGGCATTATCACCACTCAAGGTGGCTGGGCAAATCTGTTCAAGCAGAACTGGTTCCTTTTGGGCAAGCCCATCAACTTCACTGACCGCTGCGGTTTCGATTTGAATCCAAACGGGAACGGCAAAGGCATGGCAGGTCATAGGGCAGCCATAGCCATACACCCAGCCGTGGTACCCGCGCTTCGACCACGTCGCATCGGTAGCGCGATGGCGCAGTATGGCGGGAATACGCCCCAACTGGCGGTCAGTTTGGTGCCAGACCGATTCCTGCGCCTTGCAAAGACGCTTGTCTTCCACGCGGTGTTAGACGGCTAAATTGTTGAGCGAGCGCAGGCGCATACGCACGGATAAAGCGGATAAACGCCGGCACCACGTGGTAGAGCGCTTTGTCGCACCGCATCATGGTCGTGCGGTGCGGTACTTGTGTCCAGCCCAGTAATTTGACCACCGCTGTTGGGCTTTAAACCGGTGTCGTTGGCGAAATTGCATGAGCATCAAGAAAACGATGAACCTTGCTTCTGGATACGTATACGGGCGACCACGTTTCCGTTTGCCATTTTCGGCTCGGGGTTGTTCAAATAACCCAAAAAGGGGCATAATCAGGTTGATATAATCGGCTAATCTCGGTTTTGTTGCCATTTCAGGCCTCCTTTCTTGTCACAAAGTAAGGAAACCCTGCTTGGCCGATTATGTCAATTTTATTTATGCACACCCCTCATTTAATTACTCGGACATACGTCGGTCTGGGGTAGTATTTGAGTATAGGGGTTCAACAAAAAAAGCCTGGATTACCCCGATTCTGACACTTTTACTTTAGCTAGAGCAATGATTATCAACTGATCGGAAGCCATCCCATCCCTATCCATAATTGCTTTGTAGCCAGATCAAGGTATATTAAGAGCAAGTATACACTCATCTTTGTCTAGCTCAATCAAAAAAGGGATAAAATATGGATAGATTAGCAGTTTCTTCGAGTGCTCTTAAGTCAATTGGCTATGATGCACAAGCCATGATTTTAGAGATCGAACGCGAAGACGGGTCAGTTTTTCAGTATCTTGATGTGCCGAGCAGCACATATGAAGCCCTTATGATGGCCGACTCCAAGGGTAAGTATTTCAATTCGCATGTCAAACCGCTCTATAAGTATAACCGGGTGAAATATGCAAGCCCTTTGCCTGCTCCTAAAGCGCTGGCTGACGAATTGCCTACCCTTGATGAAAGTTCGCCCACGCTTGAAGATCTGCCCGACACAACGTCCACACTTAACGAAGTAAACAGGGGCTATCGAAAACCTAAATCATAAAGCATTTTTTCGATCATTGCTAGGCAACTTATTTACCTCAGAAACAGATCAGAAATTTATTACCAATAGCATATGTTCATCCAACCAACAGCACTTGATCAACTGATTGACCGCGCGCTGTTTTGTGGATGGACATATACTAACCTATTTCTATGTAGTAATTGATCTAGATTGTGCTTAATTCTTCGCTCATCAGCCGAAAGTGTGCAGACACAATATTTTGTTAGCAGCAAAACATCGGTTTGCACACTTTTCACAGATGAGCCAAACCATTTCTACATCACAGTAAAAACAAGGTAACTATTCAGGCCTAGCACTGCACAGGTAGATAGGTAGATAAGGAAACAGGGAAATCGATCAAGGTGTGCGTGAGCAGATTTGCTAGCGCGCCCAGCGATCCAGCCAATCGAAAGCCACAGTGCCATGCCAGACATGCCCCCCATCAAAGGTATCATGCGCCAATCGTTCTGGCGCATCGAGCAATTTGTAGGCTTGTTCGGTGATCGCGTACTGTTCAAAAACATTGTCCATGCCGCGTGGCCCGTTCAAGCCGTCCTGGCGCGCCGTTTCAAAGAGCAGAGGACGGGGCGCAATCAAGGCCGCAACATCGCCCATATCGGCCATTTCCCACAGGTGAGGGATATAGTTACAGGCACAATTGTCGGACAAATGCAGCAAAGAATCGGCCACGCCATAAAAATAGCCGCTGATCACGGCGCACGCGATGCGTTCATCCAAGGCCGCAAGCCACATCACCTGTAAACCGCCGCCAGACAGGCCAATCGCAGCAATTTTCTGACCTTGAACCTCCGGTCGGGTTTGGACATAGTCCAGTAACACCAGCAGATCCCACGTCCACATGCCAGCCACGGTCAGGCCCAGCGGCAGCCCCATGTGCGCCAGTTGATAGCACGAAGAATTGAGAATCTGTTCGGATTTGGACGAGAATGATTCGCGGCGTTCGCCAAAGCCACGCGCATCCGGGCAAAAAACGACATAACCGCGGCGCACCGCTTGCACGCCGTAATCGTAATTGTGTTGATCAATTGTCTCAACCACTTGGGGGTTATCGCGGATACCGGCCACGGCAAATTTGCCGCCACTCGCATGGCCGTGCGGCGCAATCACGGCCGGCGCGGTGCCTTCCAGATTATCAGGAATCAATACATAAAACGGCATCGTGACGCCCGGTTCGGTGTCGATCTCGACGCGTTGACGCGTGTAACCATCACACTGTACGGTCTCTGTGATCTTGGCGTTTGGGGCCGTGGGCAACAGGCGATCCACGCCTTGGAGTTCGCGAATTTTGGCGCGCAAGGTTTGGCGCCAAAATTGCCATTCATCGACGGTCGTAGCATGAAAGCCCATGCTGCGCGCGACAACTTGAAAGCGGTTCTTGAGATATGGTTCGGTTTGAAATAGCTGAGTCATGGTTATTTGAACCTTTGTAAGTGGGTGTTATAGGTCGGGTTATAAACCCGACCTACGCTTAAAATTTATTTGCCACCATAGTAGACCAGTCGCCCAGAGATGCGGAAGAGTAAGACGGTAAAGGCGATAATGATCAAGAATAGGACCCAAGCCTGGGCCGAGGCATAGCCAAACTTAAAGAACTGAAAAGCGGTCTGCCATAGGTAGATCGACATCATCAAGGTCGAATCGGCTGGTTTGCCGGTGCCGCCGGTCATGACATGGACTTCGGTAAAAAATTGAAACGCGCCGATCAGGCCAGTAATCACATTGAACAAGATCACAGGGCTAATCATGGGCAGCGTGACAAACCAGATTTTCTGGGCCGCATTCGCGCCGTCCAATTCGGTGGCCTCGAGCATCTCGCGCGGCACATTTTGCAGAGAGGCCAGATAAATGACAACGGCGCCGCCCAGGCTCCACAAACTCATCAAAATCAGCGCCGGTTTAGCCCACTCAGGGCTGCCCAGCCAGCCTGGACCCCGAATGCCAACTAAATCTAGCACGAAATTGATGATGCCATTGCGCGGGTTAAACATCCACAGCCAGACAATCGCGCTGGCGACCACCGGCGTAATGCTGGGCAAAAAGAAGATCGTACGAAAGGTCGATAAGCCGCGCACCTTCATGTTGAGCAACATGGCCAGCGCAATCCCCACAATCGTCCCGAGCGGCACGGCGAATACGGCATAGTAGGTGCTATTGTAGAGCGAAGTGAGGAACCGTTGATCGCTAAATAGATCGCGATAGTTGTCCAAACCTACCCACTTGGGCGTGTCTAGAATCGGATAGAAGGTGAAGCTATAATAGAGCGAGGCAAAAAAAGGATAAACCCGAAAAGCCACAAACCCAATGATCCAGGGCGAGATAAAGAGCAGCCCAGTGAGCAAGGAATTGCTTTCTCTACGTGTAATAGTACGAAAACGGGCCATTGATTTTGCCTTCCACCTAATTGACATGGATCAGAATGATACAATGACATTGTGATCAAGCAGCTTTAGGATGACTGGAGAAAGAGAAAATGCAAAGCAATCTACTCAATCTAGCCTATGAAATAGAAATACAACCCGGTGAGAAGCTAACGCTACCACAGACACTGATTGACGGCATCGGTGCGGGACGCTGGTTGATCACCATTCAGCCTTTTGCTCTGCCTACGGATATCTCTCCCCTTCGTGACCATACTGCGTTTCTCAACAGCTATGTACCCAACGACGAAGGGCTATACGATGAATATTAGAATTTATGCACGCAAAGACGCAAAGCTCGCAAAGGAAAATCAGAACAAATTTTACGCCTTTCGCGCCCCAGGGGCACCCGCCACGGGGCGCGATTTCTACTGATCTGCGAAATTAATAACCCTATTAACCTTTCAAACCAGTGAGGGCGATCCCCTCGATAAACAGGCGTTGGGCAAAGAAAAAGAGTATGACAATGGGCAACACGCTCATGCAGGTGGCAGCCATGATCCAGGCGAAATTCATAAAACCGTAACTGGACTGCATATTGGCAATGCCCAACGAAATCGTGTACAACGCCTTGTCGCTCAGGTAGATCAGCGGCCCAAAATAGTCATTCCAACTGCCGATAAACTGAAAGAGCGCCACGACCGCCAGGGCTGGGCGCGCCAGCGGCAGAATGATCTGTGTAAAAATTCTAAACTCAGACGCGCCATCCACGCGCGCAGCGTCCGAAAGTTCTTCGGGCAAGCCCATAAAGAATTGGCGCAGCAAAAAGATAAAAAATGGGCTGCCTAGAAAAGTGGGGATCACCAACGGCAAATACGTGTTGATCCAATTGAGTTGGCGGAAGATCAGATAGAGTGGAATAAAGGTGACAAAGCTGGGTAGGATCAACGTGGCGAGCACGATGCCAAAGATCCAGTCGCGTCCGGGCCAGCGCACTCGGCCAAAGCCATAGGCCACCAACGCGTTCGAGATCACCGCGCCCAGCACCGAGGGCGCCGTCACCAGCATGGTATTGGTCAGATACGCCGCAAAATCTGCCCCACGAAACGCCTGAAGATAATTATCCCAACGGATCGGGTGCGGAATCCAGATTGGTGGATAGACCGAAAGCTCTTGCGGGTTCTTCAACGAGGTTGAAATCATCCACACCCAGGGCAAAATAAAGAAGAGGGAGCAGAGTAACAAAAGGCTATACTTCAGCACGCTGCCCAAGATTCGCCACAGGCGCACACGTGAGGGCCGCGATTGTTGATCCGAAAATCTCTGCACGGGCACTACTTCAACGGGTAAAGACAATTTTGACGCCATATTGCACCAATTTTGAAATTTTATCGTAATGGCTTCAATTATCCACCAATAACTGGACCGTAAAAATAAGTCCGCCAATCCTTAGAAACGGTCTGAAAAGGGTGGATCAAGGACTTTGTAGGTGCGGTTACAAACCGCACGTTCTCGGTCATCCCCTGATTGTGCGGTTACAAACCGCACCTACGAATTCTTTTCAGACCGTCTCTTAGAGATTATCGGAAATAAGCCATCGCTTCTGG
>JBBREZ010000346.1:0-7559 GCA_038225095.1 Caldilineales bacterium
GACCGTGACCACAATGCCGCTTTGAACATTCATCGAGTGGGGGCGTCCACTCTTAGGGTAGGCGATGTAAGACCGGCTTTATCGGGCAATTGCTGCTTGAGCCTAGAATCCCACGCGCTTTAGTCGTGGGCGTACGTCAAGAAAATGGTGAAAGCTATCTTGCGAAGCTACATTGGTTTGAAGCGCACGGCATTGGCCGCAAAGATATGAAATCTATTCGAGATATTGAGAAACTACCATGAAAGCAATTTATGTCCGTTGTATTGAAAATCGCCAATTTATTCATCGTCAGGGAGAAGCGCCACCCGATGAGGAAATTTACGGTCTGACGATTGGGAAAGTGTACAAACGACTTCCTGATGCCCAGGCCGAGTATCATGGCATGATTCGAGTGATCGATGAGTCCTTTGGCGAACCTGGCAGTGAACACGGCTACATGTATCCAGCCAGCTACTTTGAGCCGCTCGATCTTACAGACGACAAACCGGCAAAGATTTCTATCCAGGTGCCCGCTTATCTTAAAGATATTCTCCATGCTGAAGCGGTGGCGGCGGATAAATCTGTTAGTGCATTGGCATATGCATGGCTCGATGAGCACCTGGATTTGCCAGAATAGGAAACGAAAGTCAGATGGCTACACGCTACTTCGGCCAACCAATCAAACGCAACGAAGACCCGCGCCTGCTAACAGGGCAAGCGTTGTTTACCGACGACATTCACTTGCCCAACCTGTTGCACGTGGCCTTTTTGCGTAGTGACTATGCCCACGCCTACATTCGCAACATCGATGTGAGCGCAGCACAGGCCATGCCCGGCGTCGTCGCGGTCTATACCGCCACCGATTTGGGTGACTATTGGCAACCCGGCCCCTTGCTCGTGCCACCGCCACCGGTCAAAGATCTAATCTTCAACCCGCGTATGCAAGTGCCTTTGGTCAAAGATAAGGTGCGGCATGTCGGCGAGCCGATTGTCGTGATTGTGGCCGAAAGCCGTTATCTGGCCGAGGATGCTGCCCAGCAAATCGTGGTCGATTTCGAGCCATTACCAGCCGTGGTTGACATCGAAAAAGCCTTAGCACCTGACGCGCCCGTGATCCACGAAGATTTAGCGCATAACCTCAACGCCCATGTAATCCAGTGCAAAGGTGACTACGCGGCAATTCGTGACCAGGCCGCTGTGCTGATCAAACGGCGCTTCCGCTATGACCGCGGCACGGCGGCGGCCATGGAAAATCGTGGGATCGTCGCCAGTTGGGATGCCAAAAGCGAACAATTGACGATGTGGGACACGACGCAGGCGCCGATCCCCATTCGCAACGGTATTGCCGCCATGCTCGGTCTCTCCGAGCGCCAAGTGCGCGTGGTTGCGCCTTTTATCGGCGGCGGCTTTGGCCCCAAGATCATGATGTTCTACCCCGAAGAGGTGCTGCTGCCCTGGATTTCGATGCATCTCAACCGGCCGATTAAGTGGATCGAAGACCGCAGCGAAAATTTTTACGCCACCACACAAGAGCGCGGCCAAGTGCACGAAGCCGAAATCGCCTTGACACGTGACGGGCGCGTGCTGGGCGTTCACGATGTCTTCCTCCACGATGCCGGTGCCTATGCCCCCTATGGCCTGACCGTCGCCCTCAACAGCCAATGCACTTTGTTGGGCCAATATGATGTGCCCAATTATTACAGCGAATTCAAAGCGGTCTTCACGAACAAGCCGATTGTCACGCCCTATCGCGGCGCCGGTCGTCAACATGGCGTTTTTGTAATGGAACGGCTGCTCGACATTGCCGCCAAAGAACTGGGTATCGACCGCGTGGAAATCCGCCGCCGCAACTTGATCGCGCCGGACAAATTTCCTTATAATAACGAGATTATCTACCAGGATTTTGCGCCGTTAATCTACGACAGCGGCAACTATGCCCCAGCCCTGGAACGCGCTGCCGAAATGATTGACTACGCGAATTTCATCCAAACCGAACAACCGCGCCTGCGCGCCGAAGGCAAGCTGGTGGGCCTGGGGCTGGTAACCTATGTCGAAGGCACCGGGATTGGCCCCTACGAAGGCGCAAGAGTCACGGTGGAAACCAGCGGGCGCGTCAGCGTCGCCACCGGCATTGGCACGCAAGGGCAAGGTCATTACACGGTCTTTGCGCAGGTCGTCGCCGAACAGTTGGGCGTGCAGGTCGAAAATGTGCGCCTGGTCACCGGTGATACCGCGGAATTTTACTGGGGCGCGGGCACCTTTGCCAGTCGCGGCGCGGTGGTGGCTGGCAACGCGATTCATGCGGCGGCGGTCAAGGTGCGCCAGAAAATTTTGAAGCGCGCCAGCGAGGATTTAGAAGCAGCCGAGGAAGATTTGGAGTTGGTCGATGGCACCGTGCGTGTCAAGGGTTCGCCGAACACAGCGATCAAATTGGGCGATCTAGCGGCGCGCTTGAACCCATTGCGCGGCGCCGTGAAACCCGGCGCTGAACCGGGGCTAGAAGCCACCGACTACTTTGGCCCTGAACGCGGCGCAACGGCGAGCGGGGTTCACGCCATGCTTGTCGAAGTGGACCCGGAAACGATGATGGTTGAGATCAAAAAATACATTGCCGTCCACGACTGCGGCGTGGTGATCAATCCCATGATTTTGGAAGGACAAATTCAGGGCGGCGTGGCGCAAGGGATCGGCAACGCCTTTTACGAACAATTGATCTTTGATGAAAACGGCCAGTTACTCAACGCCTCGTTTATGGATTACCTGTTGCCCACCGCGGAAACGGTGCCGCGCGTCGAAACCGATCATGTCGAGACGCGCTCGCCACTCAATCCGCTTGGCATCAAAGGCGCGGGTGAAGCGGGTGCGATTCCGGTCGGTCCGCTCTTTGCGCAAGCGGTGGAAGATGCGCTGATGGGATATACTATAGAAATTCTGGAAATACCGCTGAGTCCAAACCGGTTATTTGAATTGGTCCATGGGCCGAAGCAAGGATCGTAGCATAGGGAGGTAGCAAACATGACAATGGTTGCGGAATCGGCACCGGACACAATCACGACAACAGATGAGCGGCGTGTACCGATAAGTTATGAGGAATTTCTAGCCAATGCTGATGAAAATATGCACGCAGAATGGGTCGATGGAGAGATAATAAATTTTATGCCGCCTGGAACAAGACATCAGCAAATCGTCGCTTTTCTTTTAAAATTGTTAGGCATCTACGTCGATCACTTTCGCCTGGGTGAAGTAATTGTAGCGCCATATGAAATGAAAGTTTCACCGGATAGTAACGCGCGCGAGCCTGATGTATTATTTATTGCAACTAATCATCTTGACCGTCTGACCGAAAATCGCTTGATCGGACCGGCTGACTTAATTATTGAAGTCATCTCCCCAGAAAGCGTGTATCGGGATCGCAGTGACAAGTTTGATGAATATGAAGCTGCTGGCGTGCGCGAATACTGGATAGTGGATGCGCGTCCCGGCAAAGAACGCACTGATTTTTGGGTATTAGATGAAGCTGGGCGCTATCGGGCCGCGTTGCCAGATGAAAATGGCGTCTATCATGCCGCTGTAATTCCTGGCTTTAAGTTGAAAGTGAATTGGCTATCAGCAGAAGAGAAACCAAGCCCACTGTTAGCATTTGTTGAGATGGCTGGTTTTTCTAAGGATGTGATCGATCTATTGCGCAAAGGACCACAAGGCTAGCCCACAAGGAATTCGAGACATGTTTAGAGGGTTATGTATTTAGCAAAGATTCGCCTCTAGACCCATTTGTCACCGAAAAAGCGTAACCCAAACAGTTACAAGTAGAGAAGTGAAGTAAGGCGCATAAACAATGAAACTTAAAGTTATCGTTCATAAAGCAGAAGAAGGTGGCTATTGGGCTGAAGTCCCTGCTATTCCAGGTTGTGCAACCCAAGGCGATTCATTTGAAGAGTTACTTGCTAACATTTATGAAGCTGTCGAAGGTTGTTTATCAGATGAAAATTGCCAAGATTTCCGAAGCCGAGTTGAAATAGAAATCAATTAGCGATGCGTAAAATTATTTCGTTTGTTGTTTTGCTCCTGCTGATCGCGCTGCTGTGGGAAGGGCTCAAGTGGATTGGTGGCGACCCTTGGCGCTCGGAGAAAAACCCGTTTGGCCTAACCCATACCCCGCCAACGCACTTCAAGGTGACATCGGATCTCAATCTGCCGCACATTTGGGACATTGCAGCCGCCTTTTCCACGCCGTCACGCCGCAACGGACCGCCACTGGCCAGTGTGCTCGTCAATGCCGCAATCTTTACCTTTCGCGAAGCGGTGATTGGGTTCGTCTTTGGGGGACTGTTGGGTCTGATCCTGGGCATACTTTTTGCGCACTTTGGTCTATTGGAGCGCGGCTGTATGCCCTATGTGGTGGCTTCGCAAACCGTGCCAATCCTGGCGATTGCGCCGATGGTGATTATCTGGTTGAAGGCCGGTTGGGTCTCGGTGGCGGTGATCGCGGCCTATCTCACCTTCTTTCCGGTCACAATCAATACGTTGCGCGGCTTGCGCTCGCCCGATCCAATGGCGCTAGAATTAATGCACTCCTATGCGGCGTCGCGTTGGGCGATTTTATGGAAACTGCGCTTTCCGGCGGCTTTGCCTTATATCTTTACTGCGTTTAAAATATCGGCGACGGCCAGTATTGTTGGCTCGATCATTGGTGAGTTACCATCGGGCATTCGTGACGGTCTCGGCGGCGCGATTCTCAATTTCAACCAATATTACATCTCCGGCCCGTCACGCCTGTGGGCCACGATCATCGCCAGCGCCGTAGTCGGCATTGCTTTTTATCTGATCATCACGCTGATTGAAGCATTTTCATTACGCGGTCGCAAAGCGCTCGCCGATCATGTATAATAGCAGAGCAATGTAAAGTAATGCGCCGTTCAGTGGAAGGGAATTCCTATGTCACTAAAAATTACGCTTGAACTACCGCCTGATATAGAAAAAAAATTAAGGGAAGGAATCGCCCATCATGATATCGAACAGGTGAATCAACTGTTAGCTAAGGCCCTTGCGCCAACGGTGGAGCAGTTATTTCAACACTTATCATCACCGGTTGACAACGTTGAATTTGAGTTGCTCGCGGATCAATTAGCAGATGAGTTGATGGCCCACTTTACCGATAATACGCCTTCGTTATCTGATTATGCAATCAGTCGTGCTAGTATTTATGAGGATCACCCTTAATTGTGATTTACCTGATTGACACGAATACCTTATTGCGTTTTGCAGATCGCACCCATCCCCTCTATCCTATTGTCCGTATGACTATGGACAAATTGCGCAATACTGGACATCAATTGCAAATCTCGTCACAAAATTGCATTGAATTTTGGAATGTCGCCACAAGGCCGGTAACCAAGAATGGTTTTGGTTTGACCCCTGCTACTGCTGACCACTTACTAGGTCTAGTTGAACAGATCTTTCCGTTATTGCCCGATCATCCAGAGACTTATTCCATATGGCGGCAACTCGTCCTTGACTTTAATGTTTCTGGCGTTCAGGTGCATGATGCTCACCTAGTTGCAATCATGAATGCTAACAGCATAACGCATATTCTTACTTTTAATACAACTGATTTTACACGCTATCTTACAATAGGGATCATAGCCTTTGATCCGACAATCTTGTGATCAGGCACAACAATCTACGCAAAAATAGCAGCGCAAATTGACTGGAAGTTTTATGAGTGTCGTCGCCCTTTCTAACGTCAACATGACGTTTAACAGCAGCAGCGCCAACAAAACGGTTGCTTTGAAAGAGATTAATTTGACCGTTAAACCGGGCGAATTTATTTCGCTGATCGGGCCGTCGGGTTGCGGCAAATCTACTTTGTTGCGATTGATTGGCGATTTAATTCAACCGACCGCGGGCGATATTCTGGTCAACGGCAAAAGTGCGCATCAGGCGCGGTTGGACCAGGATTACGGGATGGTTTTTCAAGCGCCGGTGCTCTTTGAGTGGCGCAGCATTATCAAAAATGTGATGCTACCCTTAGAATTGCGGGGTTATAGCCGATCAGACCAACAAAAACGGGCGCGTAAATTGCTGAGTTTGGTGGAGCTGACTGGTTTTGAAAATCATTACCCGTGGCAATTGTCGGGTGGCATGCAACAGCGCGCCGCGATCGCACGCGCACTGGCCATTCAACCCAAACTGTTGCTGATGGACGAGCCGTTTGGCGCGCTGGACGAGATGACGCGCGAGTACATGAATTCGGAGTTGCACAAGATCTGGCAAGAAACGCAGACTACTGTTATTTTTGTCACGCATAGTATTCCAGAAGCGGTTTTTCTCTCTACCCGCATCGTCGTCATGTCGGCGCGGCCTGGCGAAATTTTACACATGACCAACGTCAACCTGCCGTTGCCGCGCGGTGAACATACGCGCGAAGAAGCAGCTTATTTTGAGACGGAAACTGAAGTGCGCGAATGGTTGCGGACGGCGAAGAAATAATGGTTAATGCTGAATGTTATTGGCTATTAAGTTCTTGTGTAAACAGGTAGACAGGTGAATATGGACGTACTCCCTATCTACCTGTTTACTTATTTACCTGTGTATCACTACGCCTAAACAGTTACTAGCGTTCAGCATTGGTCGGAGCGTCAATCAGATGAAGAGCATTCAACGAAACTTGCCAGCCATACTTTTATTTATCGTCGCCATCGTAATTTGGGAAGGAACGGTGCGGCTGCTAGGCATTCAAAAATTCCTGCTGCCCGCGCCGTCGGTAATTTGGGCGTCGTTTCGCGAAAATTTTGACCGCTTGACCTACATTGGCTGGTTTACCACGCGCGAAGCATTGGGTGGTTTTGCGATTGGTTGTAGCGCGGGAATTTTGGTGGCGCTGGCGACATCACGTTGGACATTGGCCAACGAAACCTTGATGCCCTTTGCGATTGCCGCCAACTCGGTGCCGATCATTGCCTTCGCGCCGATTTTGAATAACTGGTTCGGCATCGATAACCCGTTAGCCAAGATGATGATCGTGGCCGTGATTGTTTTCTTCCCGATGATGATCAACACCGTGCGCGGTTTGACGTTGGTCGATCCGGCAGCGCTGGAATTGATGCGTTCTTATGCCGCCACTGAATTTACCATTCTACGCAAGTTGCGTCTGCCCAACGCGCTGCCGTATATGTTCAACGCCTTCAAAGTAGCGGCAACCCTGAGCATGATCGGCGCCGTGGTGAGCGAATATTTTGGCGGCAATCGCTCGGCGCTGGGTGTTTTTATTACGCAGGAAGCGGCCCAATTTCGTTTTCAAAACTCCTGGGCCGCGATTATAATCGCTTGTATTGTCGGTCTTGTTTTTTATTTGGTAATTTTGGGCCTCGAACGGCTAGCAATTCCCTGGCATAGTTCAGTACGCGGGCAGCAGATATAACCTAATGCTATCATCAATGATTCGTATCCATATTTTATAATCCATCAGTTGCAAGGAGAAAACAGATGAAACGACTTCGATGGGCCTTTGTGCTCACAGTGATGGCCCTTGTTTTTGCGGCGTGTCCAGCACCCGCAGCCCAACCAGCAGCTAGCACAGG
>JBBREZ010000347.1:0-7537 GCA_038225095.1 Caldilineales bacterium
CCTCACCGTATGGCAAACTGACGAAATTGTCCATATAGAAATCTGAATAATTGGAAAATTGTAACTAGACATAAGCTCCTCCCACTGGCTGGCATTGCTCTTTGTGAATGGCGTTGAGAACTTCCCATCACTGGACGATTGGCAAATAAGACTAAAACTCCAACGCCGTGATGATCCTGAAAATCGCCGACATCTTTGGCGTGAGCACCGACGTGCTGATGCGCGATGAATTGGAATTGGACGAGGCGTAGAGCGAAATTAGGCGATCTAACCCCATTGGCACGATTTTAACCGCGCAAATGAAATTTGGCGGCTGACAGTAGGAAGTCGCCTCAGCGACTAGGAATCTCAGTGCCTGAGGGCACTTCTTGCTGTCAGCCGCGGGATTTGTCCCCGCGCCAAAAACGCCCAATTTGGGGACGCACCGTCTATTTTCTATAGGTTGACGCGCGCTTTAAACGCTGTTATACTCTGAGCAGCCTCGGTTCTCAGAGGTAAGCCCCTACCTAATTCAGGTCATCATTTTTCCAATTGCGCTACCCATATCATCGATCTTTTTATGGTCGGTAGCCCTGGAATCCCGGCAGCTTTGTGTGCCATTAGATTAAATTTACATTCGGTTAAACCAAGAGGAGGAACAAAATGAAAGAAACATTGGATAATCGCGGCCGCTTGAGCCGCCGTGAGTTTATGCGTTTGGCTGGTATTTCTGCGGCAGGCGGCGTGTTAGTAGCCTGTGCCCCAGCCGCACCAGGGCAACCCGCCCCGGCTGCCAATTCGGCGGGCGCTGCGCCTGCTACCGCCAGGGTCAATATCGATTATATGATGAATGAGCCGGAACTCACCGACAAAGAAATTGAGCAGTTCCAGGGGGCGAATGCCGGCATCAAGATCACACGCAGTGTGCCAGATGCCACCAAATACTTTGCGGCGTTGGCGGCAGGCACGCCACCGGATCTCTTGCGTTTACAAGCGCCTGAGTTCCCGCTTTTGCTGGCGCGCAAGATTCCACTGAATCTGCAATCTTTTATTGATACCAGTTCGGTGATCAAGGTGGGCGATTTGGCGTCGGCCAACAATTATTACCGATCCAGTGGCGGCGCGTTGGATATCGGTACCGGTGATGTCTACGGCATGGTGAAGGATTGGTCGCCCGATGAGACGCTTTGGGCCAATCTAGATGCAATCGAAGCAGCAGGGCTGCCAACGCCTAGCTTCACCGAGCCAATGAGTTACGAGGATGTCAAAGCCTATGGCGAGAAATTGCTTAAAATGAACGGTGACCGCGTTGTGCAACGTGGTTTTGACACCAACATGCCGTGGGTGGAGCGTTTCTGGATGGTTTGGTTGGAAGGGGAAGGCAGTTCGCTCTTCACCAAAGATTTCAAGAAGATGGACCTGGTCGAAAATGAAAAGGCGCGCGCGGCGGTTAAATATCATTACGATTTGGCCGCGTCTAAAGTTAGTTCAAGCCCGATCAGCCCCAGCCCATCCTGGCCGGGTCAGGATTTCGCCAACGGCGAACTGGCGCTTGTGCAATACGGCTTTTGGTTCAGCGGCGGGCTCACGCTGTGGGCCAACGACAAGATTAAACCCAAGATTGACGCTGGCCGCATTGTTATGTTGCCTTCGCCGACCTGGAAAGGTGTACGCCGCGGCCCGACCATTACGGCCACTGGCTCGATTGTCACCGGGGCCACCAAACACCCGAACGAAGCCTATAAAGTTTTTGAGTGGTACAATGCCAAGGAGCCTGCCCAAAATCGGGCGGCGAGTGGGTGGGGCGTCCCGGCCTTGAAATCGATGTTCCCCAAGATGCCAAAAGAAGGCGTTTATCGCTCGCAGGTGTGGAGTATATTGGAAAAAGAGATGACGTTTGCCGACACCACGGTCAAGTTCAACCCCTACTTGCAGGGTGGTGAACCCGGCGTGGTGGCGAGCCTGTTTACCCAGTTTTACGAACAGGCGCTGAAGGGCACGATGACGTTTGATGACATGTTGAAAAAACTCGAAGCCGAGACGAACACCGCGATTCAGGACGGCATTGACCGGATTGGGACCTAGGTCTGCCTTTATTTAACGCCGTAATTGTTTGATTACATAGAGGATTCACAGAGTATTTGGAAAGATTTTCTCTGTGAATCTCTCTTGTACTGGATAACTCTAGGTTCTATCGGTTATAATTGACTTGTGATTATTGCAAACGCTGAACATGCTTTTGTTGATTTACATAAGCTACGTGGCTACGCATTGAACCCAATGCATAGGGTTGGCGGTCATAAGGCTCATCTATTTGCTAGCTTGTTAAGTATGGGCATGAACGATGCCGAGGAATTTCGCAATATTTTACGCAAAATGGTCCGCACAAATGATGCGGACGTGGGCGAATATGACGAGCATGGACAACGACTTTGTAATGATCTGGCGAGGCAGGCAAGCGACAATTCGAAGTGCATGGAATGTACGCCCCAACGAAGATTTTCCACGTTTGGTAACCTGTTATCCGCTGTAGGAGTGAATGTATGAAAGATGAAATTAAGCTACTGGATGTCGTGGCGCTGACGACCTACTTACCACAATATAATTTATTGCGCGATGAAATCGGGGCGGTGGTGGAATGTTATCCTGATCAAACCTACGACGTTGAATTTGTTGCGCAGGATGGTTACACCTATGCCCTCGTTAACTTGCGGAGTGACCCACTAATTTCACTGCGGGAGAAACCTGTTCGTTCCGCTGCGGTTGCCGTGCCAGCGATGTTTTAGGGACATTGATTAATCACAAATGACCAACCTAACTCAAGTAAGCCCACCGACTTACGCACCAAAAGCAAACGATAAATCAGCACGACGGCGTTCGCGCCGCGCTTCGAGAAGCCTGGCCTTTTACGCGATGATTAGCCCCTGGTTGATCGGTTTTTTGCTGCTCGGTGTTATTCCGCTCGTCGTCGGCTTGCTGACCTCATTTACCAATTATGATGGCCTGAATGTTGGTGACTTCAAGTGGGTGGGCACGCGCAACTATAGCCGCGTCTTCCAAGATTCGGAGGCGATCTATGCGTTTGGCCGTACGCTCTTGTGGAGCGCGCTCAACGTGCCGATCTGGCTGGCGCTCTCTTTTAGCTTGGCGCTGATTTTGAATCAGGGCATCCGTGCCCGTGGTTTTTTCCGCACGCTCTTTTATATACCCAGTATTATCCCTGCGGTCGGCGCCGTCTGGGCCTGGCGGCTGCTGCTCGACCCCAATAATGGCGTCGTGAATGCGATTATTAGTTTTTTTCGGCCGGGCACAGCCATTATGTGGACCACCGATTACGCGCTCCAGTCGCTCACGATGGTCGCCGTTTGGCAAGGGGCGGGCGTGGGGATGGTAATTTTTCTCGCTGGCCTCCAAGGCATCCCCCGCGAATTGGAAGAAGCCGCCTTTCTGGACGGCGCGTCAACCTTGCAAAGCTTCCGCCATATTACAATTCCGCTGATGACGCCCGTGATCTTCTTTCAACTGGTGCTGGCGATTATCGGCTCTTTGCAGCAATTTGCCCTGCCGATGTTGTTGGCGGGCGGGCGCTTGGGTTCTGTGCCGCCACGCGCGGCCTACTTCTTTGTCGTGCATGTGATGCGGCAGATTTTCACCTTTTCGCGCTTCGGCTATGGGCTTGCCCTCTTGTGGATGCTCTTTGTCGTTGTGGTGGCGCTGACGATTGTGGTCTTTGGGTCCAGCCGGTTTTGGGTGCATTACGAAGTTGACATTGCAGGAGAGAAAAAATGACCACAAAGACAATGCACCCACTTACGACCACTACGCAGCGGGATCGGTCTTTGAAACGCTGGCGTGCTTCCCTCTCGTATTTAATCCTTTATGGCACGGCGTTGTTGATGTCGATCCCCATCATCTGGATGGTGCTCTCCTCGCTGAAAGCCGAACCAGAATTCACCCAATACCCACCAGTGATCATTCCTAATCCACTCCAGTGGGCGAACTATACGCATGCCCTCACCTGGATCCCCTATTTTCAGTATACGTGGAATTCAACCTTTCTTGCCACGATGTTTTCGGTGCTGACCGTGTTTGCCAGTGCAATGGTCGGCTTTGCGTTTGCGCGGCTGGATGCACCCGGCAAGGGAAAGCTATTCGGGATTGTGGTTTCCCTGTTGATGGTGCCAGCTATTGTGACGATCATTCCCCAGTTTGTGATCTTTGCCAAGCTTGGGCTGACCAATACCTACTGGCCCTGGTTTCTCTGGGGCATTGCGGCCTCGCCGTTTCATATCTTTTTGTTTCGGCAATTTTTTACCGCGATTCCCAAAGAGTTAGAAGACGCCGCCGAAGTCGATGGGGCCACCCCCTTTCGCATTTTCTGGCAAATCTTTCTGCCTAATGCCAAACCCGCTTTGGCCACCTCTTTTATCCTCAATTTTGTCGGCGTTTGGGGTGATTGGCTGGCCCCAGTTATTTATCTGGATGACAGTAAGACGACCCTGGCGGTCAAATTAGCGACGCCCACCTATTCAAATCCGGGTGACCCAAGCGGCCACATTCTGGTCACGCTTACACTGGCCGCCGCCATCATTTACACCATTCCGCCAGTAATCATGTTCTTCATCGCCCAGAAAAATATCATGGAAGGCGTGGTGACGACCGGGTTGAAGTAGAAATGCAGAACAAATTAATCCAAAAAGCTGTTTAAAAAGTACAACAAACGATGAATTCATTCATCGTTTGCTGTATAAAAGTGTTAAAATATGTTAAGTTCAGGCGTGAACCCGTTTCGGGAGCCCACTGGGCGGGGTTTTCCATACCAGACGCCGAATTTATGCCGAGCGGTTGGTGCCTAATGCTTGCACGGCATCGTCCATTTTGTTGATCAAACCCTCGTCGATCGTCATTTGAATCGTTTTCATCAAAACTCCTTTCGCGCCCGATGGGCACCCGCCCCTAGCTTTAGCTATGGGGAGGTATGCGCTTCGATCCTGAAGCGCCAAAAGCCAGCGTTACTGCGCTGGGAATTCCACAGTACGCGTTTCAATATTTTGAGAAACCGACCATCTGTGCTACAATTACAGGTATGAAATTGACGGCAAAGGTGAAATTGCAACCGACTAAAGAACAGGCAGAACTTCTCAAAATCACCCTTGAGACGGCCAACGCTGCCTGTAATCAGATCAGCCAACAGGCTTGGGATACGCAAACCTTCGGGCAATTCAGCCTGCATAAAATCACCTATCACGCCATTCGCGAACAGTTCGGATTGGCGGCTCAATTGGTTGTGCGTTGCATCTCTAAGGTTGCCGACGCCTACAAGCTGGACAAGCAAACACAACGCACGTTTAAGCCATTGGGCGGTATAGCCTACGATGATCGGGTTTTGAACTGGCGACTGCCAAGCCACACGGTTACGATTTGGACAATGGGCGGACGGCAGGCAATCCCTTTCGTTTGCGGTGAGCGCCAGTGGCAATTGTTGCAAACCCAACAGGGTGAAACCGACTTGGGCTATATTGACGGCGTGTTCTACCTGTTTGCGGTCTGCAACGTAGATCAACCGACCCCGCTTGATGTCGAAGGCGTACTCGGTATTGACATGGGCATTGCGAATATTGCTGTTGACAGTGACGGTGTTATCCACCAGGGCAAGACCGTAAAGAACGTTCGCTATCGTCACCGCTTGCTTAGGCAGAAACTTCAATCCAAAGGCACTAAATCCACGCGTCGTCGTCTCAAAAAGCTTTCCGGCAAAGAACGCCGGTTTGCCACTTGGACAAATCACAACATCAGCAAAAGCATTGTAGCAACTGCGCAAGGCACTAAGCGCGCTATCGCCATTGAAGAACTCGGTGGCATTCGCGATAGAGTAACGGTTAGGACGCAGCAGAGAGCTACTTTGCATAGCTGGTCTTTCTTCCAACTCAGAAGCTTTATCGAGTACAAAGCAAAGCTTGCAGGCGTCGTTGTTGCCGCGGTTGACCCGCGTAACACGTCGCGTACTTGTCCTTGCTGTGGGCATATTGATAAGGCGAATCGAAAGAGTCAATCGAAATTCCTTTGTGTAGATTGCGGATTCTCTGGTCTAGCAGACTACATCGCTGCGGTGAACATTAGCCGCAGGGCGTCCGTAACTACGCCATACATCCCGACTACCGATATTAATTTCTATCAGTAGCGTCAGGGATAAAGCCCCTGCCTTCAGGCATGGGGATTATGTTACTAGACTGTAATCCTGACTGTAACCCTCGCCGTATCGCTATTAAAACTCCCAGCGTTATCCATATTATAATCTAAGTTTTGGCAGTAAACAACCCTTTTATAGAAACGATGAAATTGGTATTCAGAAGCTTGTTTTTAGGTTTGGCAGTTGAATGTTAGAATAATGATATACTCAATATTCTAACATTCATAAGGAGTAACCCACGTGACGAGCAGCTTAGAACAAAATATCAATCCTAATTCGCGCCCCAGTGATTTGAAGATCACAGATGTGCGCGTCGCCAATTTAGCCGGGCTGCCTATGCGCTGCTCCATCATCCGGATCGACACCAATCAGGGCATTTCTGGGTATGGCGAAGTGCGTGATGGTGCGAGCAAGACCTATGCCTTATTACTTAAAAGCCGCCTGCTCGGTGAAAATCCTTGCAATGTCGATAAAATTTTCCGCCAGATCAAGCAATTTGGCTATCATGGCCGGCAGGCTGGCGGCGTCTGTGGTATTGAAATGGCGCTCATGGATTTGGCGGGCAAGGCGTATAACGTGCCGGCGTATCAACTAGCTGGCGGCAAGTTTCGCGACAAAATTCTGTGCTATTGCGACACCGATTCGGTGCCCAACGGCACAGAAATGGGCAAGCGCCTAAAAAAACGCATGGACGAGGGCTTCAAATATCTGAAGATGGACGTGGGGGTTGGCATTTTGCAGGGCATTCCCAACACAATCATCGCGCCGCCGGGTATGGTTGAAAGTCGCCATATCATGCATCCCTTCACCGGGATTCAGATTACAGACAAGGGGATCCAAATTCTGTGCGAATATGTCGAAGCCGTGCGCGCTGAGATCGGCTATGAGGTGCCGCTTGCGGTCGATCATTTTGGGCATATCGGGCTGGAAAGTTGCATCCGCCTTGGCAAGGCTTTGGATAAATATACCTTGGCCTGGTATGAGGATATGATCCCGTGGCAGTTCACCGACCAGTGGGTGCAACTGGCGCGTTCGGTGGACACGCCGGTCTGCACCGGTGAGGATATTTATCTGAAAGAAGGCTTCAAACCCTTGCTGGAAAAGCGCGCGGTGGGCGTGATTCACCCCGATCTGGCCTCTTCGGGCGGCATCTTGGAGACCAAGAAGATTGGCGATATGGCGCAGGAATATGGCGTGGCGATGGCGATGCACATGGCGGCTTCACCAATTTGTGCGCTGGCGAACGTGCATTGCGCAGCGGCGACTGAAAACTTCTTAGTGCTCGAAAATCATTCAGTCGATCTGCCCTGGTGGAGCGAACTGGTGGAAGGGCTGCCGCGCCCGCTGATCCAGGATGGCTATATTCAG
>JBBREZ010000348.1:0-7518 GCA_038225095.1 Caldilineales bacterium
TTGGTTTGCGCAGCGGTGTTAGGCCATTCCAAATAAATAAGGATACGGGCTAGACTATCGACCGACTTGACAGGTGGGGCTCTTTCCTCCTGTCAAGTCTCGATCCCTGGATCGTTATTTGTTTTTTGGATTGGCCTAAGTCATGTTACGCAGTCCACCAGTGGCAGGGCCACGCTAGTTCGTGGCTGTACGGGCGAGCGTCTGCGTAACATCAGTGACTAAAACGCTTTAGTTTATGCTAGTCTTTTCTTTGCGCGCTTTGCGGCTTGCGGGTATGATACCTACTTCAGTAAAAAATGCTCTTGTTATTAAATTACGCTTTTATTTTTACTATCGACCTCTGCATCCCATTAAGGAGTCTACCGTACCATGATCTGGCTTCTCGTGCCTTTAGGCGCTATGATTGGCTATCTGCTTGGTTCTATACCGGTGGGTTTGTGGGTCTGCCGTCTGTACGGCATCGACATCCGCACGGTGGGCAGCGGTCGTACTGGTGGCACGAATGCCTGGCGCGCAGCTGGCCTTAAAGCTGGCCTTCCTACGATCATTGGCGATGCGCTCAAGGGCGCGGTGGCGGTGTGGGTGATTCGTTCGCTATACTCAATGATTTTCCCTGAGCCTGGGGTTATGAATGTAGACGTAGCAACGGCGCGGCTGACGGCTTTGCAATTAGCGGCAGCGCTGGCGGGTGGCGCCGCCGTTATTGGTCATAATTGGTCAATTTTTAACGGGTTTAAAGGTGGCGCTGGTGGCATTACTTCGGCGGCGACTACGATGGCGATCTCGCCGTTGGCGGGCGGCATGGTTTGGCTGATTGGCGCCTTCTTGATTTGGTGGAGTCGAATGGCTTCGATTGGTACGCTGGCAGTGGGCGTGAGCGCCTTTGCCCTCTTTCTGGTTTTGTGGTTGAACCAATTATCACCCTGGCCTTACGTGATATATGGTGTGATCGCCTTGTTCTCCGTGATCCTTGCGTTGCGTCCGAACCGTGACAAATTGAAAGCTGGGCAGGAACGGGTAATTACAATCTGGTAATTTGCTATTAAAAAAGCGTCCCAGCCAACTGGCTGAGGCACTTTTTTGTTAGCCTAGTCCTATATGACATATGTGTAGAGGCGAGGCAGGGCCACCTGAACTTAGTTAGCCTCTCGGTCTGCTGGCCCTGCCTCACCCCTACACTTGGTTCCTGTACCAGAAGCTTAGTCGTCCGCAGCCACCGCTTCAAGGTGGGCGGTCGGGCCATTTACGGCCACAACCTCATCCTCGGCTAACTTCAATGCTTCGGCAATCCCGCGACCGTACGCCGGGTCGGCCTTGTAAAAATGAGCGAGCTGGCGGCGCTGAATAAACTCGGGTACGGTGCTCAATGGCAAGGCAATATTTTCGATCAAACGGGCCTGCGCATCGGGCGTCATCAGGCGGAACAGATCCCCAGGTTGGGTATAATCATCATTGCCTGCGCGATGGTCATAGCGGTAGCCGTCGCCATCCACAGGGAAGGGCGCTTCGATGAATTGGGCATCTTCTACCGGGCCACCAAAGCTATTTGGCTCATAATTGACCGCGGGGCCACCATTATCATCGAAGCGCATCGTCCCATCGCGATGATAATGATTGACTGGGCACTTGGCCTGGTTGACCGGCAACGATTCAAAGTTGACACCAACGCGATAGCGGTGGGCATCCGGATAGGAGAGCAGACGCGCTTGCAGCATTTTGTCGGGCGAGAAGCTAATGCCCGGCGCCACATTGGCTGGCGAGAAGGCGGATTGTTCTACTTCGGCAAAATAGTTCTGTGGGTTGCGATTCAATTCCAGAATGCCCACCTCGATCAAGGGATGCTCTTTGTGCGGCCAAACTTTGGTCAGATCAAAGGGGTTGACATAAAAATTCTCGGCCTCGGCTTCGGTCATTACTTGGATGGAGACACGCCACTTCGGGTAGTCGCTCTGCTCAATCGCATTGAACAAATCTTCGGTCGCCTGATCCGGGCTTTCACCCGCCAGCTTGACCGCTTCTTCGTTGGTGTGATTTTCAATGCCTTGCAGTGTCTTTAGGTGGAATTTCACCCAAACCCGTTCATTCTGAGCATTGATCAGGCTGAAAGTGTGGCTGGAAAACCCATCCATATGGCGGAAATCTTTGGGGGTGCCGCGGTCACTGAAAAGGATGGTCACCTGGTGCAGCGATTCTGGGGAGAGTGACCAGAAATCCCACATCATCCAAGCGGGCTTTAGGTTGGATTGGGGCTCGCGCTTTTGTGTGTGGATGAAGTCACTGAATTTGAGTGGATCGCGAATAAAGAAGACCGGTGTATTATTCCCGACCAAGTCCCAGTTGCCCTCTTCGGTGTAGAATTTGGTGGCAAAACCCCGCGGGTCACGCGCCGAATCAGCCGATCCCTTTTCGCCACCCACGGTTGAGAAGCGGGTGAAGGTTGGCGTCTGTTTGCCAACCTTCGAAAACACCTTTGCCTTAGTGTAACGAGTAATGTCATTTGTGACTGTGAAAGTGCCATAGGCGCCGGCGCCTTTTGCATGGACGACGCGCTCAGGGATACGCTCCCGATTAAAATGGGCCATTTTCTCAATCAGATGGAAATCCTGCATCAACACCGGGCCACGCGGGCCAGCCGTGATCGAATTCTGATTGTCACCAACCGGGATGCCAGTCGCCGTGGTGAGCGTCTTGCGTTCGGACATGTTTCGATTCCTCCGACAATATAGAAATTTTTGTGGGCCAGATAACGTAAAATTTTGGGCGAAAAACAGTAACTTAGAATCATTCTATCATAACTATACCCTTGCGTCAAAGATTTTGAAGCGGCTGAGCTTGTGTAGCTTGCCATTGTGATTGCGAACCCAGCTTTGTAACATAAAATTATAGACAACCTTATAGACAAACCAAATCAACTTGGCACAAACGCGGCGGAGGCATGCTCTCATGCCGGTCCGGTCGCACCAGCGCGTGCGCGCTCCACGTTTGTGCGACTTCTACTGGTTTGCTCGATTAGATATTCTTTCTAACATGTGCATGGTTTTACGTATAGATTTAGCTAGGAAAATCTGCGTTTTGATGAATGGACATGGCTTTACGCCTGTAGTATATTACCTTGAAGACAGCTTCTCGCTGTCAGATTCTTATCCACTTAGGTGCCTGAGCGGTACTATGCGCAGATGCACCTAAGTGGTGGGGTATGAAATTTTTCTATCATGAGAGTCATACCGAGCAAAGCATCATAATTCAAGAGAAGGAAAGAAAAGCTAATGAAGAAGTATAGCGCAGAATTTATTGGAACTTTTTGGTTGGTTTTGGGGGGATGCGGTAGCGCAGTCTTGGCAGCTGCGTTTCCGAATGTTGGGATCGGTTTCCTTGGGGTGGCGCTCGCTTTTGGGCTGACCGTTCTGACCATGGCGTATGCAATCGGCCATATTTCCGGCTGTCATCTAAACCCGGCGGTCTCGATCGGGCTTTGGGCCGGGGGACGTTTTAAAGCA
The DNA here is from genome assembly GCA_038225095.1 of Caldilineales bacterium. GTDB lineage: Bacteria > Chloroflexota > Anaerolineae > Caldilineales > Caldilineaceae > JAPLGZ01. Next base: position 3,498 of record JBBREZ010000348.1, read on the forward strand.
AAAGAGTTGCTGCCCTACATTATCGCGCAGGTGCTGGGGGCGATTGTCGGGGGTGGTGTATTGTACGTGATTGCCAGCGGCAAGCCAGGCTTTGACTTGGCGGCTGGTTTTGCATCGAATGGGTATGGCGCGCATTCACCCGGTGGCTATTCCTTACTCGCCGCCCTGGTCGCCGAAGTGGTGATGACGCTTATGTTTCTGCTCATCATTCTGGGCGCAACTGATAAGCGTGCACCGCAAGGGTTCGCACCAATTGCGATTGGCCTGGGCCTTACCCTGATCCACTTGATCAGTATTCCGGTGACCAACACCTCGGTAAATCCGGCCCGGAGCACTGGGGTCGCCGTGTTTGTCGGTGGCTGGGCGCTCGCCCAACTTTGGCTTTTCTGGGTCGCGCCAATCATCGGCGCGGTGCTCGGTGGCATTGTGTATCGCTTCTTAAACAGCGATGATGTGCCGCCTATCTCGGGCGATCTGCCCGTGCCGGTAACCGCAGGCGCAAGAAAGCGCCGGTAAGCGCCACTGCGGGTTAATCAATATGAGAAATACAAAGCGGTAAGCCTTGGTCAGCTTACCGCTTTGTATTTGTCTTCTGGCCTTTTAGAACCCTAACCGATGGGGTTTTCTTGCTTGTTTTCATGCAGCAGGGGAAGGATTTTCGCCGGGCATCGTGTCTCTCTAGTAAGCGCTCAAAAGATGGAACTTTATTATTGGTCTTGACGTTCTAAAACTGCGCATTGCCTTGTAGTAAACCGGGCCTAGCGTACATGTCAATCAACGAGGAATGACACTGTTGATAGGAGACTGTAGGATGTCAACCAAACAACTCCATGCGCCGTTATCATTGCCTGCCTCAGTGCAGACATTGCTCACCTTAGGCCAGATATTGCTGCTGATACTCGTCTGGTCAATTTTCTTTCTTTGGGCCGTGTTGGCAACGGAAAGCTTGCTGATGCCTTGGGCCGCCACGTTGTCTGGTGGCCACAGCTTTTGGCGCAAAATTTTCTCGTTTACGATTGGCGCTTATTTGCCTGCTTTTGGTTTGGTGATGCTCAGTATTACCCTCTTTTTCTATCGAATGCCCCGTTCGCCAGAGAAGATCAGTGTGCCCGTAGAATTTGTGTTGGCTATCCTTTTGTTTATTGCCGCCCAGGTTATGCTTGTCGGCTTCGTATTGCCATGGACAGGGCATTGTTTGCCGATATCGACTTCTACCATGATGGAGCAAATGTTCAATACGGATGACCTGATGGTGGCGCAAACTTGTGCCCATCCAGGATCAGGTGTGCTCGTTACATCACTCTTGTTGATCGGCCTATTTTGGTTACAAAGTTCTAATCGCCCCTGGCAGTACCTGCGCGAAAAATAGCACCTAGTGCAACCGCGGCCCAATCAATTAAACCCCTAACGCTGTCGCGCTTGGTTGTCTTCGCAGCCCGATGCTAACCATTACGATGATAATAGCGCCTGCCAGCAGACCTAGCGCAGTCCAAGTGGCAGCATCGGGCGTAATCACGGATTGGGCGCGCAATGCCTGCCATGTCAGGATGCCCACCAGCCCAAGATAACCCAAGCCGGCTGTCCAAACCAACCCAAGCCTTTGTTTTGTGGAAAACAGGCACCGAGCGCGCCGTTGGGCAAGTAACCAACCGACCAAAGGCAATACCTGCATGCCATGTAGGCCAAAGAAGTGGGGCACCCGAAAATCACCCCCAGTTGTGCTCCAGCCCAAAAAAGGCAATCCAGGTCCTCCATCTTCCACACCCACGCTGTGACCGCCAATCGCCGTGACTGGTTGACCTGCTTGCATGGCTGCTAGTTGAGGAGGTGTTGGTCCAGCAATCATAAATCCGGCCTCGGCCATGCCGACAAAGGAAATCAAGATCCCCAGCCGCAATCCCCACGCAAAAACTTGATCGGGCATTTTCTGTACTATCAAGCGGATCGCAATCAGCAAGTTGAGCACGACGACCAAGACAATAAACGCGCCCATCGTGCTGAAGACCGCGCCATCAAACACAGTGCTGGCGTTAAAATGACTAGTTGTCCCGCGCACTACCTGCATGGTAATCAACAAGGTTTCGATGATCAACGCAATGCCGGTGGCATTGGCCGCAAATTTAACCAGACGCGGCCAGCCTTGAACATAGGTCAGCAACCATACGAACGTCAAACAATAAATGCCGCCAGAAAGCGCAAACTTAAGCGGCTTGATCCAACCTGGCATGCCCAGGATCGTCTTGGGATCAAGCGCCCAGGCTAGCAAGAGCAGCGGGATCAAGAGCAAATGCAGCAATCCGGCCAAGGTGAGCAGTGAATTGAATGCCCAGGCACGGCGCACCCATGAAGCTAACCGGTTGCTTCTTACAGAAATTGATTGGATAATTTGTGTCGTCATTTTTCCTCCAAAATTGTTATGCACACAAGGCAAGTGCACTAATCAATACGGCCCAATTCATAGGGCGCTCGCTGCTTGTTTTACTTTTCCATGACTAGCGATTGCGCCGATAACCCAATACAGTAAAAATCCAAACGGCCCAAACATCAAGACCAAGAAGAGCACTGGTGATGCCAGCCAAGCGCTTAGCTTACGCACACGGCTGTCTAGATAGATCCAGCGGCCCACAAAGAGATCAAAGGCCAGAAAGTGAATCCAGCCAATTGCGGCCCCGGCTGGCGTGCCCAACAGGCCGGCGATCCCCGGTAATGTCGGGTTCGCTAACAACGGCAAAACCGCTATCGCCTGCGGCAGAACCAACATGGCATAGACCAACGCCAGCACTGCTACCATCCACGGGGAAGCCATAATCCGTTTTGTCCATTGCCAATGCGGCAAAAAAATCATGAGCGCCCAAAAAGGCATGATCCAAAGATTGGCTAGTTGAAAGAGAATTTTAACCATCAATATCTCCTGAAAGGAAGACAAAAGGCTCATCAGTTTTAGCGATGTAACGCCCAGAGAATAGTTGTGGCATCTGTCTACTTCTTGATTTTGAATAAAGTACATTATCTGAACAATGTTCGGTAAAGCCCAAAAAAATTTAACTTCTACAACGAATCAATGGTAAGACCCTGATAAAAGGCACGCAGGGTTTCACGTTCAACGATGCCGAAATCGGTCTGGAATCTTTGCAAAAATGTCACCTTCAGCATGGCCAACCCATGTACAATTGACCAGGCACCTAATGCCATTGGCATGACACCAAAGTCGTGGCGTACAGGCAGTATACCTTCTTGTACGCCACGTTGGATGCCTCTGACCAAAACCCCAAAGGCGGAGTTTTCGTCCATTAATCCGCGCTCCATCATCATTCTCAACTCTTCTGGTGTAAACTCACTTGTCGCCAACATCGGTGGTACTTTTGTAAACATAAGCAAGAAAAAATCGGGATTTTGCACCGCAAATTCAATATAGGCCAGTCCTATGTCGCGCAAGTATTCGGCAATAGGTAACTGTTTGCTAACCCGCTCCATATATTCTTTTAGTCGGTGATGACCTTGCCCACAGATCGTCTCGACTATTTCCTCTTTGCTGGCGAAATATTCGTATAAGCCAGCCGGGCTATAGTCAATGCGCTGTGCGATTGACCGCATCGAGAGCGCGCTAACGCCTTCTTCATGAATAATCTGGCGGGCAGCCTCTAGAATGGCCTCCTGCGTACGTTGGTGGCGTTTTTCGCTGGGTTTTTTTATTATCAAAATTTAATCTCTGTTTGTTTTCTGAACGTTGTTCGGATTTTATCAGAATTTCTCAATTTTGTCAAGCACGAGTTTTTTGTTGCTCCAACCCCAACTTAGCCATGCCATTCTAGTACGACAACGTTACATTAGCGACCAGTGGTAGTGACCTGGTTTTAGGCCATTTTACGCTAACATTTGAACGGCAAAATGGCGACGAACTCACTAGATTCGTTTCTCTTGAAAATTAGGTGCAAATCGCAGGTTTGTCATGCCGTACTTGCAGCAGAAGCGATTTGGCGCATTCTAATTTAACGTTGTCGTAGTAGTTACTTTGCTAGTA
>JBBREZ010000349.1:0-7491 GCA_038225095.1 Caldilineales bacterium
TCTTATAGACAAACCAAATCAACTTGGCACAAACGCGGAGGAGGCATGCTCTCATGCCGGTCCGGTCGCACAAGCGCGTGCGCGCGCCACGTTTGTGCGACTTCTCCTTGTTTGCTCTATGAGGTTTTTCCAAAAATTAAATCCCCTATTCAATTTGGAAAAGCTCGAGCCATTCCAGGGAAATTCTGTGGAAAGCAGAGATTTATTTCCTGGAATCGCCTTACTCTTCCGCCAGGGACTTGACAAGGCGTACATTAAAATTCTCCGTTAGTGGATTCATCCCATCTGCTAGCTTTTCCCAAGAACTAGACTGGAATATTTTCTGGGCTTGGGCTAAATCTTCCACCACACCTCCACTGAGAATCTGCGGCGAAGCCCCCCACATCGTATACCAGACATCGGAAATACGGAACCCTAATTTAGCCAGACCCGGTGCCAATTTGTTGACTAAATAATCCTGGCATTCACGCTCTTTGCCGGTCTGCATATCATAACTAATTAAAATCTTCAACATATCAAACCTCATCTTATCAATTTAGGCAAGCGTTCGACGAATGGCATTCGGAGCAACGTTTGCAAAGCCGCGCTAAAGTAGTTCGCTATCACGGCTAATTCGTTAACCCAACTAGGTGAGTTCTGTCGATTTCCCTTGGAACGCACAGCGTGCTCGTCATTGGTACAACCATCCTTGTGACCCCCTCCGTGCATTAGGGATAACTGAACAGTTTTTCTCCAATTCATGTGGCGCCGTTTACATAGATTTCGTGTAATTTAAGGCTACGTAATTATATTTTATTCCTGAGAATTCTGTACGCATGCAAGGTGGCATACAATCGTTTGCCAACGTCCAGTCAGGGCCTGACGTTATAGTTTCTGCTCTATTCCCACTGCTCAAAAGCGGAATGAGACTGGGTTCGAGGCCAATGGGGAGTAGTAAGCAGTGGTTGTCAGACGCCACAACTATAACCATTGCATCATTTCTACCACGCTTGCCAAAATCAAATCAGCATCGCGCAGATCTTCTGCCCTGCCTAACCCCCACAACACCCCTGCGGTTGCCATTTCCATTGCGCGGCTTGCGCGTAAATTTGTATCTGTATCGCTGATCATCAACAACAGGTTTGGTTCTAGATTGAACTGGGTGGCGGCCAGCCGCAACGCTTCGCTGTGGGGCAACAGGTGGCGCACGTCTTCGCAAGTGAGGATCACCTTGAACAGCTGCTCGTCTAGCCCAGCCCTTCTAAGAAAGCATTGCACTACTTGCCGATCGCGCGTCGAGATCAGGCCGAGGCGATAGCGTAAGGATAATTCTCGCAAGCTATCGACGATGCCAGGCCGCACTTTCATGGCCTCGGGCGACGTATAGCCGCGCAAGTGGTTGAAAAGCGGCAACATTCGCTTCAGATCATGCCGCAATTCCAGGCGTAATAACTGGCTGATCGCAAAGTTGATAGTGCCCTCCACACTAACCATCAGCCGTTGGGCCAGTCGGCGCCGCCGATTGGCCGGCACGATTCGATCAAGCCAGTGAAACTGTTTGACTGCCCAAATCGTGAACTGCATATCTAGGACGGTTAATGTGCCATCCAAATCGAAGATCAATGCTTCGATCTTACGCCCCGCAATTAGGCCGCGAATCCGTACACCGGTTGTGGAAGGCAAAGGGTCAAAGGGCTCCAAGTCTAATAATTTGCGTCGAATATAGGCAATAACAACGCGCACACTGGCAATGACCGGGGTTGCCAACAGCACACCAAGCACGCCAAACGCAATTGCCCCGTTGATAATGCCAATGAAAGTGATCGCTGGATGTAATTTAACACGCCCACCCACGAATCGAGGAATCAAATATACATGCTCCATCTGCGCGATCACGACGTAGAAAATGAGCACAATTAACGCAAATGAAAGATGGCTCAAGGGCAGCCAGGTAGAGCCCTGAAATAAGGCGACCGCAGTCCCAATCGTCGTGCTAACCCCTGTGCCAATGTGCGGCATAAATTCCATGACCGCCGCCAGAAGCGCCAAGCCAGCCGCATTCGGCACGCCCAAGATCATGGTCACAATCCAAACCAACACACCAACTACAAGACTCAGCACCAGCTGACCGCGCAAAAAAGCGTTCCAGACGGTGGCGATTTCTTGGGCCAGGCGATGCATATCTTCTTGATAGTCGCCTGGAATCTGTTCAAAGATGAGTTTTTTGAGCTTATGGACATCCTTGAGTAGCCAAAAATTCAGGACAAGGACATAAACAATTGTTAAAATCCCGGTCGTTACCCCGCGAAACAGGGAAAGCGGATCGGCGGTGGCCAAAATCAAGATATTCTGTAACACATCACTAATGCGTTGCAAAAGGTTCGCTGCCGACAAGTGATAATTGCCAAAAGCAAAAAGCGGAGCAGCCTGTGCACTCCGCATGCTAATGACCAAATCCTCTAGCGTGTGCTGTAAGGAGGCAAGCAAGCCCATTGCGCGCTGAATAAACAAGGCGGGCATGAGGGCTAGCACAGCAATGATGACAACGTAGAGCACCGCAACGGCCGCGCCACGCGCCCAACCGGTGTGGCGTTGCAGCCAATTAACCGGGTGGCTCAGAATGAAGGCAAGCAAAAAGGCGACGATCGTCGGAGCGATCATCGCCCGAAATGTCACCACTAATACGATGACGAGGACGACCAAAGTGGTCGCCACAATTATCTTGGTGACATTACTCCAGCGTCGGGAGTTCATGGCGGCTTTAGCTGTTTTACGGTTAGAAATACTTTAACTGGTCAAGCGGCCAATAACGTAGCCAAACGCGCCCCAAAATGTAGCCACGTTTGATCGGACCAAAAACGCGACTGTCATTACTGTTGCCGCGGTTGTCGCCCAATACAAAATAATCTAAGGGGCCCAAAGTCGTCAGCTCCATATTTTGATTGGACTCATCGTGCTTAAACAATTCGGGCAATGGCTGACCATTGATATAAACCAAGCCATTATGAATTTCCACTGTTTCACCGGGCAAACCGACAATGCGCTTCACGAGCAACTCATCCATCGACGGCACTTTTAAGACGATAATATCATCACGGTTTGGCGAATGAAAACGGTAACTGATCTTATCAATGATCAAACGCTGGCGTGCTGATAGATTGGGCTCCATACTCTGGCCAAAAACGACCGTGGCTTGCGCCAAAAACAGATGGACGATCAACGCCAATAAAAGGGCCGGTAGCACAACTTGGACGATTTCTTGTAACATAGCCTGGATCAAAGAGGGGCGCTTGGGCTCTAGCCCTTCCGGTTGCCCAGTGCTTTGTGAACCAGTGCCATCATTAGGATTATTGACATCAGTAAGAGGTTTGAGCTCGTACATATTCTTCCTTTATTTCAAGACCAACAAAATCATACCGGACTATCACAAGCAGTTACGCACTTGAGTACTTTGCCACGCGACAAGGTTAAACCGGTATGCTCAGTATAGCGGGAACATTTTATTTTATCAAATGTACCGAGCCCTTCCTTGCGTACCACAGCCATTATTGATGATAATTTCCTACTATATGAATCGTGTACCTGGCTCAAATCCTTCGTATTGCCGTAAAACATGATTTTTATTATTCAAAAACATAAATTTAAGTAGATTGTATTTGTGATTTGTAATTTTGGTGTGGCAAATTTAAGTTCTATATGCTTGCAGCTTGCGCTAGTTTGACGCTGAAAGCTACGATAGCTATACTACACCTATACTTTTGAGTGATTTTGTCAGCCCTGTGGCTTAGACACCTTCATACCTCAACGCCGCTAACTTCCACTTGCGATCAACCTGAAGATATGCTATTTTGGAGAATCATGACAACCAATAGTAAAAATCTGTAAGATGCTTGAAAGCTTTTGTCAACAGGATAGCAATCTTTTTCTGATACAATGCAAGCGATTTATTATTGTGGCAACATAACCGAATTTTTGCCTAAATTTCGATTAACCGAATTACTTTGACTAATTACGTTTATCAAAATAGAAACGACTGTCGCATAATTTCATATCATGTGCTCCTGCATCGGACTGTATTGGTGTTAGTGGGCCTTTCGCTGCTTTTAGCGCCTTCCACCTTTGCCTTGCGTGCACAGGACAGCACTGGGGTTGTTACGTCTACCGCTTCGAACGGTACGATCCCCCCAGTGCCAACCGTTGCCGTGCGCATGAGCGATGCAGAAAATGCGGCGCTTACGGCACAAATTGACGCATTGGTGACCAGAATGAGCCCGGCTGAACGCGTGGGACAGCTATTTGTGATTACATTCGATGGCAACGAAACGGGGTTGGACAGTGACATTGCGCAATTGATTTACACCTACCACGTAGGTGGCGTGGTGCTCAGCCCAGCAACGCGCAATTTTAGCAATGCCAAAGGCGAAGATACACCGCGGCAGGTTGCCCGGCTCGTCAACCAATTGCAGGCGACTGCTTATGGCTACTTATTGCCGGCTGTAAGTGCATTGAACCCAATCACGGCGACAACCTGGCCACCCACTGGCACTGTTTTGTTGGCCGTCAAACCAAATGTTGCTCCCTTGAATCTGCCGCTGCTGATTGCCGTCGAGCAGGCTGGCGATGACTTGCCGATGACTGCCCTGCGCCGCGGTTTCACACCGCTGCCTACGCAACTGGCGTTAGGCGCCACTTGGGACCCGGATTTGACGCGCAAAGTTGGCCAAATTGTCGGGCGCGAGTTGCGCGCGGTGGGTGTCAATATGGTGCTAGGCCCCAATTTAGATGTAGTCGAAAAACCACGCACCGATAGTGTCGGTACACTGGGCGTTCAGTCCTTTGGTGGCGATCCGTACTGGGTAAGTCTTTTAGCGCATGCATATATCACCGGCATCCACGAAGGCAGTGCTGATCGCGTCGCCACGATCGTGCGCCACTTTCCCGGGCAAGGCGATGTGGATCGGTTGCCTAATCAAGAAGTAGCCACCGTTCAGAAAACCTTGCCCGAGTTGCACAACGTAGCGATTGAACCATTTTTCAACGTGACCCGGCAAACATCGACGATCTTGCGGCCAGATGGCGATCCCGGTGCTGCGGACGGTATGATGTCTGGCCACACCCGCTATAGTGCCTTGCAAGGCACTAGCCCTGGTCGCGCGGGGCCACTTAGTCTGGCACCAGAACTCAATATGATCGTCAATCAGGGCGATTTTAAGGATTGGCATACCGGCGGCGGCCTCTTGATGAGTGATTCCTTGGGCGTCCCTGCGGTGCGTCGCTATTATGATGCTACCTTGAAAGTATTTCCGCATCACCTTGTGGCCTTAGATGCCTTCACAGCCGGCCACGATTTGCTCTATCTAAGTGAGCCAGAATCTAATCTGGACTGGCCCACCCGCAAGCAACATATGATCGAGACCATCAATTTTTTTCAAGCGCGCTATGCCAGCGATCCCGATTTTACGACCCATGTGGATGAGTCTTTGCGGCGCATTTTGCGGCTCAAATTGCGGCTCTATGCGGGTGGAAATTCGCTCAACGCCACGCTTTCTACCACTAGCACACTGACGACCACGTTATCACCAGCTGCCAATCAGCCGTTAATCCCGTTGGCGAAGGTGTTGGTGAAAGAATCGGATCTAAACAGCTTAAATGAGGCTAATCGTAAAGATGCGAATAAAATTATGGAGCAGGTGGCGCGCGAATCAATCACAATTCTCTACCCCGATGCCGCCCAGTTATCCGAGGCGCTGCCTACCGCGCCTGGTGAGACCGATCATCTGTTGATTTTTAGTGACAGTCGTCTTTTGCGCGAATGTGACAACTGTACAATTGAGGCTGCGCTCGGGCCAGATGCGATGGCCAAGATCATTGATACCTGGTATGGCTCGAATGCCACCGGTCAGTTGCACACCAATCAAGTGGTGAGCCGGACGTTTGCCGATCTGGCGGAACTACTCAATACCACGAGCAAAAATACGACAACAGTTACTTCTACTATAACGCTCATCACCCCCACCATCACAGCGGTAATTACACCAACGCGTGAAATAGCCACAGATGAGCAGGCTGGTGAAGGGGCGGAATCGTCCGGGCCAGACTTAGATAAGAATGTAAAGACAGAACGTTTAATTAGTGACTCAAATTGGCTGATTTTTGCGATGTTGGATGTTGATCCCACCCAACATGCCAATAGTGATATTGTGAAACAATTTTTACACGAACGCAGTGAGCAATTAGGCAACAAGCATGTGATCGTTTTCGCATTGAATGCACCCTATTTTCTCGACGCAACAGAAATTAGCAAACTTACCGCCTATTTTGGGGTGTATAGCAAAACGCAACCTTTCTTGGAAAGTGCGGTACGCGCGCTTTTTCGCAGTTATCCACCCACCGGTGCACCGCCTGTAGATGTGCCGGGGACGCGTTTTGGCGCGCTGACAGAAAGGTTAAAGCCAGATCCTAGCCGCTCACTTGAGCTGAATATCATGCTGGGGAATCAAGAAATAACACCGTCTGGCGCTAACGAGACCCAACGTCCATTGAATGTTGGCGAGACGATGCGGCTTAGCGTTGGGCCCGTGCTTGATTATAATGGTAAAGCGGTGCATGACGATACCTTGGTCAATTTTCGAGTAAAATATCAAAGCGATCCGATTGCCTTGACCCTTGACCCTGTGACCACCCATAATGGCATTGCGCTGCGCGACATTCTGCTTGATCGGCCCGGCGGGGTGCTCCTATCCGCCAGCAGTGAAGCCGCGTCTACCAGCAAAACTATCCTGATTAACATTCAGGGCAAAAGTGTAGATAGTACAATCACGCCAACCCAAACGATACCCGCCATTATGGTCGCCCCCGTGACGACGACCGCCACTGTGACACCCACTCGGCCCACCGCAGTTGCTGGGCCCATCCAAAAAAATGGTGATTCTGTTTCGGTAGATAATCCATTAACTAAGACGCGGCGCGTCAACCTGATCACGCTCGTCATTGCCTTGCTGACCATTGTGATTACCCTTAGTTTGTTGCTGATTGTGCAGATTTGGATTCTGCCGCGGCATACGTTGGTGCGCAGTATGTTGTGGGCGACGATTTTCGGTCTTTCTGCCTATATTCTCTATGGCATGGGCGCGATTCCTGGCGCCAACCAGTTGCGCGACTCTTTGCACAACCTAGGTCCGGTTGTCGTCGTATTCATCGCCATGTTGTTGCCGCTCCTCTGGTTGCAACTGCGTACCGAACAGCCAGAATAAGGCTTGCTTGTCGTTCGGTCAGCAGCAGACCAAAGTCAGTCGCTGATCTAGACTCGGTTTTTCTATTGACCCCTCCCCTAGGAAGGGCAGCGATGTCACGGGACAGCCCAAGCCACTTCTTCTGTCCCTCAACAGTCCCCTCCCAGCAGGCTTCGACGCGGCCTTCGGTAAGACTTCGGCGTGAGCTCAGACTTCGGCGATCTCAGTCGAGTCGTCGAACGCTCAGGCCCGTGCGGTGAGCTTGTCGAACCGCAGCCGA